>DATKWA010000135.1:0-21884 GCA_035529815.1 Occallatibacter sp. | reverse complement strand
AGAACAAAAATTCCCTTTCCCACGTGACCGTTATAGAATTGGCCGCCCCCAGGAAAAATGAATGAAAGAATGAAGGCCACCCCCGCATTCTTGTAGATTCCAGAGTGCGCGGCAACAGGCGCTTGGGTGGCCACCACGTTTTGAATGACGATAGACGGCGCTGTTGTAGAGTTGCTCCCTGCCGGTGCATTTAGGGTGATTCCTCCTGCGGCTTGCGCCTGTGGTACTCCCGCAACAAAGTTTGATCCGCAGTGTCGACATTTGATAGCGACAGTCAAAATTTGTTCTCCGCAAAACGGGCATGGCTTGCTTGCTCGTTCTGGAGAGGTTGCTGCGGGGGCGAGGGGTGCCCCGGATACCGCGGCTTCGGCTGGATCAAGCTTCTGAGAGGCGGTGCCACAATTTCCGCAAAAAGTGGACCCTGAATCAAGTGAAGTGCCACATTGGGTACAATTCATCGTACGTCCTTTCACATTGTGACTGGAACCTAAACAGGAATCTCGATTTTCGAAACTGATTCGCCCGAATTCTACCACTACTAAGGAGCATTGAGTAAAAGAAGATAATCCCCCGTCAATTTCATATTCAACATTTCCCCCTCATTTGTCCCCAAGGATGCGAATTGTGGTCAGTGGTATGTTTAGCGGAATCGCACACGTTGGTTGGCCTCAAATTAAAAGCATTTTCCCATCCAGTCCGTTACACTTGAGCCCATGGCGTCCGTCGCAATCGTCTGTAAACCGCACAAGGAAGAACTCAACAAACTTCTTCCGGATTTGATCGCGTGGCTGCGCCAGCATGGCTATGAACCGCTGCTGGACCGCGAGGGTGGCCAGTACACCAGCGCCGCGCCGGCGGTCGATCGTGCTGACATGGCTGCCTCCCGGCCAAATCTGGTCATTGTTTTTGGCGGCGATGGCACGCTTCTCGCTGCGGCGCGCGTCTTTGCCTCCACCGGCACACCGATTCTGGGCGTCAATCTCGGCTACCTGGGCTTTCTCACCGAAGTGCGCCTCGCTGAACTCTATCCCACCCTCGAACGCTGGTGCAGCGGCTGCCACGATGTCGATGAGCGCGCCATGCTCCACGCCGAATTGTGGCGCGCGGGCCAACAGCACTCCAGCTATGAGGCGCTGAACGAGGTTGTCATCTCCAAGGGGGACATTGCCCGCATGGGAGAGTTTGCCGTCGAACTGGACGGCAGAAGCGTGGCATGCTTCCGCGCCGATGGAGTCATTGTCTCCACGCCCACCGGCTCCACGGCCTACTCGCTCGCGGCCAATGGGCCCATCCTCTCCCCGGATGTGGATGCGACGGTAGTCACGCCCATCTGTCCCCACCTGCTCACCCTGCGCCCCATCGTCGTCCCTGGCGGCGCGCGCCTCGTCGTGCGCGTGGTCGGCATCCCCAACCTGGCCCTGCTCACCGTGGACGGACAACAGGCGGTCGAACTCGAACTCGGCGATGAACTGCGCTGCAGCCGCTCAACCCACAAAGTAAGGCTGGTCAGGTTCAGCGAGAGCGGGTTCTTTGAGGCCCTGCGCAGCAAACTGAGCTGGGGCGAACAGTAGAAACGCGCCGCCCTGAAGTGAGAAAATCTCCAGTTCATTACCAGAAAATGCGCGCCTTGCGTTGCGCTAGCGCAACAGTTCGTTCAGCAGAACCCTGGCTTTGGCGGCCAAAGTGCCGGCGCCGTCGATGTCGCCGGAGGCCAGGGCATCTTTGGCCTGCTTCAGAAACTCGCGGATGTGGGCGGCCGTCTTCTGTTCTGAACCGCTCAGCCTCGGCTTGATTTCGTCCAGGCTGCGCTCGATGGAGTCGATTGAGGCCTGCGTCTGGCGCCGGGAATCGGTCGGATCGCCCGAGGAAAGCTGGCCGATCGCGCTCACCTCCGGCTCACCGCTGGGGCTTGGCTGCAAGTCGCCGCTGGAACTGGTCGGCGCTCTCCTCCGTCTCACCGGCGGCTTCGGCGTCTCCTCCGGTAGATCGGTGTAGTTCACCTGCTCCTGATCCGGGATCGTCAGCAACGGAGGCGAAAACACGATCGGAGGCGGAACTTTTGAAGGGGCAAGGCTCGGCGGAGGCGGCGGAAGCGTCTGCTTATGCGGCCAATGACCGCATCCCGCCAGCAAAAACGGCAGTGCCAACGCAGCAATTTTGGCAGGCAACTTCATCCCGCAAGCCCCTTCTCGATTTCAACGCTCGCCGGCTGTGGATGTCGGCGTCCCCAGTCTGCGGCGGAGAGTGGAATGCGCAACGTGAATTCCGTGCCGCGTCCTGTCTCCGATTGTACTTCGATGCTGCCGTGATGTAACTGCAGAATCCGGTAGGTCATTGCCAGCCCTATACCGCTGCCCTCGCTCTTGGTCGTAAAATAGAGATCGAAAATCTTCTCCCGGATTTCGGCGGGAATGCCTGCGCCCTGGTCGGCGATGCGGAGAATCCCCGTCTTTCCGTCTTCTTCCAGAAACACTTCCAGCGTGCCGCCCTCGGGCATCGCCTGGGCCCCGTTCAAGATCACGTTCAGCACCGCCTGCTTCAGCAGGTCAGAGTCCACGTTGGCCACCAGCGGATTCACAGGTGTGTGGCTGATCAGCTCCACGTTGCGCGTCGAAAGCTCCTCCGCGGCCAGGGAGAGAACGTCGCCCACCACCTTGCCCAGATCCTGTTCCCGCAGGTCGAGCTCAACCGGGCGCGAAAAATCCACCAGCATCTGGACCACCCGGTCCAGCCGATGGATCTCCGTGTCGATCACTTCAAGGTGCCGGACCGCCGGCGCGCTCGCATCGCCAAGCTTGGTCTTCAGCAGCTCCAGGTGAACCACGATCGCGTTGATCGGGTTCTTCACCTCGTGGCCTACCCCCGAAGTGAGCCTGCCAATCGCGGCCATGCGACGTGAAAGCTCCAGTTCCGACTCGATCGCCTCCGCCGATTCAAGATCGTGCAGCACAACCAGCGCGCCCAGGCCCTGATCCGTGTCCTCGTCCTGAATGAACTCGAGCGAAGCCTGGATGCGCCGCCCGCTTTCGGTGCGGACCTCTCTTTTAACCAAGGGGGCACTGGCATCGAATGCCTCGCTCAGAACCTGCCCCAGTGCGGTCGAGGGATCGAAGACATCGTGTGCGTGCAGGCCTAGAACGCTCTCGCGGTCAATGGCAAGAAACCGCCGCGCCGCCTCCGACACCACAACCGCCCGCCCGTCGCTGGTGAATAGAAGAATACCGTCCTGCAGATTGCCCAGAATCTGATCCAGGTTCTCGGTCAACGCCGAGAAGACCTCTTCCACGTTGCGCATGCGCTGGCCGATGCGCTCGATTTTGGTCGAGACCTGGTCGGCCATATCCCGCTTGGGCGCCGCCTTCGATTCGCCAGCCGCTCTGTCGCCCACGCCGCCAGCAGAAGTCCAGCGATCGAGCTGGCGGCTGATCTGCTCCATCGGCCGCAGCGCCAGGTTGCTCAGCAGCAGCGCCGCCAGCAGCGCCGTCAGCAGAGAAATGCCCACCAGCGTCAGCGCCTCGCTACGCCACGGCGCATAAAACGCCAGCAGCAGTGTCGTCCGCACGCCCACGTGTACGCTGGCAAAGGGCGCGCCGTTGTTGTCCAGCGGCGCAATCACGTCGTACACCATCGGCGGGCCAAAGACCGTCCGCGCCAACTGAAGCGAGCCCGCATCCAGAAGCTGCTTGTAGTCCGGCCGAATCGGCATCGGCTTGTCTTCGTTCTCCGGATTGGTGCTCAGCAGTGTCAGCGAATGGGCGTCGCCAATGTTCACGTCGTACACCGTAAGCGAGTACCGGTTCACCGACTGCACCACAGCCTGCAACTCCGAGTTGTCGCGCACTGCTTTGACCATCAACGCTCGCAACTGCGCCGGATCGTTTGGATTCACGGTCTGGTCCCGCAGCCCCGCCTCCAGGGCATTCTGCAACGCAAACCGGATCTGTTCGGCCACCATGAAGTTGGTGTCGTAAGACTGGCGCACCGCGGCGTGCAGCAGTTGGTTGGCGTAGACAAGCGAGACCGCTGCGGCGATGACAAACACCAGACCCGTGATGGCAAGAACGAGTTTGATCTTCAGGCGCATGGCTCAGCCTGCCGGTTCCTGGCGGTCGCGGCCGTATTCCTTGAGCTTGTTGTGCAGCGTCTTCAATCCAATGGCCAAAATCTCCGCCGCGCGCGTGCGGTTTTGCCCCGTCGCCTCCAGCGTGCGCAGAATCAGCATCCGCTCAGCCTCGTCCACCGTCGTGCCCACGTGGATTGGCACCAGGGTAGCGTCGGACGGCCGAGCAGCCAGTTGCTGCGCCTCGCCGAAGCCCCGCGGCAGATGACCTGCATCCAGGGGCGTGCCGTCCGGACACAGAATCACCGCTCGCTCAATCGTGTTGCGCAGCTCGCGCGCATTGCCCGGCCAACTGAAGGCCATCAGACGGTCCAGCATCGATGGCGCTATGCCCGAGACGCGCCGCTGGTGCTTCTCGTTCATCTGCACCAGCATTGCCTCGGCCATCGGGGGCAGGTCTTCCATGTGATCGCGCAGCGGCGGCATGTGAATGTTAAAAACATTCAGCCGATAGTAAAGGTCGGCGCGCAGATGCCCTTCGGCAACCGCGGTGTTCGGATCGCGATTGGTCGCCGCCAGAAGCCTCACGTCCACGTCCATTTCGTTCCGCGCGCCCAGACGCCGCAGCTTGCGCTCTTCAAGCACGCGCAAAAGTTTGGCCTGGGTCGGGTTCGGCATCTCGCCAATTTCGTCCAGCAGCAGGCTGCCGCCAGTGGCCAGCTCAAAGCATCCGGCCCGCCTCTCGGCCGCGCCCGTGAACGCGCCCTTTTCGTGGCCGAAGATCTCGCTCTCGATCAGCGTCTCCGGAATCGCCGCGCAGTTCACGCCCACAAAGGGCTTCGCTTTGCGCGGGCTCAGTTCGTGCAGCGTCCGCGCCACCAGTTCTTTGCCGGTCCCGCTTTCGCCCGTAATCAGCACGTCCACGTTTGACGGCGCAATCTGCTCAATCAGCCCAAAGATTTCGCGCATCACCTTCGAGTTGCCCACCAGCGAGCCCAGCACGCCGCTCTCGCGCAGCCGCCGCCGAGCCACTTCCAACTCAATCTCCGTTGCGCGCTGACGGGTTGCGTTCGTCAGAATCGTGCGCAGCCGTGTGGAGTCGACAGGCTTCTGCAGAAAGTCGTACGCGCCCAGCTTCATCGCTTCTACCGCAAGCTGGATCGAGCCCATTGCGGTAAGCACAATCACGGCCAGATTGTTATTGATCCCCGTCCCGTCTTCGCCCAGTTTGGTCAGCAGGCCCATGCCGTCCAGGCGCGGCATCTTCAGATCTGTCACCACAATCGCAGGGTTCCATGCCAGAATTTTCTCCCACGCTTCCTGGCCGTCGCGCGCGGTCTCCGTCTCATAGCCCCAGCCGGAGATCAACTCGGCCAGCCCCATCAGTGCGTTCGGTTCGTCTTCGGCAATCAGGACTTTTACGTCTTTTTGCATATCGCTCTGGAACCCGACAACTCCTCTATACTAGTCAACCGCGCCTTGCCCGTCTAAGCGCAATCGCCAGTTCAGCCCGCCTTTTCCGTCAGTTCGGCCCACCGGGCGTAAAGGCTGTCGTTTTCATTCTGAGCCGCATCCAGTTCCGCCAGCGCCTCTTGAAGCGCCTTTGCGTCCGATGCGATCGCCGGCTCTTCCACCTTCGCTCGCGCCTCGGCCAGCCGCGCGTCCGAGGCTTCCACCCGCTGCTCGATCGCCGCAAACTCGCGCGCTTCCATGTAAGAGAGCTTCTTCTTTCCGCTCGCTGTCGCCGCGGGCACAGCGCTTGCTTGTTGCGCCGGGCTCGAACCATCCGCGCGTCGAGTTGCCTTGCCAGTTTCCGTGTCGTCCTGCTGCGCCAGCCAATCCTCCCACTGCGCATAATCGGCAAACCGGCCCGTGTTGCCGCGCCCATCCAGGCCCAGCACCGTCCCCGCCACGCGATTCAGCAGATAACGGTCGTGCGTCACCAGCACCAGCGCACCCGGAAAATCAAGCAGATTCTCCTCCAGAATCTCCAGCGTCGGAATGTCCAGATCGTTGGTCGGCTCGTCCAGAAGCAGAACGTCGGCTGGCTCCAGCATCAGCTTTGCAATCAAAACCCGCGCCCGCTCCCCGCCGGAAAGATTCCGCACCGGCTGGTTAAGCTGCTCGCTCGTAAACAAAAACCGCGCCGCCCAGCTGGCAACATGGATCATGCGGCCCTGGTAGTTCAACCCGTCGCCCTCTGGAGCCAACGCGCGGCGCAGAGTCAGGCTTTCGTCCAGCTCCCGCATCTGGCTAAAGTACACCAGCCGCAGCGCCTCAGCCCGGCGAATCGAACCCTCGGCCGGCTCAAGCTCCCCGCGCAGCAGCCGCAGCAGCGTTGTCTTCCCGCTGCCGTTCGGCCCCACCAGCCCAACTTTCATCCCCGCCGTAAGAATGAAATTCAGCCCACTGAAAAGCAGCCGCGAGCCCTCTTTCGCACTCGGGTTTGCGCCTTCAGCGCCCTCCCGCGCCGGAATCGCGCAGGCCACGTTCTCAAACTCAACCAGTCGCTTCGTCTTGCGCATGCTGGCTTCAAAGTCGATGCCCGCCGTATTCACCACAGTCCGCGCATCCATGGCCGCCAACTGGCCAATCATCTCGTTCGCGCTATCGATCCGCGCCTTGGATTTGGTCGTGCGCGCCTTGGGCCCGCGACGCAGCCATTCAATCTCGGTGCGCACCTGGTTGCGCAGGCTCTCCTGCTGCTTGCTCTGCGACTCCAGGTACGCCTGCTTCTCTTCAAGAAAGCGGCTGAAGTTTCCCTTTACGCGCAGCAGCCCATCCGCAAACACGCGATTCAACTCAACAATCTGGCTCGATGTGCTTTCCAGAAAATAACGATCGTGGCTCACCGTCACCGCGGCAAACGAAGACGAAGCCAGCAGCTCCTCAAGCCATTCAATGCCTGACAGGTCCAGGTGGTTGGTAGGCTCGTCCAGCAGCATCACGTCCGGATCGCCCACCAATGCCTCTACAACCGCAAGCCGCTTGCGCCAGCCGCCGGAGAGAGACCCCGCCTGCGCACTTAGATCGGCAAAGCCGGCGCGCCCGGCCAGTTCGCGCAGTCGCCCTTCGCGCTCGCCCTCGCTTACGTGGGCCGCGTCCAGCGCTTTCTCCAGCACCTGCCGCACACTCAGCCCCGCGGCAAAGCGCGAGTCCTGAGGAACATAGGCCGCCCGCGCGCGCTTGCGCACGGCCAGTTCTCCAGAGTCGGGTTCCACCTGTCCGGCCAGCAGCGCCAGCAGCGTCGACTTGCCCGCTCCATTCGGCCCAATCAGGCCAATTCGGTCCCCATCTTCGACGGTGAGCGAAATGTTCTTGAAAAGCGGCGTAGCGCCGAATTGCTTGGTCACGGATTGTGCGTTAAGAATTGGGGGCATCTCTTTAAGATTACTGTGCCATGCCGCTTCCGGGCTGCTTTGCGCGCCGCAATGCGGGTCTGGCGCACAGCTCTTGCCCGGCAAATTGCTTTAAAATACCGTGGAATATGGGAGTATGTGCAGTCATGATAAGAATCAATAAGTATTGGACGAGGAACTTTTTGCCGCAAATCTCTACGTTAATTGCCGCTGGCGCAATCGCGCTCACTCCAGGCGCTGCCGGTGCACAGGCCGCGTTTGGCCCCTCCAACCCCTTCTATGCGCCCAGCACGCTGCCTTTTCAGGCGCCACCCTTCAACAAAATCAAGGACAGCGACTATCAGCCCGCCATCGAGGCCGGCATCGCGCAGAACATCGAAGAAGTCCACGCCATCGCTGACAATCCCGCCCAGCCGACATTTGAAAACACCATCGTTGCCATGGAAAAAAGCGGCCAGCTCGTCACCCGCGTCATGCTGGTCTTCAACGGCGTATCGGGCGCCAACATGGACCCTGCGCTGCAAAAGGTCCAGAACGCCGTGGCTCCCAAGCTCGCTGCCATGCAGGATGCAATCTACCTGAACTCAAAGCTGTTTGCGCGCGTCCAGAAAATCTACGATGAGCGCCACACGCTGAACCTCGACCCCGAATCGCTGCGCCTGGTCGAATACGACTACCAGCAGTTTGTGCTCGCCGGTGCCAAGCTCTCCGACGCCGACAAAGCCAAGCTGAAAAAGCTCAATGAAGAAGAAGCAAACCTGACCACAGCGTTCATCTCTAAGCTGCTCGCCGCCACCAAGGACGCCGCCTATGTCACCAAAGACAAATCAGCCCTCGCCGGGTTGACCGATGCCGATTTGGCCGCCGCAGCCGCAGCCGCAAAGAGCCGCAAGGTTGGGGGCTACGTGCTCCCTCTGCAGAACACCACCCAGCAGCCGGATCTGCAATCGCTCTCCGATCGCGATACGCGCAAAGCGCTCTTTGAGGACTCCTGGACTCGCGCCGAGCGCGGTGGCAAAAACGACACCCGCACCACCATCGCCCGCCTTGCCCAGTTGCGCGCGCAAAAGGCCGCTCTCCTCGGCTACCCCAACTATGCCGCCTGGAAGTTGACCGACCAGATGGCCAAAACGCCGCAAGCCGCGCTCAAATTCATGGATGCTCTCGTGCCCGCCTCAACCGCCAAAGCCAACGGCGAGGCCAATGACATTCAGGCTCTCATCGATGCACAAAAGGGTGGATTCAAGCTTCAGCCATGGGACTGGAATTTCTATGCCGAACAGGTGCGCAAGCAGAAGTACGACCTGGACGAGTCCCAGGTCAAGCCCTACTTCGAGCTGAATAACGTTCTCCACAATGGCGTCTTCTACGCCGCGGAAAAGCTCTACGGCATCACCTTCAAGCAGCGTACAGACATTCCCGTCTACAACCCCGACGTGCAGGTCTACGAAGTCTTCGACTCCAACGGCAAGCCGCTCGCCCTCTGGTACTGCGACTACTTCAAGCGCGACAACAAGAACGGCGGCGCATGGATGGACGTCTTCGTCGGCCAGTCCAAGCTGCTCGGCACTCTGCCCGTCGTCTACAACGTCGCCAACTTCGCCAAGCCTGTCGCCGGCGAGCCAGCGCTGCTTACCTTCGACGACGTAACCACCATGTTCCACGAGTTCGGCCACGCACTCCACGGCATGTTCGCCGACACCAAATACCCCAGCCTCTCCGGCACCTCGGTCCCGCGCGATTTTGTCGAATTTCCGTCGCAGTTCAACGAGCATTGGGCCAGTGATCCGGCCGTCTTTCCGCACTACGCAAAGAACTACAAGACCGGCGCTCCCATGCCTGCCGAACTGGCCGCAAAAATCCAGAAAGCCAAAACCTTCAACCAGGGATACATGCTTACTGAACTGCTCTCCGCGGCCGAACTCGACATGCAGTGGCACACCCTCCCGGCCACTGCGCCGCTCCAGAATCCCGACACGTTTGAGCAAGCAGCGCTGACCAAAACGCACCTCGCCCTCAGCACGGTCCCGCCGCGCTACCGCTCCAGCTACTTCATGCACATCTGGGGCAACGGCTATGCTGCTGGCTACTACGCCTATCTCTGGTCAGAAATGCTCGACGACGACGCCTATCAGTGGTTTGTCGATCACGGCGGTCTCACCCGCGCCAACGGCGACCGCTTCCGCCAGATGATTCTTTCCCGCGGAAACACCGAAGATCTCGCCAAAGCTTACAAAGATTGGCTCGGCGCAGATCCCAGCATCGGACCCATGCTTAAAACGCGCGGCCTCGAACCGGCCGAGCCCGCAAAATAATCCCGCTTCGCATCGGCGGCGGTTTTACCGCCGCCGATGTGCACCCTCTACACTGGAATCATCATGGATTACGAAATTTCCGCAGCCGAAGCCGCAGCCCTGCTCAAGGAAAACGGCGCACGGCTCATCGATGTCCGCGAAACGTGGGAGTTTTCCACCACGCGCATCGACGGCAGCCTGCTCATGCCCATGGGCGACGTACCTTCACGCGCCCACCATGAACTCGACCCGGAAGAACGCCTGGTCATCGTGTGTCACCACGGAATTCGCTCCATGAACGTCACCGTGTGGCTGCGCAACCAGGGCTTTGAGCAGGCGCAGTCCCTGCGCGGCGGCATCGACGCCTGGTCGCTCGAAGTCGATCCCGCCGTCGGCCGCTACTGAACAGCTCATTTCTCAAGTGCGTGCAGCACGGCAGCAGAGCCAGATAGCGATCTATACTCTCATCTGTCTGTTTTAGAAGGGAGCTTTTCCTAATGTCCTCATCCGCAATTGATTTTGCACGCCAAAACTACCCGCGTTTCCTCGATGACCTGAAGGCGCTCTTGCGCATTCCCTCCATCTCCACACTGCCCGAGCACAACGGCGACTGCCGTCACGCCGCTGAAGTCCTCGCCGCCGACCTCAAGCGCATCGGCATGGAAAACGTGCGCCTCATCGAAACCGAAGGCCACCCGCTCGTCTATGCCGATTGGCTTCATGCCGTCGATAAGCCCACGGTGCTGGTTTACGGCCACTACGACGTCCAGCCCCCCGATCCACTCGACGAGTGGCTCTCGCCGCCCTTCGAGCCAACCATCCGCGACGGAAACATCTACGCCCGCGGCGCTGTCGACGACAAGGGGCAGGTAGTCGCCCAGGTCAAGGCGCTCGAATCGCTGCTCGCCGCCACCGGCAAACTCCCCATCAATGTGCGCGTGCTCCTCGAAGGAGAAGAAGAAGTCGGAGGGGAGGGAATTGCCAATTTTGTTGCCTCCAAACCGCCCGAGTTGAAGGCCGACTTCGCCCTCGTCTCCGACACCGAGCTCTTCGCCCCCGGCCTGCCTACGCTCTGCGTCGGCCTGCGCGGCATGATCTATACCGAGCTTGAAGTCCGCAGCTCGCGCACCGACCTGCACTCAGGCATGTACGGCGGCGCGGCGCCCAATTCCTTCGTCGCGCTGGCGCAGATTCTCGCCAAACTCAAGGACGAAAACGGCCACATCCAGATTCCCGGCTTCTACGACGACATCGTGCCCCCCAGCCCCGAGGAACTTGCCGCATGGCAGAGCCTGCCCTTCGACGAGGAGCACTATCGTATCTCCGAAGTCGGTTCGAAGAGACTTGTTGGCGAGCCAGGCTACAGCGTGCTTGAGCGCACCTGGGCGCGGCCCACGCTCGATGTCCACGGCATTCCCGGCGGCTTCATCGGCGCAGGCGCCAAGACCGTCATTCCCGCCAAGGCCACCGCCAAAGTCTCCATGCGTCTGGTTCCCGGCATGACTCCCGCCAAGGCCTTCGCCCAATACAAGAGCTTCGTGGAGAAGATTGCGCCCGATGGCGTCGAAGTCGACGTGCGCCTCATTCACGCCGGCGATCCTTGCCTCATCCCGGTCAACAACCCGTACATTCAGGCAGCCACGCGCGCCCTCCATGAAGTCTGGGGCAAGGACACTGTCTTCATTCGTTCCGGTGGGTCCATTCCCATTGTCGGCGACTTTGACCGCCATCTCGGCCTTCCCAGCGTCATGATGGGCTTTGGCCTGCCCGATGACAACCTGCACGCGCCCAACGAAAAGTTTCACCTCAAGAACTTCTCGCTGGGCATCGAGTCGCTCATCCGCTTTCTGGAGGAAGCGGCCAACTGAGTCCCCCGGAACCCATCCGCACGCCCGATGCCGCCGGCTTCGTCCTCGCCGGCGGACGCTCCAGTCGCATGGGCACGGATAAGGCCCTGGTCGAGTTTCGTGGGAAGCCGCTCGTCGCTCATGCCCTCGGAATCCTGCGCGGGGCAGGTCTCGATGCCGTTTCCATCGCAGGCGCACGCGCACCCCTTCAGGCCTTTGCGAGCGTGGTTCCGGACGCCCAGCCCGACCTCGGTCCGCTTGCCGGCATTTGCGCCGCCCTTGAGTCCACCCCAGCCCGTTGGGCGGTTTTTTTGCCCGTAGACCAGCCGCTGATGCCCCCATCCCTGGTCCGGTTTTTGCTCAACCGGGCCTACGTTACTAACAGTGCTGTGGCCCTTACTTCAGTCACCGCATTCGTCCAGACATTCCCCGCCGTTCTCGACCGCGCCGTTCTGCCCGCGCTCCAATTCGAGCTCCATGCCGGCCGGCTCGGATGCTTCGCCGCCTTTCAGTCCGCCGCGGCCAGCCTGGGTCAAACGGCAACCATCGTTGAGGTGGAGTCACTCGACCAGGCTGGGCAGGTTCAGCATCCGGAGGGCCTGCTCCCGGACCGGTGGTTTTTAAATATCAACTCCCCCGACGACCTCGGCCGCGCCCACTGATCCATTGGCAGGGGCTTTTCGCGTAAGCTGATTTCGTACCCTGCTTTTGCCGCTATGTCCGATTTGCCATCCAATCCGCCGTCACCGGAAGCCTTTGTCGACGCCATGGACGCCGGCGCTCCGGAAACAACCGCGCCCGTCCGCGAGCAGTCGGCCAGCTCAACCCCCGGGCCATTCATTTCCTTCAGCCATGTCTCCATCTCCTTCGATGGCCGCCCGGTTCTGGAAGACGTCAGCTTCCAGGTCGAGCGCGGCCAGACGCTCTGTATTCTTGGCCGCAGCGGCGTCGGCAAGTCAGTGTCACTGCGCCTGTTAATGGGCTTTCTCAAACCGGATTCAGGCTCGATTCGCGTTGACAATCAGGAGATTGTCGGTCTCGGCGAAGAAGAAATGAACGCCATCCGCAAGCGCGTCACCATGGTCTTCCAAAATGGCGCCCTGTTTGACTCCATGAGCGTCCGCGAAAATGTCGCCTTTCCCCTTCGTGAGCGTGGCGGCTTGGACGAGGAGCAGATCATTCAGATCGTCGAACGCTTGATCGCCATGGTTGGCGCAGAAGACGTGGCCGACGCGCTGCCGGCAAGTCTTTCCACGGGCCGCAAGCGCGCCGTCGCCATGGCCCGAGCCCTCGCCGCGCAGCCAGATGTAGTCCTCTACGACGAGCCCACAACCATGGTCGATCCCATCATCGCCCGGCGCCTCGGCAATCTCATCCAGAGGCTAAAGCAGCAGCTCGGCTTCACCAGCATCGTCGTCACACACGACATGCGTTTTGCCGAGAGCCTTGCCGATACCGTGCTGTTCCTTCATCAGGGGCAGGCCACCTATTTTGGTCCTTTGGCAGGGTTTATGGAATCAGCCGACCCCAATATTCAACAATTCTTAACCCTGGATGACTATGTATTGCCGATGTAATTGGAGAGTCATTAGATCGTAACTAAAGTCGTAGCAGATTTCCCTTGCGATCTCGGCGCAAGAGGGTCCATCCTTAAATGGACAAAACTTTTTAACTCGACAGAACTTTTCTCGCGGAGAGTCGAGCGCTACAGGTAAGATAGTATGCGGGATCAACTTCCTAGGGCCCAGGCGAATCACCCCCAGTCAACGGTTGTTTAATTTGCTTTACTTTCAATCAACGCCGTCTTGGTGATTTTTGCTTGTAATAGCGGGACATGTCATTCGCTTTCATAAGTTCAACGGACCTCACGCATCTTTTTGTTGCAATCCGCCGGGTTCGGTTTTCTTGCGGATCGGATTGACGATGGTAACGCGAACGCAGAGAGAGAGAGACTTGCTCCGAGGAGAGAACCTTGATGATTGCGCCCACTGCCATTTTTCGGCGGAACGCATCTAAGGTGCTCAGCCTTGGTAAGCGAAGGTCAACGAAATCACGTCAAGTCAAAGTATCTGGCTGACGCGCACGGAATTTGGCTCATTGCTGGTTTCCCTCGGGGAGTTTACCCCTGATAACTCTCATAGTTTTTGAACCTTTGAGGTCTGCGGAACGCAAATGGCGACTTCGGAATTCTGGCAAAGACTATCAGCGTCAATGGCTTCATCCCGAGAATGGGAAGGAGGCTTGGCAAACGAATCCACTCGCACTACAAGGGGCACCTCAACTCTCTGGATGGTGCTGGACGTGGTTTCCATCTTGGCGGCCGGACTCATCGCCACCATGTACACGCTCCATCAAGGCCCGCTGGCAGGGGTCCAGGGCTTCTGGCGGGGAACTCTGTTCAAAGGCCACCCGGTGTGGATGATGATGGCCCTTTTGTGTGGGTTCGCGATTACCCTCATTGTTGTCAGCAGGAGGCTGCATCTCTACACTCCAGCGCGCCTGCCCAACATCCTGCGTGAGCAGAGGCTCAGCATGCAGGCCTGCTTCACCTCCGGCCTGCTGCTCACAGGCGCCCTCTACCTCCTACGTGTGAACGACATCCCCAGAGGTATCGTCCTGCTCACCGTAGGTCTGGTCACCGTTGCCTTGGGCATGCGCCGGTTTGTGTATCGCATTCTCCTCTATCACCGCTACGACCGCGGTGTCGGCACCCGCAATATGCTCATCGTCGGTACCGGGCCAGAGGCGCATGCGCTCCGCCATCATCTAGAGAATATCCGCCACCTCGGTTACACCTTCAAGGGATTCATCGATCTGCCTGGTTCCGCCCAGCGCCCCGCCACATCCTCGGCAGATGTCGTCGGAACGCTCGACACTCTTTTCCAGTTCGCGCGCAAGCAGTTTGTCGACGAGATTTTCTTTACATCGCCCTGCGAAACCAGTCTGGTGCCCGAGGTGCTCGAGCAGGCCCGCACCCACGGCATCGACCTTCGCGTGGTGCCCGACATGTACAACGGACTGGCCTGGAACAGCCCCATCGAGTACATCGGACAGTTTCCCACCATTCCGCTTCACTGCGGCCATGTGCCCGAGATCGGCCTGCTCTTCAAGCGAGTTTTCGATTTTATCTTCTCCGCCCTGGTGCTCATCGTTCTGTCGCCGCTCCTGCTGACTGTCGCAATTGCCGTCAAACTCGATTCGCCGGGGCCAGCCCTCTACTGGTCCGAGCGCATCGGCAAGAAAGGCCGCGTCTTCCTCTGCGCCAAGTTCCGCACCATGGTCCGCGATGCAGACGCCCGACGCGCAGACATCTTGCACATGAATGAGCGCGACGACGTTCTCTTCAAGATTTCGAACGATCCCCGCATCACCAGGCTCGGACGCTTCCTCCGCAAGTACTCCCTCGACGAGCTGCCTCAGTTCATCAACGTCCTCAAGGGCGAAATGAGCATCGTCGGCCCCCGTCCCCCCATTGCCAGCGAGGTTAAGGAGTACAAGCTCAGCCACCTGCGCCGACTCGACGTCACCCCCGGCATCACTGGCCTCTGGCAAGTCCAGGGCCGTCAGGACCCATCCTTCGCCAGCTACGTCTCCCTCGATGTCACCTACATCGAAAACTGGAGCATCTGGCTCGATTTCAGCATCATTCTCCGCACTGTAGGCGTGGTCTTTGCCGGCACCGGAACGTAAGCTGCAAATAAAAGTTCGACAAAAGGGCCGTCCCCACAGGGACGGCCCTTTTGCTTGCCGCTGTAAACTGAAAAGGTGAACATCGCACTCGCCCAGATAGACCCTACGGTCGGAGATTTCACCGGAAACCTTGATAAAATCGTCGCCGTCAGCAGCCGCGCCGCTGCCCTCGGTGCGCGCCTCACCGTATTCTCAGAGCTCGCTCTCTGCGGCTATCCCCCGGCCGACTTCCTCGAGAAGCCCAGCTTCCTGGCCCGCTGTCGCTCGGCCGTCGATGAGCTGGCAGCCGCCACCAGCGCACTGTCCACCGCCGTGCTGGTCGGCGTCGCCCTGCCCGCTCCAGCCGATTCCGGCAAGCCCGCCGTCAATGCCGCCGTCCTGCTCGATCGCGGCAAGCTCCTGCTCGAGCAGCACAAGCGTCTGCTGCCCTTCTACGACGTCTTCGACGAGCAGCGCTACTTTACCGCCGCACGCTCGCAGCAGGTCGTCGAACTCGACGGCGTGCGCCTGGCCATCACCATCTGCGAAGATGCATGGAACGACAAGAACTTCTGGCAGCGCCGCCTCTACACCGTCGATCCCATGGAAGAGTTGATGCGCCAGCAGCCCGCACTCCACATCAACCTGTCCTCGTCCCCCTTCTGGCACTCCAAGCGCGCCATCCGCCGCCAGATGCTCGCCGCTATCGCCCGCCGCGACGGCATCCCCGTCCTCATGTCCAATCAGGTCGGCGGCAACGACAGCCTCATCTTCGACGGCTCCTCGCTCGCCCTCAACGCGCGCGGCGAACTCATCGCACAGGCCGCATCGTTCGAAGAAGACCTTGTCGTCCTCGACCCCTTCCAGACCCCGCCCATCCCATCCCCTCCAGAAGACGACACCGAGGCCGCTTACCGTGCCCTGGTCCTCGGCACACGCGATTACGTCCGCAAGTGCGGCTTCCGCAAAGTTCTCGTCGGCCTCAGCGGCGGCATTGACTCAGCCCTCGTCGCCGCCATCGCCAAAGACGCACTCGGCCCAGAAAACGTCATCGCCGTCGGCATGCCAAGCCCCTATTCCTCCTCCGGCTCCATTGACGACAGCCGCCAGCTGGCCGCCAACCTCGGCATCCGCTTTGAAACCATCCCCATCAGCGCCCTCTTCGCCGAGTTCACCCACTCCCTCCAGCCCCTTTTCACCGAAACCACGCCCGATACCACCGAGGAAAACATCCAGTCCCGCATCCGCGGCGTCCTGCTCATGGCCCTCTCCAACAAGTTCTCCGCCCTCGTCCTCACCACTGGCAACAAATCCGAAATGGCCGTCGGCTACTGCACCCTCTACGGAGACATGGTCGGCGCACTCGCCGTCATCGGAGACCTCGTCAAGACGCGCGTCTACGCCGTCTGCCGCTGGCTCAACCGAAACGGGGAAGTCATCCCCGCCGCCATCCTCGACAAGCCGCCCTCCGCCGAGCTGCGCCCCGACCAGAAGGACACCGACTCGCTCCCCCCCTACGACGTCCTCGACCCCATTCTCGAAGCCTACGTCGAGCGCTACGAAACCCCAGAGCGCATCGCCGCTGCAAACGGATTTCCCCTCTCTCTCGTCCAACAGGTGGTGCGCCTCGTTGAGCGTTCCGAGTACAAGCGCCAGCAGGCCGCCCCGGTGCTCAAGGTCACGCCCAAGTCGTTCGGCACGGGACGCAGGTTTCCCATCGCCGTCAAAGTCCAGGTGTAGCCCCCAAATCCGGGGTATAAGCTAGATTGTGGGTACATTCCCGCGAAATAAGGAGAAACAGCTTGATCCGTCCGTCCGTCCGTTTTGCTGGCACTGCCGTGCTGGCCGCTTTGTCCCTGTGCCTCGTCCAGGCTTCCGCGCAGACCCAGGTTCCCGCAGCGCCGGCGCAGACCCCCGTCGCTCCGGTGCCTACCACCGCACCGGTCTTCCCCAAGCCCGATCCAAAAAACTTCACCGCTCCACTCCCCACCGTTGAAACCGTCAATGCCTTCCTCACCGCAAGCTGGGGCTACGACGCCGAGCGCATCTGGCAAGTCCAGGCCATCTTCAAGACTCCCGTCGAAGGCATCAGCAAGGTCGTCGTCTTTGTCGGCGACAAGAGCGGCAAGCAAAAGCCCTCCGCGCTTGAGTTCTTCGCACTCCCAGACGGCAAGCACATCATCACCGGCGACCAGATCGTTGCCTTCGGTGCCAACCCATTCGCCGACTTCCGCGCCAAGATGCAGCAGCAGGCCAACGGCCCCTATCGTGGAGCAGCCTCCAAGGATCTTGAGCTGGTCGAATTCGCAGACTTTGAGTGCCCCCATTGCAAAGAGGCGCAGGCCAACATGGACAAGCTGGCCGTCGATTTCCCTAAGGCCCGCATCGTCTTTGAGAACTACCCCTTGGCTGCCGTTCATCCTGAAGCCGTCGCCGCCGCCAACTACGGCGTCTGCGTAGCAAACCTCGGCGGCAGTTCGGCCTTCTTCCAGTTCGCCTCCGCCGTCTTTGAAGGTCAGGAAGGCCTCTCGACCCCTGACGGCACAACCCTCACCCTCAACAGCGCCGTAACCAAGGCCGGTCTCGTGCCCGCCAAGGTAGCCGCCTGCGCAGACACGCCCCAAACCAAGGCAGACGTCGCGGCCTCCGTCCAGCTGGCCCAGGATCTCGGCATCAACCAGGTCCCCACCCTCCTCATCAACGGACGCCAGGTCCCCGCAAACGCCCCCTACGACGTCATCAAGAAGATCGTCGAGTACCAGGCCAAGTTGGACGGCGTAACCCTCTGAGACCCCGTAAGAAATCCAGCCTCTCAAACCGAAGGGTACGGGCCACGCCCGTACCCTTCAATTCTTGGTAGCCCAGGCCCCCGGGAACTGCAAATCGTCTCAGCTATAGTTGACTTGGCACTTCTAATGCATCTACGGGCTTCTCGGCCTGCCATGCAATCCCCGCACAGAGCCACGGATCGTCAGCACGATCAACTGAGGCAGTACGACCAACTGAGGTGAATCACGGCACATATATCGCACAGGTTGCGAAACTCCTTTGATGGTGCCCTGGCTGGCGGCGGCGATCCCGCAAGTTCGCCCCTGTATGTTTTTGGCCCGTTCTTGAAGTTCATCATTCTGGCCGGCGTGGCTCGCGTCACCTTTGGCGCAACCGTCTGGCTTGTGGTCCTCACGGTTGTGGTCGTCTCCTTGATGTACCGCCAGGTCATCCGCTGGGTTACAGATGGCACCGGTGGCAGTGGCCTCACCGAAGAGGAGTTCGGCGCCTGGGCCGTCAAAGTCAATTCCGCCATTACCTTCGTCGAGTACACCCTCACCTTCCTGGTCAGCGTTGCTGCTCTCGTCACGCTCATCGCAGACCGTCTCCCGCTCCTCGATCTGGACATTCATGGATTCAAATTCCGCTCCATTCTTGCTGTGGCACTCAGTCTCCTGATCGGGTGGCTCGTCAATCGCAGTCCAAGAGCCGCGGCCCGGGCCTTTGGCCCCGCAACCTTCGGCGTGCTTCTCCTCCTGTGGACAATGATCGGGGCCACCATCTGGAAGATGGGCTTTCACCTCCCCGATTTCAACCTGCAAGCCTTTCATCCACGATTCCTGCGCTTCACCCTCAGCGGATTTTCTCGCCTGTTAGCGCTCATGACCGGAATTGAAGTCTTCGCCAATCTGGTCGCTGCCTATGACGGCACACCCGAACAGAGAAGCCGCAAAGCATTTCGCAGCCTCCTTATCGCCATGGGCACCACAAGCGCGACCATGCTCATCGTCGGCCCGGCCATCTTCGCGTTGTCAGACTCAACCAACGACCACGTCTCCGTCTTCACCCAGGCAATGGATAAAATCCTCCCGCTCCCACTGGCATATCTCGGAACATTTATCGGCGTCGTGGTGCTGGGGTCGGCAGCCGCGGCCAGCGCACAGGGACTGCAGAATCTCGCCCTCGGTCTTCGCTATCGCCACTACGTGCCAGCCCGCATGGGGCAGCGCAACAGGTTCGACGTGGCCGCCCTGCCTGTCTGGATCGAAGTGGGAATCGTCTGCGTCTGCTTCATCTTCCTTGGCACACAGGAGGATATTTATCTCTCGCTTTATGCTGTCGGCGTCTTTGTCCTCCTCAGCATGACGGGATGGGCAGCGGCCAAGCGAACCCTGCGCATCCAGGGCCGACTCAACTCGATCCGCCAATGGCTCCCGCTCTCCGGTTCAATCGTTGCCGCGCTCCTCACCTCTGCCGCAACCATCATCATCTTCGTTGAGCGATTCATGCACGGCGCCTGGGCCTACTTTCTCTTCATCCCCGCCATCTACTTTTGGTTGTCCTTTGTGCGCTCCCGCCTTGGCGAACCAGTCCCATTGACCGAGCACCTCGGCCGGCTCTACTCCGGCCAGTATTTACTCCCGTATGAGAGAGAAGGACGATCCGAGCAAGACGAGACGCTCGAAGATATCCTTGTGCCGTTGGACGGTTCATCCAATGCAGAAATGGCGCTCCCGATTGCAGAGTTTCTGGCCCGGTCGCTCGCTTCCAGGCTTACCTTGCTTTCCGCCGTCACTGCAGCCACGCATGCGACGGACGAATCGTATCTCAAGCAGAAGGCTGCCCAATTGCAGCAATCCGGCCTCAAAGTGGACCAGGCCACGGAGGTCGGCCAGCCGGACGTCGTCATTGCCGGAATGGCGCGCGATTTGGGATCAGATCTGATCGTCATGACCACGCACGGCAACTCAAGCATCGAGCGGTTCTTTGTCAGCGACACCGCAGAGCGAACCATCCGTCGGGCCCGCGTTCCAATCCTCCTCATTCACCCCAACCATGCGCGCAACCAGCAGATCCGTTTTCAAAGGTTGCTCGTAGCTCTCGATGGCTCGCGCAGTGCGGAAGACACCCTCAGCTATGCAAGAATATTCGCCCAGGCATTCGGCAGCGAACTGCTGCTCCTCGGCGTTCCAGAGGCCGACTCCGAAGGACCCACACTGCTCGAATACATTGAGAAAGTTGCCCAGGCCTTGCGAGCCAGAAATCTCAAGGCAAACGCCCTGGTCACTGGCTCCGGGCCGGCGCGCACAATCGCGGAAGTCACCGAGTCGGAAAAATGCGATATGGTCATGCTCACAGAAGGCGGGCGAGGCGGCTCTCATAGCCGCGCCACCATCGGCAGTGTCGCCATGCGCACAATTCAAACCGTTCAGTGCCCAATCTTCCTCGTCGATTCGACTCGGCAGCATTGAGTTGCCGGCATCAGCCGCCGTCCTTCCCCTCGTCTTCTCGCTGCTCCGAGGCGTACCCTTTGTTTTGTACGGAGATTGTTTTGTACGGAGATTGATTTGTACAGGGATTGATTGATACGGGGAGCAGCAATCGCAGAACTCGTTCCTTGTCTCCATCCGATCACGGCTTCTCTAAACACACCACCAACCACAGGAGGGAATAGTATGCCAACGATTACGACCAGCGACAGTACGCAGATTTTCTACAAGGACTGGGGACCCAGGGATGCGCAACCCATCGTCTTTCATCACGGCTGGCCTCTCTCTTCCGACGACTGGGACAGCCAGATGCTGTTCTTCCTTGCCAACGGCTATCGCGTCGTTGCGCATGACAGGCGCGGTCACGGCCGCTCGGCGCAGGTGGAAACCGGCCACGACATGGATCATTACGCGTCCGATGCCTCGGCAGTGTTCGAGCATCTCGGCCTCAAGAACGCAGTCCACATCGGCCATTCAACCGGCGGCGGAGAAGTGGCGCGCTATGTCGCAAAGTTCGGCCAGCCTCAGGGCCGCGTTGCCAGGGCTGTGCTCATCGCCGCCGTTCCCCCGCTCATGCTCAAAACCGCAACCAACCCCGGCGGAACGCCGATCGAAGTCTTCGACGGCTTCCGCAAAGCACTGGCGGAAAACCGCGCCCAGTTTTTTCTCGATGTTCCTTCAGGCCCGTTCTACGGCTTCAACAGACCCGACGCCAAACCCTCGCAGGGAATCATCCGCAACTGGTGGCGTCAGGCAATGAAGGGCAGCGCGCTCGCCCACTACGAAGGCATCAAGGCTTTCTCTGAGACAGACCAAACCGACGATCTGAAAGCCATTACCGTGCCCACTCTCGTCATGCAGGGCGACGATGATCAGATCGTCCCCTATCAGGACGCTTCACTGCTGCAGGCTAAGCTGCTCAAACAAGCCACGCTCAAAATTTACCCCGGCTTCCCCCACGGCATGATGACCACAAATGCCGGCGTAATCAATGCCGACATCCTGGCATTCATCCGAAGCTGAATCCCGGGCCGCACGTGGCCCGTTCGTCACCCTCCCAGGAGCCAGAGTGTGCGCTGAGAAACTGTGCCCCGTGTATGACAGCCTCATCGCGATGAGCGGGGCTTCGCATCAACTCGCCAAGTGCCCCACCCATCCGGTTTCTTAAAACCCTTCCGAACAAATCACTGAGGATGCCCCATCCTTGCGCCTTTTTTCTGCCGCGAGGGTGGGATACGACAAACTCCACTCCCGCACGTGCGTATTCCGGTGAAGTGGGCCGGTGATTCCGGTGATGTGGGCCAGAGTCGGAGCGAAGCGACGCTGGTTGTTTTCTTACATTAGCTACGCGGCCCACATCAGTCAAGAAAAGGGTAAAGAGTTAACAGTTAGCATCA
>DATKWA010000134.1:0-4793 GCA_035529815.1 Occallatibacter sp. | reverse complement strand
ATGGCGACCATGATCACCATCCGCAGACGAAACGCTATTGCACTCGCTTTCATGCACTCATCCCTTTTGCCGGAGTGTAGCATCCGGCCCATTCAGCGATACGCAAATGCACAACCAGAGGTTTCGTTCATTCCGCCCGTGTGGTGCTGCTTCCTCGCTGAAGCAGGCTTTGTCGATGCTGCACTATGGTAGGCTGGCGCATAAAGCTATCCGCTGGCTCGCGTCTGGAGGATTGTCCCAATGCGCCTTCGCGTTATCTGTGTTGCCGTCATCGCTGCCTCCGCCTTGCCGCTTGCGGCGCAAACTTCCGCGGTCCCTGCCGATCTAACCAGCTCCGTCGCAGCCCAGGTCCCGGCTCTTACCGCGACCTATAAGCACCTGCACCGCAGCCCTGAGCTTTCGCGCCACGAAGAGCAGACATCGGCCTTTCTCGCGGGTGAGCTGCGCAAGCTCGGCTACACAGTCACCGAGCACGTAGGCAAATACGAAGACGGCACGCAGGCCTTTGGTGTGGTCGCTGTCCTTGAGAACGGCGCCGGACCAAGGCTGCTGATCCGCACCGATATGGATGCACTGCCCGTCGAAGAGAAGACCGGCCTGGATTTTGCCAGCACCGTGAAGACCACCAACGCACAGGGGCAACAAGTTGGCGTAATGCACGCCTGCGGTCACGATCTGCATATGACCGTACTGCTGGGCATGGCGCAGCAGATGGCCGCGCGCAATAGCCAGTGGCATGGAACGTTGATGCTGATTGGCCAGCCCGCCGAGGAAGTGATCCAGGGTGCCTCTGCGATGCTCGCCGACAATCTTTATCAGCGTTTCGGCCGTCCCGACTTTGTAGTTGCCGAGCACGATTCAAACGATGTGCCGGCTGGCTCCGTCAGCATCAAAGGTGGACCGCTGCTGGCCAGCGACAACGCCCTCACCGTGACCATACGCGGCATCGGCGGCCACGGCTCCGCACCTCAGGCAGGCAAGGACCCCATCTTACTGGCCGCTGAGTTTGTGCTGGTGGCACAGACAATCGTCAGCCGTCAAATCGATCCGCAGCAGCCGGCCGTGCTCACTGTCGGCACCATTCACGGCGGAACAAAGAACAACATTATTCCCGACGAAGTAACGATGGGCCTCACTCTGCGCGTGTACTCGCCCGCCGTACGCGACGCAATCATCGCCGATGTCCGCCGCACTGCCAATGGACTTGCGGAAGCCTATGGTGTCCCCGCCGACCGCATGCCGATGGTCACACTGGGCGAGAGCACGCCTGCCACCTACAATGACCCGGCCCTTGCCGAACGTCTTCGTATTGCGGCTGCTGCCGCGTTGGGCAAAGATCGCGTTCTTGAAGCACGGCCCATCATGGCAAGCGAAGATGTGGGTCTGTTTTCGCTCGATGGAAAGATTCCCGCCGTCATGTACTGGCTGGGCGCGGCAGATCCGGTCAAACTCGCAGAGAGCCGCAAAACAGGCATCCCGCTGCCCAGTCTGCACTCGGCTCTATTTGCACCTGTCTATGCAGAGGCCATCCCCTCCGGCGTGACCGCAATGACCGCAATGGCGCTCGATCTGCTTCGGTAATCCACTGGGCGATGCATCGTTTGCGTTCTTGCGAAGGGTGGGAGTCCACAGCCGAATGTCTACTTCGACGGACCCACCAGAGCCTGATCAACCAGCGAGCGGCATGCTGTCTGAATCAATAGATCAACTTGAGCGAGAGCTGGATCTGCCGCGAGGTTCCGGCTGTTTTGCTGATTTCGCCAAAGCCGGAGCCCGTAAGGATGTTGGCAGGCAGGCCCATATTGACGATGTTGAAGAGATTGAAGAACTCTGAGCGAAATTGCAGATCGACAAGCTCGGCTCCGCTTTTGCGACGGCCAAAAGGCGTGTCTTTGATGAGCGCAAAGTCGAAGTTATAGTATGCCGGCCCACGAAATGTGTTGCGTCCCAGCGTGCCGAAGCGTCCCTGGTTTGGACCGGTGCCGCCGGCAATATGGATGGGAATGGAGAAATACGTCGCGGCATTATTCACGCCCGCACCGAAATAATCCGCGCGTGCTTTGCGCGCGGTGGATAGATTCGGTTTGGCAATCTGGTCCGGGCGGTCAACCCCGTTCGACCCTGCGCCCGTTTGCTGAACACCAGAGAAGACCGTAAAAGGCGAACCCGAGCTGATGCTGGAGATGCTGAGCAGTTCCCATCCATCAGTAACCTTCCTGCTGACCGGGTGGAGGAAGTTCACACCTTCGAGGTGCAGGTCCTGGGCCAGGCTGAGGCCAAAGCCATGAGTTACATCGAACGTGGACGGGCCTCTATCAGCGTGTGTGTCAAAGGGATTCTGCGCGTTTCCCTGCGTTATGGCTCCAGTGGACCCAGTGCCACCACCCACCTGGCTCGTGTCGTCGATGGACTTGCCCCATGTGTAGCTGGCCTGGATGCCAGGGCCGCCGTGCGGCACGGTGCCGGAGAGTGACGTCTGCAACGCGTGATAGTTGGAGTGTGCTGTTGCCGTAATTTGATTGATGGTTCCGAAGCCACCGATCACATTGCCTGCACTGTCGAATCTGGTATACGGGGCAAAGCTGGAATCGGCGCCGGGATAGGCATTGGGAAAGCTGGTCCGCGGGAGCTTCTCTGCAACTGTGCCCACATAATTCGCATCCGCCGTCAGGTTGCCAAATTTGCGTTCCAGGCCCGCAGTCCATGTATACAGCGTTGCGTTGCCAAAGTTGGGAGCGATGCCCGACAGAGTCAGATCGCTCACCACGTGGCCCGGCGTGAGTGCCGCCACGTCCTGCTCATAGCGATCCACATCCATCGGCGTGTTGGGTGCAACGGTCTTGGTCTGGTCGGTCGGAAACATATCGGCGCCGCCCAGAGTATAAGCGCGCGGCAACTGTGCCGGCGTGATTTGAAACCCATAGCTGATGGGCGCATTCGCCGCAGACAGAAGCCGCGGCGCCACAGCAAAGGGCGTCGAGCCCGTTAGATAATTGTCCTGCCAGATATTTGGAGGAATTACCGTGATCGCGCCGCCGGCGTGTGCCTGTAAGTTGTTGGAGACTTGCCACGCCGCCTGAATGCGCGGGCCCCACCCTTTCCATTCGGTGCGATAGCCGGGCTGAGGGTTCACGACGTACTCAAGTACGCCATTTACGTTCAGCAGGCTCGCCGTGCGCTTGGCCCGTTCGCTGATGGGTGTATAAAGTTCCCAACGAACGCCGAGGTCAAGCGTGAAGCGGCTGTTCACCTTCCACGTGTCCTGCACGTAGGCATTCACGTTGTTGCGGTTGATTGCCGCCACTCCAATGTGCTCTCCGCTCGAGAAATAGGGGGGCGCAATCGCAACAGTGTAAGAAAATGGACTGCCCGCCAGAAAGCTTGAAAGCGTGTCAGGAAACACACCACCTGGAAGTATGTCATGCGTTCCGCTCGCGGACTTGATGAATTCGCTTGCATACGCTGCTCCACCGCCAAAGTTGTACTCGCCATTGGGACTAATCCCAAAGTACGTCGTGTCACGGTTCAGACGTATCTCGGCGCCCACTTTGAAGGCGTGCCTCCCAGTGGTATAAGTGACGTTTTCTTGAAGCTGGAAGAGATTTCCGTAGGCTTGCATCACCGTTCCTGCCGCCGAGTTGAATGCTTCAAACAGACCGTCGTTGAATTTCACGGCCGGGTCAGTGTAGTTCGCGGCGGGAAACCCGGGCGTGGCGCGCTGAATGCTGAGGGACGACTCAAGCACAAGCCGCGGCGAGAAGTCGTGCGTATAGGTGCCCACCACATTTCGCTGTCGGTCAAGGTATTCGACACCAAACGACGGGTCGATCGCCGTCTGGTCAGGATTGGTCGTTGGCCCGCTCAGATTGTCATACGTGAACCGGGCAAAAAACTGGTCCCGGGAGGAGAATTTGTGATCGATCCGCACGGAAAACTGATCGGCATCGGTAGGAACCTTTGACGCCGTTGCATAGGTGTGGCCCAGGAAGGGACCAGACGGGTCGTTCGGAAGCGGATAGCGCGCGAGCACCGCCGCAATACCCGGGTTCACCGGCACCGTGAGCGTATCGACGGAGCCGTTGGGATAGGTGACCGTATCCTGGCCCGTGCGCTCCGTCGCCGTGGGCAGCGGCATCACCTGCGTGGTTCCCAACACCTGCCGGAAGCCCTGGTACTGCGCAAAGTAGAACGTGCGCCCCCGACCGTCGTAAAGATGTGGAATAAAGACCGGGCCGCCGTTGGTCAGGCCAAATTCGTTACGGCGAAAAGGAGGAATCCTGCCCGGATAAGCAGGCGTCGCGTGATCGAAATAGTTGCGCGCATCGAACGCCGAATTGCGCACAAACTCAAAGAACGATCCGTGAAAACCGCTCGCACCGGAGCGGGTAATGATGTTCGTGAATCCCGAGGCGCCGCGGCCAATCTCGGCCGGCATCCAGCCAGAGCTCGATTGAATCTGCTCGATGGCATCCACGTTGAAATTGGAGAATGTTGCCCCACCCATCTCGGGATCGCTGATGTCGGCGCCATCCATCGCGAAGACCGCTTCCACGCCACGCTGTCCGTTGATGGCAAACTGCTGCGTAAAATTGGTTGCGCCGTTTGAGTCGGTCATGGTGCCCGCCGCAAGCAATAGCAGCGTGCTGAAGTCCCGCTTGTTCAGCGGCAGTTCGCTCACCGCCTGGCTCGACAGATCTTCGCCGCCTGTCGCGCTTTGTCCTTGAAGCACAGCAACCGTGAGTTCGCCGCGGTCAGACAGGGTCAGCCGTACTGGCGGGGTGGCCGAATTTAGG
>DATKWA010000133.1:0-3292 GCA_035529815.1 Occallatibacter sp. | reverse complement strand
AATTGCTGCCATCTCATCCAATTATCTCAAGTTGAAACTCGCTGGAGCATAGGCTTTCAGCGAGAAAGTGAGCTTGCCGTTGGCAATGGCGACTGATTCGCCCAGTTTTTCACCGCGCAGGTTGACAGGGGTCGCTGTCGTGAATTTTGAAGCCTGCGGCAGGGTGACGGTGAGGTCACCGGAATTGCCAGCTTGTTCCCAGACGCGAAGGAGCGTGCCTTCGCCATCCGGATTCTGGCCGAATGCCGGGACGAGGACGCCGGAACGCGATAATGCCAACCCTGTTTTCTCGGCGGGAAGCATCCCCGCCCGACCATCGGCGAACACGGCGACAAGCGGATGTTTCGCGTTGAAACCCGGCACAACGAGCGACTGGGTGGAGCCGTATTTTTCAAAGGTCCAGATGCGGATGTGCGAATGAATGTCGTCGGTGTTCCACGTTCTGAAATTGGTGTGCCAGACGTTGTTGATGAGGTTAACGAACTGGACAGTGCCAAGTTCTCGGCTGGAATCAGGTGCGCTTGTTGGCCAGGCGGAGGTTGGATAGTTCGGTGGCCAGATCGATCCAGCGGTCGACCAGCGTCTTCATGACCTCGTAGTTCTTCAGTTCCCGGCGGATGGTGGCGAGATCTTCCGTGTGCACGAACTTCGAGCTGCTCTTTCCCTTGCGCGTAAAACTGACCTGATAGTAGGGGCCGTGCTTCTCAGGCGGCGTGGCCTTGCAGCGGCATCCCGGCGTGCCGCAGACGTTGTATTGCGTCGAGAGGCTGCCCGGACGCAGATCGCCGAGCGCAGCCAGTTGCCCCTTCACCCTCTCGATTTGCCGCAGCAAGAGCTTTTCCCTGGAGATGGTCATTGACTAAAAGCATAACGCCGAGGATGCCGATTTGCATGTCGTGTGACCGATAGCACTGTACGGCTATCGGCTATCATGCTTGCATCAATATTATGCCCCTATGGATCGCCTGGTTCGAAGCCGTGCGCGCACTCCGCCCGGCCGCGAAAAGATTCCATACCTTCCTGTGGATGATTCTGGCCCTGGTCGGCCTCTCGTGCCGCCCGGAGCGGGCCGGCGTCTCCAGCCTAGTTCGCCTCTTCGGCTTCGGCAACCGAGGCTATCGCCGCCTCCTGCACCTGTTTCACAGCCGCGCTCTGGACCTGGATGCACTTACCGGCTGCTGGGCGCAGCTCTGTCTGCGCTTGTTTCAGCCCGTTTCGGTGGGCGGGCGGCTGGTCTGCCTGGCCGACGGCATCAAGGCTGCGAAAGAAGGCCGCAAGATGCCCGCCGTCAAGCTGCTCCATCAACAGTCGGCCAGCAACTCGAAACCGGAGTACATTATGGGACACAGTTTTCAGGCCATCAGCCTGCTGGTCCAGAGGCCAGCCGCGCATGTGGCCGCCGTGCCGTTGGTCTCGCGTATTCACGAGGGATTGGTCTGGTCCAACCGCGACACGCGCACCCTGCTCGACCAGCTCGCACTGCTGCTGTTTTCTCTGGCCGGCATCCTTGATCGCAAGCTGCTTCTGGTCGCCGATGCCTACTACGCCTCGGGCAAGCTGATCGCGCAGTTACTCGGCCAGGGGCATCAACTTGTCACCCGCGCCAAGTCGAACGCCGTGGCCTATTGGCCTGCGCAACTGCCCGCGCGTCGCCGCCGCGGACGGCCACGGCTCTACGGCGAAAAAGTGAAGCTCAAGGACTTGGCCCGCGACGAGGGCCAGTTTCTCTCCGCGTCAAGCCCCGTCTACGGCGAGCAGAATGTTACCCTGCGCTATCGCGCCATCGATCTGCTGTGGCGGCCTGCGGGACGGCTGGTGCGTTTTGTTATCGTCCATCATCCACTACGCGGCACGATCTTCCTGCTGGCCACCGATCTGATGAGCCGGTTCGGCAAATTCGGACAGCGAGATAAGTGGAAAAGTTGTTCCCTGATAGCCATTAAGATGGCAGAAACGAGGAGCAACGATGACTCGACGTCCACGCCGGAATCACACAGCGATCTTCAAGGCGAAGGTGGCCATGGCCGCGCTGAAGGGGGAAAAGACCCTGGCCGAGTTGGCCAAGCAGTTTGATGTGCATCCCAACCAGATCACAGACTGGAAGACGCGGCTGGAAGAGGGTGCGGCCAGCGTCTTTGGCGAGGAGAAGACCGAGCAGCATGTCAAGGTCGATGTGACCAGGATGCAGGCTAAGATCGGCGAGCTGAGCTTGGAGAACGATTTTTTAGAAAGTGCACTCATCAAGGCGGGACTGCTGAGCGCAAAGCGATGATCGAACCCGAGCACCAGTTGTCCATTACCAAGCAGGCCGAAGTTTTGGAAATCAGCCGCAGCAGTGTCTACTATCGGCCACGGCCAGTCTCCGACCCGGATCTGATGCTGATGCGCAAGATCGACGAGCTGCACCTGAACTATCCGTTCGCCGGCAGTCGCATGCTGCGCGATATGCTTGCCCAACAAGGATTGGAAGTGGGCCGCCGACATGTGCGCACGCTGATGCGGCGCATGGCCATCGAAACTCTCTATCGCCGGCCCAACACCTCCAAACCCGCGCCAGAACACAGGATTTATCCCTACCTGTTGCGCGGTGTGGCCATTACGCGGCCCAATCAAGTGTGGTCAACAGACATAACGTACATCCCCATGGCTCAAGGCTTCGTCTATCTGGTCGCGGTAGTCGACTGGTTCAGCCGTCGCGTGCTCTCGTGGCGGCTGTCGATCACCATGGATGTGAGCTTCTGCATCGAGGCACTGGAAGAGGCGCTAAGTAAGTACGGCAAGCCGGATATCTTCAACACCGATCAGGGTTCGCAGTTCACCAGCGAGGCCTTTACCGGGCGGCTCAAAAAAGAAGGGATCGACATCAGCATGGATGGTAAGGGCCGCTGGTGCGACAATGTCTTCGTTGAGCGCCTCTGGCGTTCGCTTAAATACGAGCACGTCTACCTGCACGCCTACGAGTCGGTCGCAGAGGCAAGAAGCAAGATCAGCCGCTACCTCGAGTTCTATAACTCCAGCCGACCGCATTCCAGCCTGGGA
The DNA here is from genome assembly GCA_035529815.1 of Occallatibacter sp. GTDB lineage: Bacteria > Acidobacteriota > Terriglobia > Terriglobales > Acidobacteriaceae > Telmatobacter. The sequence goes on along the minus strand of DATKWA010000133.1, from coordinate 253 downwards.
GAGCAAACGCCCGATCAGGTATACTTCCACCGTCCACCAGAATCTCTGGCGGCTTAACGCGCGACCAGACAGGCCGTGGAAATGCCGGTCTCATGGAAAGCCTGGAAAACGATGGAACTGTTTTCCACCCTTCCCACAAGACCTTGAAAATCGATGAAGCCGATTTTCACATTCCCACCGCCACGACGACTAGCTGAACAATTTTTCCACTTAAGAACCCGAAAAACCTGTCCGAACAACCGGGACCACCGCA
>DATKWA010000132.1:0-74107 GCA_035529815.1 Occallatibacter sp. | reverse complement strand
CAGAGGGGTTGCATATCCCCATTTTGCTACGGACGCATGTAATTCTCTGCAAAGGCGGGGGAGGGTCCGGAAGTAACTTCTGGCGGTTACTGAATTGGCGGAGCGGCCACTGATTGGGTGAGGGCTTTTTGCAGCCAAAGGCGTATTGTTTACCTTGGTTCCGTGGCCTAGATTCGAAGTTGTATCCAACGGTTGAGTTCCGAGCGAGTTGGGGGACTTGTTGCTGGACTCGACTGTGGATGCATTGCAGGCTTCATTGCATCACTACGGATTCTTTCCCGGCGTTGTTGAGTCGTACGGCATTATCGAAGGAAGCCAGCAGCTGCAGAGTCTGCCCCAGACAAGACCGGAGTGGGCCGCAGCTGGAGGGCTTGGTTGAGTGGAAAGTCCTTGGGGGCCAGTGAATACTCAAGCGTTGCAACAGAGGATGAGCGCAGGGACTCTCTCTCTGGAAACACGCACAGAGGGGTGGCCGCGCCGTGCAGTGCGGTCTTTGCTCGAAAACTCCGCGGTCGAAGTTTGGGCGACTCAGGCTGCGCTTGCGCCGAGGACCGAGCATCCGCAGTTTTGGGAGCGGGATAGAGGATTAAGTGAGTGTGTGGCTGCGCATACGCGATGAGCGCGGTGGCGGTTGAGTGGTAGTGGAACGCCTAAAGACGGCGAGCGGCCAAAAGTTTTGGGCCGGAGTTGTTCTGAGTTCCATCCTTCGCACTGTGCGCGAAGGATGGCATCCCGCCGTGTCCTGGCCGGGATAAACTCTCAAGAAAGCGCAAGTGTGGGCCACGCGTCGGCCCGCGTATTATCATGACTACGTCAGATGGCACGCCGATACCCAGGTATGTACCCAGGGGAGGGTCTCATGATGACGAGTCTTTGGAACATGCTCACAACTGGCCGCCGCGGGCGCAGCACTATCGTGGCAGCTACAGCCGCCCTACTCTTTCTGGTGTCCGCGGGCGCGCTTGCACAATCCTCCAGCAACGCCATTCCACTGAATAGCCGCGCGACCATTCTTGTGGACTCCGAGCAGCCCGTTCCTATCCAGCGCGCTGCTGAGGATCTGGCCGCCGACATGAAGAAGGTATTCGGCGCTGCGCCTAAAATCATCAGCACCGAGGCAGAGGCCGGTCCAGTCACGATTGTTCTTGGCAAGGAGGCATCGGGTGCTGCCGCCGATCACGATTCGGCTCCTGAGGCCTTTTCGATTACTTCCGGCTCAGCGACTCTGAGCAGCGGCCGTAAAGTGCAGGTTATCCGGCTGGCTGGTTCAGACATGCGCGGCACTTTGTATGCCATCTACCAGTTTTCGCAGCAGTATCTTGGCGTGGACCCGATGTACTACTGGACGGACCATGAGCCGGCCAAGCACGCGCTCATTCATATTCCGGCATCGCTGGACGTAAAGTTTCCGGCTCCGGTCTTCCGTTACCGCGGCTTCTTCATCAACGATGAAGATCTGCTCACTGGCTGGGCTCCCGGCGAAGCCAAGGATCATACCGGTATCTCGCTGGCTGTGTGGAACAAGATTTGCGAGACTATTCTTCGCCTGAAGGGCAACATGATTGTTGCCGGCACCTGGCCCTTTCCGAATGAGCCGCAGGACCGCGTGGTAGCCGAGCGCGGGCTGCTTCTGAATCAGCACCATGCCGAGCCGCTGGGCGTGAACTTCTCGCGCTGGCCTCATGATGTTCCGTACAACTTCACGGCCGACCCACAGTACATTGAGAATGCCTGGAAGAATGCGGTGGCCTCTGATCCGAAGGATCAGCAGATACTTTGGGAGATTGGCCTGCGCGGACTGTCGGACGAACCGTACGCCGCGCTGGACCCATCGGTGCGGGGCAACGATAAAGCGCAGGGGCATTTGATCAGCAAGGCTATCGCGGAGCAGATGCGGATCGTGAGGGCCAAGTATCCCGATGCTGTGTTTATCACCGACTTATGGATGGAAGGCGCCAAGCTGATGCGGTCGGGCGACCTGGTGATTCCGCCAGAGGTGATTACGGTGTGGGCTGACACTGGCTGGGGCTACATGCAGGATGACGGCGAGGCCAAGAGCGGCGAGGGCGCGTATATTCACGTTGCAATGTACAACACGGTGGCGAATCAGCTTTCGGAGATGACGCCGGTGAGTCGCATTTTTTCTTCGCTGGGCCGCTTCGAGAAGGCCGGCGCGACATCGTTCCTGCTGGTGAACACGAGCGATATTCGTCCGGTGACGATGGGCGCGAGCGCGGTTCTTGACTTTGGCTGGCGCGGGGCTTCGATTGGCTCAAGCGACGAGTTCTACAAGAACTGGTCGAGTGAAGAGTTCGGCGCCAAGGCCGCGCCCGCAGTGGAGGCGGTTTACAAGGCGTACTTCAATGCGCCGGCGGATTTGCCGGGCACGCCGCCGCGCTCTTACGGAGACAACTACTACCACACCATGGCACGAGAACTGATGCGCAATGTCATGATTCAGTGGCCCACTTATTGGCTGCCTGGCCAGTCTCCGTTCTGGACCAAGCCCTCGATCCATCCGGTTCCCTATAACGCTGACTGGGCTCCGCAGCAAGCCGAGAAAGAGATCAAGGCGTGCGGCGACGCCGAGCCGCGCTGGGATGCAGTGTGGAAGCAGGCATTGGCGGCTGAACCGCTGGTAGCCGTTGACCGGAGGGACTTCTACCAAGCCGGCGTACTGACCATGATCGCCATCAATCGCGACAGCAACCGGATGTTGCTCGCGCTGTCAGAGGCTGTGATGGCGCTGCACAACGATGACCACGCTACCGCCGTGGCCAAAACGCGGCAGGCCCTTGAGGACATTGATGAGATCAAGGAGTCCGAGTCCAAGGCCGAGTATGGCAAGTGGAAGAACTGGTACCACGGGGACTGGCTGACGGGAGTGGACCGCACGCGCGAGCTTGTGGAGGACTTTGCCAAGTATCTTCAGAATCCCGATGCGCCGGTTCCGCCGCCGATCGAGTGGAGAAACTGGGAAGGCTACTACCACATTCAGCACTACGAGGGTACGCGCACGGTGGATGTGCACTGAGGGGCTTGCTCCAGGCGGAGCTTGAACGAGCGAGTGGTGCGGATGCCTGGTGATGCGGAAGGAGCGCCAAAATCACCCGCGTGTTCGGCGATGCAGAAGACTGCTTTATCCTTCTTCGGCCTCGCGAAGTTTTGCAATTACAGTGAAGTCTTCGAGGGTGGTGGTATCGCCCTGGATTTCGCCGTGGGTGGCGAGGTCGCGGAGGAGTCGGCGCATGATTTTGCCGCTGCGGGTTTTGGGCAGGGCTTCGGTGAAGCGGATGTCGTCGGGGCGAGCCAGCGAACCGATTTCTTTTGAGACCCACTTGCGGAGTTCGTCTTTCAGCTCTTCGCTGGGCTCGTTGCCACTTTCAAGCGAGACAAAGGCTGCGATGGCCTGGCCCTTGAGAGCGTCGGGACGACCGACAACGGCGGCTTCAGCGACTTTGGGGTGCGCGACGAGAGCGGACTCGACTTCCATGGTGCCGAGGCGGTGTCCGCTGACGTTGATGACGTCGTCTACGCGGCCCATGAGCCAGAAGTAGCCGTCGGCATCTTGCCGTGCGCCATCGCCGGTGAAATAGCTGCCTTCGACGTCGGACCAGTAAGTTTTTTGATAACGCTCGGGGTCGCCGTAGACGGTGCGGGCCATGGAGGGCCAGGGCTTGCGGATGACGAGCAGGCCGCCGTGGCCGGCGGGGACGGGCACGCCGGCTTTGTTGACGACCTCCGGCTGAATGCCGAAGAAGGGGCGCGTGGCTGAGCCGGGTTTGGTGGGCACTGCGCCGGGGATGGGCGCGATGAGGATTGCGCCGGTCTCGGTTTGCCACCACGTGTCGACGATGGGGCAGCGGTTGTGGCCAATCTTCTCTCGATACCACATCCACGACTCGGGATTGATGGGCTCGCCGACGGTGCCGAGGAGGCGGAGCGACGCGAGGCTGTGCTTTTCGACGTGTTGGTCGCCCCACTTGATGAAGGCGCGGATGGCGGTGGGCGCGGTGTAGAAGATGCTTACCTTGTGGTCGTCAACGATCTTCCAGAAGCGGGAAAAGTCTGGGAAGTTGGGGGCGCCCTCGTACATGAGGACGGTAGTGCCGTTCTGGAGCGGGCCGTAGACGACGTAGGAGTGGCCGGTGACCCAGCCGATGTCGGCGGTGCACCAATAGACGTCTTCTTCGCGGAGGTCGAAGACGTATTTGCTGGTGAGGTAGGTTTGTACGGCATAGCCGCCGGTGGTGTGGACGAGGCCTTTTGGTTTGCCGGTGGTGCCGGAGGTGTAGAGGATGTAGAGCGGGTGTTCTGAATCGAGCGGCTCGGCGGGGCAGGTGGGGGTGGCTGCGGCGACGAGGTCGTGCCACCAGTGGTCGCGGCCTTCGAGCATGGTTACCGGCGAGCCGGTACGCTTGTAGACGACGACGTGCTTGACGGTGGGGCATGCGGCCATGGCCTCGTCGACGGTGCGCTTGAGCTGAATTTCAGATCCGCGGCGATAGCTTCCGTCCTGGGTGAGAATGGCGACGCAGGCGGAGTCGTTGACGCGGTCGGCGATGGCATGGGCGGCGAATCCGCCGAAGATGACTGAGTGAACGGCACCGATGCGCGCGCAGGCGAGCAGCGCGATGGCAAGCTCGGGCGTCATGCCCATGTAGACGGCGACGCGGTCGCCCTTTTCGATGCCGAGGGACTTGAGGGCGTTGGCGAATTTTTGGACTTCGATGAGGAGTTCGGCGTAGGTGAGGCGGCGGATTTCGCCGGGCTCTCCCTCCCAGATGATGGCGGTCTTGCTGGCGCGTGCGCCGAGGGCATGGCGGTCCAGACAGTTATAGGAGAGGTTGAGCTGGCCGCCGACGAACCATTTGGCGAGGGGAAGGTTCCAGTCGAGTACTTTGTCCCAGCGCTTGAACCAGTGGAGGTCTTGGGCCGCAGTGGCCCAGAATTTCTCAGGATCTTCGATCGACTGCTTGTAGAGAGCTTCGTACTCCGCGAGGCTTTTGATGTGAGCCTTGGCGCTGAACTCGGGCGGGGGTGGGAAGAGGCGGTTTTCGCGCAGAGTGGAGTCGATGTCCCGATTGGCGACGGCATTTAAAGGCAGGGAAGACATGCAGAGTCCTTTTTGGAAAGAAGGATAAACGCGATTCGCGGCGCCAGAGGGCAGTGCTGGCGCGAAAGAAGCCCGTGGGTGTCACTTTATCGAGGCAGAGGCACAGTCGGCAAGTGCGCGATCAAGATCGTATGATTGTGAGTGGCCTGTTGTGCGCAAAAGGTGACACGACGCAGGATCATAGCGGGGAAATCAGGGGAGATGAAGATGCGTTGGCTGTGCATGAGGCTGGGGGGCGCGGGCTCGACCGCTGTGTTGCTGGGAGTTCTGATGGCGGTGTTGCTGGGAACATCGAGCGTGGCCTGTATTGCGCAACAGCCGGCGAACACGGCGCCGGTGGCCTCGCCGGGAGACCAGCCAGACAACCCTGGGCCGCTGGCAACGGATCTTTCGCCGGCACTGCACTCGAAACAGATTCGTGCGGCGATGCGCAAGGTTGCGGATTGGGAGCTGGGGCGCGTGGATGCGCAGCCGCCGAGCCGTTCCTGGGACTTTGGGACGCTGGATATTGGATTGATGGCTGCCTCGCGTACGCTGCACGATCCGCGCTACAGCAAGTACGTTGCTTCGGTGGGCGATCATTTTGGCTGGAAGCTGGAGCGGACGTTGTATCCGGCCAACGATTTCGCCATTGCGCAGGCGTTTATCGAGGTGTATCGCTCCTCGCATAACGAGGCGCAGATTGCGCTGTTGCGCCGGCAGTTTGACGACGCGGTAGCACTGCTGAACGATCCAGAAAAGCCGGCGTGGTGGTGGTGCGATGCGCTGTTTATGGCTCCGCCGGCGGGGTCTGAGCTGTCGGACATTACCGGCGACCCTACCTACGACGGATACGTGGACCGCGAGTGGGGAGAGACGGAGAGGCTGCTCTACGACAAGCAGAAACATTTGTTCTCGCGCGATGCGAGCTACTTGAACAAGCACGAAAAGAATGGCGAGAAGATCTTCTGGTCGCGTGGAAACGGCTGGGTGATGGCGGGGCTGGTGCGGGTGCTGGCGACCCTGCCGGACGACGACCCGTTGCGGCCGCACTACATTGCGCAGCTGCGCGAGATGGCGGCGGAGGTTGCGTCGGTGCAGGGAAGCGATGGGCTATGGCGGCCGGGGCTGCTGGATGCGGAGAGCTACCCGCAGCCGGAGGTGTCGGGTTCGGCGTTTTTTACTTATGCGATTGCGTGGGGCATCGACCATCGCATGCTGGACGCGGAGATTTATCTGCCGGTGGTTGATAGGGCGTGGGCCGGGCTGTTGACGCATGTTTATGCGGACGGGCGGCTGGGAGCGATTCAGCCGATTGGCGAAGCGCCGGGGGAGTATAAGGCCAGCTCAAGTTATAACTTTGGCGTGGGGGCGTTTCTGCTGGCGGGGTCGGAGCTGGATGTGCTTTCGGAGCACAAGCACTGGTGAGATGGGCGAGGCGGGGTGCCGATTCCGGCGACGATTGCGATGGGCGGGCGGGAATTCTGCGAAGTCGAGCGTTGCAGGTGGATGTGATTTGATTCTTTGTTGATTTCTGCGGACAGAAAAACGCCCTGCTCGATTGAGCAGGGCGTTTTCATTCAGGGCGGTTGAATCGTGGAAGGACTCAGTGCTTCTCGGTTGCCGAGGATATCTTGGCTTCGGCTTCGGAGATGACGCGTAGAGCTTCTGTGTAGGCGTGTTCGCTTTCTCCGGCTTCTTTCCACATCTGCTGGCCGCGGTCGCGTTGCTCTTCGGCGCGCTTTACATCGATCTCAGCGGGCTTGAGGGCGTCGGAGGCGAGGATGGTGACGCGGTCGCCGAGCACTTCGACAAAGCCCCAACTGACGTTGTAACGGGATTCGCCGTCTGCGAGGCCGGATTGGTCATTGGGGCCGCCATGTACGATGACGTCGCCCGCGCCGAGCTCGGCCATGAGCGGAGCGTGGCCGTAGAGGACTTCAAAGTAGCCGGTCTTCGACGGCAACTCGACCGCGGTGGCTGCGTGTTCGAAGAGCGTGCGCTCGGGAGTGACGAGCCGGACGCGGAGTTGATTTGTCTCGTCTGCCATAAAAATCCTTTCAGGATTTTTAGGGGTCAGGGATCAGGGTTCAGCTAAAAACAATGTTGCGGAAAACGCGTTTTCCTGATCCCTGAAACCTGATCCCTGACACCTGCCTTTTATACGCTCGCCTTGAGTTTCTCGGCGGTTTCGAGCACTTCTTCGATTGCGCCCTTCATGTAGAAGGCCTGCTCGGGGATGTCGTCGTATTTGCCGGCGATGATCTCCTTGAAGCTGCGCACGGTGTCTGCAACCTTGACGTAAGCTCCGGGTATGCCGGTGAACTGCTCGGCCACGTGGAAGGGCTGCGAGAGGAATTTCTGCACCTTTCTTGCCCGAGCTACTGTCAGCTTGTCTTCTTCCGAGAGCTCGTCGATGCCAAGGATGGCGATGATGTCCTGGAGATCCTTGTAGCGCTGGAGAATGCGCTTGACGCCCTGCGCGACGTCGTAGTGCTCCTGGCCGACGATGCGCGCGGAGAGAATGCGCGAGGTGGAAGCCAGCGGATCGACGGCGGGGTAAATGCCGAGTTCTGACAAGGGACGGCTCAACACGGTTGTTGCGTCGAGGTGAGCGAAGGTGGTTGCAGGCGCGGGGTCGGTCAAATCGTCGGCAGGCACGTAGACGGCCTGGACGGATGTGACGGAACCTTTGCTGGTGGAGGTGATGCGCTCCTGCAGTTCGCCCATTTCCGTGGCCAGGTTGGGCTGGTAGCCGACGGCGGAGGGCATGCGGCCGAGGAGCGTGGAGACCTCGGAGCCGGCCTGCGTGAAGCGGAAGATGTTGTCGATGAAGAGCAGCGTGTCAGAGCCTTCGACGTCGCGGAAGTACTCGGCGACGGTGAGGGCGCTGAGAGCCACGCGGAGACGCGCTCCTGGTGGCTCGGTCATCTGGCCGTAGACGAGGGCACACTTGGACTTGGCCCAGTCGCCGGGTGTGATGACGCCGGACTCGGTCATTTCGACCCAGAGATCGTTGCCTTCGCGGGTGCGTTCGCCGACGCCGCCGAAGACCGAGTAGCCGCCGTGGTTCTTGGCGACGTTGTTGATGAGCTCCATGATGACGACGGTCTTGCCGACGCCAGCGCCGCCGAAGAGGCCGATCTTGCCGCCCTTGAGGAAGGGCTGGATCAGGTCGATGACCTTGATGCCGGTCTCGAACATCTCTTCGTGGGTGGACTGCTCGTCGAACAGCGGCGCGGGCCGGTGAATGGGCATGCGCAGCTTTTCGCCGATGGGGCCGAGGTTATCGACCGGCTCGCCGATGACGTTGAGCACGCGGCCGAGCGTCTCTTTGCCGACGGGCACGCTGATGGGGCCGCCGAGGTCGATGGCCTTCATGCCGCGAACCATTCCGTCGGTGGCTTCCATGGCGACGGTGCGCACGCGGCCCTCGCCGAGATGCTGCTGGACTTCGAGGATGACGCTGATGGGCGTGGGGACTGTGAATCCGTCCGAGACGACGCGCAGCGCCTGATAGATGGGCGGCATGGTTGACTCGTCGAATTGAACGTCTACGGCTGGGCCGGAGATCTGGATTACTTTGCCTATGTTTTCTGCCATTTTTTCTGCCTTCTTTGCTGAGGTTTCATTCCCTCAGGGGCTAAAGCCCGCTTCATTTGGTCGCATCCCGTACGGGCTAAAGCCCGTACCCTTCACATCCGGGGCTAAAGCCCTTGAAAACTTCTTACTTCATTCAGGGGCCTGAAGGCCACTGCTCGCTCCGGGCACCTTGCGTTTAAAGGGCGGCTGCGCCGGAAACAATTTCGATGATCTCCTTGGTGATGGCGGCCTGGCGCACGCGGTTCATGTGGAGCGTGAGCGAGTCGATCATGTCGGAGGCGTTGTTGGTTGCCGAGTCCATGGCGGTCATGCGGGCGGCGTGTTCGGCGGCGACCGACTCCGTCATGGCGTGATAGAGCACGGAAAAAATGAATTGCGGGAGCAGGCCGTGGAACAGTTCGTAGGCCGGCTGCTCGTAGATGTAGTCCACATTGGCGGTGCCGAATTTCTTTGCTTCTTCGTCGGCCTCGGTCGTGTCCGCGGCCTCAAGCTCGATGCCAGCTGAGAGTGCGGCCTGAGCGGCGCGCTCGCGCTCTTCGATGGATGGCTCGACGGCGCCGGTAATCTGCGGACGGCTGATATCGATGAGCGGCAACAGGCGCTCGACCACGAGGCGCTGCGCGATGACCGACTTGAATTCGTTGTAGACGATGTAGACCGCGTCGATCTCCTCGTTCACGTAACGCTCGATGACGCTGGCGGCGAGCGCGTGAACTCGACTCGATTCGAGCTTGAGCAGCATACCGGGATGATCGCCTGTGACCTCGACCGGGGCCTTGCGGTCGCGGACCTGGCGGGTAACTCCCTGGTCGTCGGTGACTTCGTTGTAGATGGCGACAGGGTAGCGGCGGCGCATCATGTCGCGCGCCTTGCGGCCCACGGCCTCGACGTCGATCTGCTTGTCGGGATTGCCGGAGATGAACTGGAAGGCGATTTTGAGGATGTTGGTGTTGAACGCGCCGGCAAAACCCTTGTCGCCGCTGACGACGATGAGCAGCACGCGTTTTTCGGGCCGGGTGATGAACAGCGGATGGCGGAGGTTGCCGGTCTGCTCGTCGTAGAGCTCGACGCGGCGGGTGAGCGACTCGAGCACGCTGGTGATCATTTTTGCGTAAGGCCGCGCCTGGAGCGCCCGCTCCTGCGCGCGCCGCAGCTTGGCCGCCGAGACCATCTTCATGGCCTTGGTGATCTGGCGCGTGTTTTTGACGCTGCGGATGCGACGCCGTAAATCGAGTACGTTTGCCATATTCGCTTTCGCTCAAGGGGTCAGGGATCAGGGGTCAGTAAAGGCCTGTCGCTCAATCCTAATTCTTGATTCCCTCCAAGACTCCAAAAATCATTTTTCCAACTTCGAGCGATAGGCTTTCTGCGCTTTCCAGAAGCTTTGAATCGCCGATTCCGAGTGCGCGTGCAATTTCCAATTGAGTTTGGATCTCAAAATTCGAGCCCCTTGCCATACCGAAAAACTGTCTATACTCCCCGGTACTCAATCTGCCGTGTCCTTCTGCGATGTTGCTGCCGATTGAAACCACGGCGCGTCTCATTTGGCTAGTCAGTCCGTAGGCCTCTTCCTTAGGAAAACCTTGAGTTAGGCGATAAATGGAAACAGGCATTTGAATTGACCTTTGCCACACCACCAAGTCCCTAAATGACTGCACCATCGTCTTGATACCTGCTCTTACACTGTGACCGCGGCCAACTCCGCCTTGAAGTCGGTCGCGTATTCTTTCAGGGCCGCGTGCAGGCGGGCGCGAATGTCGTCGTCGATCTGCTTTTTCTGGGTGAGGTCGGCGATGAGCGCGGACTGCGAGTTATCGAGGTATTTGTAGAGCCCGTCCTCGAAGGCGCGAATGTCGGTGACCTTGAGATCGTCGAGATAACCCTGCGTGCCGGCGAAGAGCACGATCGCCTGCTGCTGCCAGGTGAGCGGCTGGAACTGCGGCTGCTTGAGGAGTTCGGTGAGGCGCTGGCCGCGGTTGAGCTGCTTCTGGGTGAGGGGATCGAGATCGGAGCCAAACTGCGCGAAGGCCGCGAGTTCACGGTACTGAGCGAGATCGAGCTTGAGCGTGGAGCCAACCTGCTTAACGGCCTTGATGGCGGCCGAGAAGCCGACGCGCGAAACCGAGAGGCCTACGTTGACGGCGGGGCGAACGCCGGAGTTGAACAGGTCTGTTTCCAAAAAGATCTGGCCATCGGTGATGGAGATGACGTTGGTGGGAATGTAGGCCGAGACGTCGCCAGCCTGGGTCTCGATGACCGGCAGCGCGGTGAGCGAGCCGCCGCCCTTTTCCTTGGACATTTTGGAAGAGCGCTCGAGCAAGCGGGAGTGGAGATAGAAGACGTCTCCCGGATAGGCTTCGCGGCCCGGCGGACGGCGGAGCAGGAGCGAGATTTCGCGGTAGGCCATGGCGTGCTTGGAGAGATCGTCGTACATGACGAGGGCGTGGCGGCCGGAGTCGCGGAAGTACTCGCCCATGGCGGTGGCCGCGTAGGGCGCGAGAAACAGCATGGGCGCAGGCTCTGAGGCGGAGGCCGCGACGACGATGGTGTGGCCCATGGCGCCGGCTTCAGTGAGCGTCTGCACAACCTGTGCAATGGAGGAACGCTTCTGGCCGATGGCGCAGTAGATGCAGATCAGGTCGTTCTTGGCGTTGTTGATGATGGTGTCGAGCAGCACGGCGGTCTTGCCGGTCTGGCGGTCGCCAATGATGAGCTCGCGCTGGCCGCGGCCGATGGGGATCATGGCGTCGATGGCCTTGAGGCCGGTGGCCATGGGCTCGCGGACGCCCTGGCGGTCGATGATGCCGGGGGCAATGCGCTCGACGGGGAGAAACTCCGTGGTGGCGATGGGGCCCTTGTCGTCGATGGGCATGCCGAGCGCGTTGACGACGCGGCCGATCATGGCCTCGCCGACGGGCACGGAGAGAATCTTGCCGGTGCGCTTGACCTCGTTGCCCTCGCTGAGCTCGGTGTAGTCGCCCAGAATGACCGCGCCGACCTGGTCTTCTTCCAGGCTGAGGGCGAGGCCGGCGATGCCGTGCGGGAAGGCGAGCAGCTCGCCGGCCATCACCTTGTCCAAACCGTGGATGCGGGCGATGCCGTCGCCAAGCGATGTAATGGTCCCGACCTCGTCGACCTGGACCTTGGAGTCGTAGTTCGCGATCTGCTCGCGAAGTAATTGTGTAATCTCGTCTGCTTTGATCTGAGCCATTTCTGTTCCTAACCGTTCACAGTTCTTAAAGCGCAGGTCTTAGTTCAACCAGCGATCAATGCTTCTTTCAAGCGGTCGAGCCGTCCGCGTACGGAGCCGTCGTAGACCGTAGAGCCGATGCGCACCACCGTGCCGCCGAGGATGGATGCGTCCTCGGTAAAGCTGGCGTCGATGCGCGAGCCGGCAAGTTTTGCGACCTCGGCAACGAGCGCGTCCTGTTCCGTTTTGTCGAGAGCGCGTGCGGTGACAATGTGGGCCGGGCGGATGCCGTGCTGCTGCTGGAGCAGAGTGCGCCATGCCTCGGCTACTTCACTCACCTGGCCGATGCGGCCGTTCGAGATGAGCACGGCGATCAGGTTGCGCAGTTCTTTCTGGAGCTTCAACTGCACATTCAATTTGTCGAGAATGGCTACCTTGTCATTGGCGGGAATGGCAGGGTTCTCAAAAAACTCGCGGAGTTCCAGACTGCCGTCCCATGTGGCAAGAAAATCGGTCAACTGTGCGTCAATCGCGGCTGTATCGAGTTTGGCTGCCGTAATCACATCGGCAAAGGCGTTGGCGTAGCGGGAAACGAAGGCGGCCATCTAGTTCTGCCCTCCCTTGCCGTTGCCGGCTGAGGAGCTCGAAACCTGGCCGATGAATTCGGCGATCAGAGCGCGGTCGGTCTCGGGCGTCAATGCCAGTTGCTTTGCGGCCTTCTCGATGGCGAGCTCCGCGGCAAAATGGCGCAAGCCGCGCTGTGCCTGTGCGGCGGCGACGGTCAACTCCTGCTCGGCTGCCTGCACGATGCGGGCGCTTTCTTCGGTGATTGCTGCCTTGATGCGGGCTTCGTCCTGCGCGCTGTCAGCCTCAACCTGGGCGCGAAACTGCTTGATCTCTTCATCCAGCCCTGCCAGCTTGGCCTCGACCGCGCTTAGCCTGGCGTTGGCTTCCGCTGTTGCTTCGCGCGCCGTTTGCAGGTTGTAACCCAGGGTTTGCGAGCGCTTATGCAGCAGCTTTGGGAGGACGCGGATGATTGGAACGCCGATCAGCAGCGCGATGAGGATGAAGTTGACAATCTGGTAGATCCAGGACGCGGACTCAACGCTGAGATGGAAGGTTTTCGCCGTCCACTTCACGATGGGGCCATTGAGCAAAAAAGCCTTGTCCTGCTCCTCCTGTGACTTGGGAGCGTCAGACGAAGCCTTTGGCGCCTCTGCGGAAGCCGAGGGCTGCACGCTGGATTGAGAAGCTGAGGCCGGAGCCGGCTGCTGCGCGGCCAGCCCGCGGGGGGCAAACGCAACCCCGGCGGCCAGCGCCATCAAGAGGAAAAGCCCCAGAAAACGACGTGAAAAGCGCGGATGCGAAGAACACTCTGGCAAGAATCTGATCAACTTGATCAACGGGAACCCCCGGCGGGCACGGGCGCGACGGCGCGGACAACCAGAGCGGCGAGATCGCCGGCCGTGCCCAGGATCGTCTGCTTTGCGGCGGCCGCCTCGGCCTCAAGCTCAACCCTGGCCTGGCTCACCTTGAGTCCGGCGGCCTTGCGGGCGGCATCGAGCGCGGCGTCGCGCTCTGCATTCCACTGCTTGACGCGCTGCTCGCGGACCTTTGAGGCTTCCGCACGCGCCTGGCGCATTCTGGCCGCATACTCGGCGGCCCGCGCCTCTGCCCTGGCAATCGCCTCCCGCGCGTCTTCCATGGCGCCTTCGGTCAGCGCGTGGCGCCGCTTGAGCGTGGCCGTGAGCGGGCCCTGCACCAGAATCTGGTAGGCAATCACCAGCAAAATGAAAAGTATAGCCGTGGGGATGGCACCCACAAACATGGCTTCGAGTTGTTGGAAAATCAATTGCATGCTGGTAAGAATTCGATGCGGCTGTCAGATGAAAATCTATCTTGCGGGACACAACTTTTGTATCAGGGGCAAGCCCCCAAGTCAACGTTTTGGAGCCGATTGGACGGGGCTCTGTGACCGGGGTCACGGAATGGGGATTTTGCCCAAAAATAGGGCTTGATTTCGCCGAGAACAAGCCTAAACTAAGGATACCACCTAGACCCGGTCCAGGGTCCAGCGGGCAGCCGGTTTCGGGAAGTCATTCCACTCCTGATTCCGGCGGCCCGCCTCTTAGTTTCTGGGGCTCTTTTTGGGGCCTGGTGGCCAATGGCTGACTTTTACTCTTTCCCCTCTACCGCATCCTTGTCTACCGTCAAAAGACCCTGGGGGCGGAGCCAGTTTTCGAGCAGGCTGGGCCACTTGTCGAGGGCAGGATCGCCCTTGCCGAGGCCGGTGCCATGCGGGCCGTTGGCGAAGACGTGGAGCTCCGAAGTGACGCCGGCCTTGACCAGGGCATCGAAGAAAGTCAGCGCCTGCTGGACGGGAACTGTTTGATCGGTGAAGGTCTGGTACATGAAGGTGGGCGGCGTGTCTTTGGTGACGTAGAGCGCCGGGGTGTAGGCGGCCTTCAGGGCATCGCACTGATCCATCACGTTGAAGAGCTTGCAGTAGCTGAGGTGCGATGTGTCTGTCGTGATAGCGCCGAGCCATGCGTAGCCGAGGACGAGGTAATCGGGGCGGCTGGAGACGCGGTCGATGGGGTCTTCGGCATCGGGCTTGCCGGCCACGGGCTGGGTTGCGGCGAGCGCTGCGAGATGACCGCCGGCGGAAAAGCCGATCATGACGATGCGGTTGGGATTGATCTGATATTCGCTGGCGTGCGCGCGCACCAGTTGCACGGCGCGGCGCGCGTCCAGCAGCGGGACGGGCAGCAGGTAGCCGTGCGACGTGAGCCGGTAGCTGAGGATGAAGGCGCGGAAGCCGCGGGCGGTGAACCAGCTGGCTACTTCGCCGCCTTCGAGGTCGCCGGCGAGGCCGCGGTAGGCTCCGCCGGGGAGGATGATGACCGCCGAGCCATTGGCGCTGCCCTTGCGGGGGTTGACGATGGTGAGCGTGGGAATGTCTTCGCAGGCGTTGCCCCTGGCCTGGGGCGCGGGGCCGGGCCACAGGCGGATGGTCTGGATGTTGAGGAAGCCATTGTCGTTGCCGGCGGTGGCGCAGGGGCTGAGTTGGGCGTGGGCGGCGGTGGTGGCCAGCAGGGCGGCGGCAAGGAAGGCAAGAACGGTGCGCATGGGAACCTCGTTTATCTTTCGCGAGGATTATAAAGGCAGGGGTCAGGGATCAGGTTTCAGGGATCAGTAGGTGCCGCCGTGGGGTGGGAGGTTTGCGGTTCGATGAGGAGTGGTGAAAGGTGGGTGGAGAAAGATCCAATTGGATGAAGACAGGCGAAGCATCCGACCCCGATCTCGCTTTTTTCTGGTCCCCGACGCCTGAAATGCGCCCCAGTCTTAGAGCCAGATGGCGGAGTGGCCTGAGCAGGAATCTGCCTGGGTGCACAGTGTTTCGGCGAGGTCGAGGCCATAGCGAGCGAAGTAGTAGGCCCCGCCGTGGGTGCGCTCCTGCAAGACGCCGCCGGGGCAAAGGGCGTTGCTGATGGCGTCCGCATGGCGGGTGAGCGAGGCCTCCTTCTGCAACTGGAAGTTGGCGGCCAGGGTGCGGAGGCGATTCATCTGGTAGCGGATTTTGCCGGCGGCGGTTTCAGCCGACTGGCCGAGGCCCTGATCGAGCGCCGCGGTCCACGCCACCAGCGCATTCAGTTCTGCATCCATTGCATTTCCAGCAGCGGCCAACTTCTGTTTGCCTTCGACGGGCAGAGTGCGCGCGGCCAGCAACTGCGCGAGGGATGAAGGGCTCTCGGCGAAGACGCGTTCGAGGGTGAGTTCGTGCTTGCGGAGGAGTTCGGCAATCGGCGGCTCAATCAAGGTTCCAAAGAAGCGGGGCTCAGCGACGGTTTGGCGGCCGAGGATTTTCTCATAAAGCACGGCGGACTGAGCGAAGTAGGCAATCTCGGCTGCTCCGCCGAGGGTGAGCGAGTTCGAAAGCAGAAAATCCTGAAAGACAGGCCGCAGCAAAGCGGCGGGCGAGATGCGTTCCGGTTCGGCGGCGAGGATGCCGAGCAGATCGGCGGTGGAGTAGTTTTGACTGCCGGCCTGCCAAAGGCCGTTGGGCTCGGCTGCGGTTTCGGGTTGGCGCTTGAGGGCTACGCGCGCTCCGGTTTTGTCGTCGATGAGGAAGAGCAGGCTTGAATCGGGCGCCACATTGACCTGGGCGTGATAGCCCGCGGCCTCAAGCTCGCGGTTGCGGTCGAGCAGAGCGGCGTTGAACTCATCGGCGCGCTCGATGCCGGCACGCAGAACGGGAGCGCCGAGACGGTGGAAGTCGCGGCTGCTTGCGTCGAGAACCAGCAGGCCCTGGGCGGCAAAGAGCTTGGTGTAGAAGTCGGCGAAGGCCTGGGCGAAGGTGCGGCCTGGCTTGTAGGCCTCGGCGAGAGCCTCCATGGCGTCGGAGTGTTCGAGCAGTTCCCAGGCGCGCTCGAGGAGCGGGGTGATGCGCTCGTCGATGATGAGGCCACCGACGGGGATGAGGCCACCGACGGGGCGCGCGGCGGCAGTCTCATTGCCCTCGGCATAGCGCAGCGTTTCAAGTTGGCGGCCGGCGGGGAAGGTGACGTGATCGATTTCTGCGAAGTCGTGGTCTTCAGTGGCCAGCCAGAAGATGGCCGCGTGCGGATGGCCGGCTGCAGTGGCCTGGCGGGCGCGCGCTACGGCAGTGGCTGCTTTGAAGGGCGTGTACAGCGTGCCCCCGAAAAGGCCGACCTGCTGGCCGGTGACGACGGTTCCGGCGCCCTGGGCGAGAGCGTCGAGGGCCAAAGCGGCGGCTCCGACGGCCGAAGGAGCAGGATTCTGCGCGCGGAGCAGGCCGACCAGCTCCGGCCAGTGCGGCGGAAGGGCAGGACGCTGGTGCCAGCTTTTGGGCTGCGGATTCGAGGCGTAAAACGCCCACGCCGTCGCGGCCCCGGCGCAGTAGTCCAGAAACAGCCGGCTCATGGCGGGCATCACGGTGATGGGATAACAGTCTGCGCTTGGCAACTCGTTCACTTTCGGTAATTCGATTTCAATTGAATCGCTCTCTGCGCGTTTGCCTGGCGTTGAGGCCTGGGCCACGGGCGCTGAGGGGAAAAGCGGCTCCATTAAGGATGCCACGCCGGGCTGTTGCGATGCACTACTGCGTCACGAATTCATCGGAATCGGCCCTGCGGTGGGTATACTCGTCTTGAATCGCCGCTCATTCAGTACGACTTTGAGCGCGCGGAGAGAAGAGGTCGCAATGGCTAAAAAAGAAAAGTCGAAAGCCGCCGTAGCCAAGGCGGAGAAGCCCAAAGAAAAGAAGGCCGCCAAGGCTGGCAAGACAGGCGTAAAGCCGCAGGCCGCAAAAACGATCAAGCCGAAAAAGGCCGCAAAGCCGAAGGCCGGGAAAGCCGGGAAGGCGAAGAAGGGCGTAAAAGCGTTCGAGCCCGTGGAGATGAAGGAAAGGGCAAAGCTGCTCAGTTCGAAAGTCGTTTACACTGGGCCGCTGTTCCGCGTTCTGCACGACAAGCTGATTGAGCCGGGCGGCCATGCGAGCGAGCGGGACGTGATTCGCCACAACGGCAGCGTGGTGATCATGGCCATGGACAGCTCGAAGAGCAAGAAGAATCCCTGGATTGTGATGGAGCGCCAGTACCGCCACGCGGCCAACCAGTTCTTGTGGGAGCTGCCGGCGGGCAAGCTGGATCCCGGCGAGGATGCGCTGGCAGGCGCCAAGCGCGAACTGGCCGAAGAGACCGGCTACAGCGCAAAAAAATGGAGGCCGCTGGTGGAGTATTACGCCAGCCCCGGCTTTCTGGGCGAGTCCATGATGGTGTTTTTGGCTGAGGGCCTGATTGCCGGAGACGCGCGCCCGGAAGAGGACGAAAAGATCGATTTTCGCCTGGTGAAGCTCTCCGACGCGCTGAAAATGATCGACAAGGGCGCTATTCTGGACGGCAAAACGCTGACCAGCGTGCTGTTATATGTGCGCCAAACGGCAGGTAAGCGGAAGAAATAGCCGCGTCTCGTTCGCGCAACTGAAATTCACGGCGGACCGGTGCATTTTGCCGGCCCGTCTCACTTTGTGGTGAACTTTACCGCAATGCCAATCAACCTTTCTGCCGCTTTCGTCGTCTTAGGAACTATCGGAGTGAGCAGTTCCGCTGTCTCAGCCGGATTCCCCGCACGACCCAAGGAAGGCAGGAGCCTGTGGCTCAGTACAAAGGCAAGGTCAAGTGGTTCAACAACGCCAAGGGCTATGGATTTATCGGACGCGACGACGGGCCGGACGTATTCGTCCATTATTCCTCGATTCAACTGGACGGATATAAAACGCTCAAAGAAGGCGATGAAGTCGAGTTTGACATCGTCGAGGGCCAGAAAGGCCCGCAGGCAGATGGCGTGATTCGATTCAGGGACAGCGCCCACAGCGCAGCCTAGTCAAGCGCGTACGGCCGGGCGTTCCACCAGCACCGCCTGAGGCGGAAGGGGAATTCTGTGCCAGGATTATCCGGACATGTCACGGACACAGTTCGAATTTGTAGATTTTCACTATCATTGCTGTGGCGATAGAGGTTGTCCCCCAGTTCCATCGATCCAGGCTTGCCTGCACTGCTCCTTTTCTTCAACAGGATCGACCAACAAGTTGGATGTGTCTTCGGCTCCGACATTTGACCTCTGCCTTGCGTGATACTGTTCTCGGAGGCTGAGCGGATGGACAACCTTACGATTGCTCGATTGCTTGAGGAGACCGCCGATCTGCTGGAGATCGACGGCGGCGACAGCTTCCGTATCCGCAGCTATCGCCGCGCTGCTGAGGCCGCCGCGCAAACCACAGTCGATCTGGTTGCCGCCACGCCCGATACTGCCCGCCTGCTGGAGATTCCAGGCATTGGCAAGGGGATGGCTGCGAATCTTCAGTCGATTGCCGAGAGCGGCTCGCTGCCGCTGCGCGACGAGTTGCTGGCCCGCTACGGGGCGGGGCTGCTGGAACTGCTGAAACTGCCGGGGATGGGGCCCAAGACGGTAGCGTTGCTGTGGGACGCGGCGAAGATCTCCAGCATTGACGCGCTGGCCGCAGCGATTGATGAAGGCCGACTAGCCGGCTTGCCGCGCATGGGCGAGAAGCAGATTGCAAAGCTGCGCAAAGGCATCGAGGACTACCGCCGCAGCTCGGGCCGCTTCCGCATCGACGTGGCCGAGGAGCAGGCAAAACGCATTGCCGCGTATCTGCTGGCCTTTCCGGGAATTGAACGGGTGACCCCGGCCGGCTCCTTGCGCCGCGGGCGCGAAACCTGTGGCGACCTGGATTTGCTGGCGACCGGTCCTGCATGCGCACCGGAGCACACAGCCGCCGCGGTGGAGTATGTGGCTGCATACCCAGGGATTCAGGACATGATTGCCCAGGGCGAGAACAAGGTGAGCTTCCATGTGGAACAGGGGATGCAGGTGGATGTGCGTCTGCTGCCCTCGGCCAGCTACGGCGCGGCGCTGCAGTACTTTACCGGCTCCAAGGCGCACAATGTCTCGCTGCGCCAGCGCGCGCTGAAGATGGGCTATACGCTGAGCGAGTGGGCTCTGGCGCGGCTCGATGACGAGTCGGTTGTGGCCGCGGCGACGGAGGAAGAGATTTACGCCGCGCTGGAGATGGACTGGATGCCACCCGAGATGCGCGAGAACCTGGGCGAGATTGAGGCGGCTGTGCGTCACGAGTTGCCGCAGCTGATTGAAGCTGGCGACATCAAGGGCGACCTGCACATGCACACGACGGCCAGCGACGGGCACAACTCAATTATCGAGATGGCCGAGGCGGCTCTGGCCGTCGGATACGGGTATATTGCCATCACCGACCACTCGAAGATTCTGGCGATGACGGGTGGCCTGGACGAAAAGCGCGCCCTGGAACACATCAAGAACATTCAGGAAGTCGATCGCCGCATGGAAGGCCGCATCCGCGTCTTCACGGGCATTGAGGTGGATATTCTGGCTGACGGCACGCTCGACATGGCTGACGAAGTGCTGGCGCAGATGGATGTGGTGATCGCCAGCGTGCACACAAAATTGGAGCAAAGCCGCGAGGAGATGACGGCGCGGGTGATTCGCGCGATCGAGAACCCCAACGTGCGCATTTTGGGCCACCCGACCGGGCGGCTTTTGCTGCGGCGCGAACCGTTTGCGATTGATATGGGTGCGGTTCTGCGGCGGGCAGCGGAACTGGGTGTGGCCGTGGAGCACAACGCAGCTCCTGAACGGCTGGACCTGAACGACCGCGACCTGCGCCTGGCCAAAGAGCTGGGTTGCCGCATTACGATCGATTCCGACTCGCACGACAGCCGCAACCTGGGCAAAATGGCCTACGGTCTGCGCCAACTGCGCCGCGCCTGGCTGGGCCCTGCGGATGTGCTGAACACGCTGGAAGCGGAGGAGTTATTGGCCGCATTGAGGCCGCGAGGGTAATTGGGGTCAAAAAAACACCGTTTCCAGTGCAAAATCAGGCACAATTTCCTAAGGCTGTCAGGATTTCATAGTCTCAGCTGCGGTTCTCACGCTAAGATAAGGGCGCAATGAGTCTTCTTCATCAGGACACACCGGACAAACTCGACGATGCTGCGCTTGGCGAGGAATTGACCAAGGGCTCCAGCCACCTGGTCTGGGCCACCGTGGTTGCGGCAATCCTGGTCACCATCGCAATTGCGATTTACGTGATCGCCGGCCAAAAGCCGCCAGTTGTGGTTGGGGACGTGGTTGCGGTGTGGGCATATCCGCAGCATACGGAGACAGCGGGGCGGGACGCGAACGGCGAGCCCATGCCGAAGGATAGCTTCGATCAGGTGCTGGTGTTTGCCGAAGTGCGGCTGCACAACCAGAGCAAACTGCCGCTCACTCTGCTGAATGTGATGACCAATGCCACTCTCAACGACGGCATCCACTCCAGCTACGCGGCCTCCCAGTCAGACTACGACCGGGTGTTTCTGGCTTATCCGGACCTTGCCGTTCCCCACGGCACCGCGCTGCCGCTTAATCTGGTCCTCGATCCAGGCCAAGCGGTGGATGGGTCTTTTGTCTCGTCGTTTCGATTAACGAAACAGCAGTGGGACGCGCGCAAAAATCTCGACTTCAGCTTTACCTTCCGCTACCAGCCGACCCTCGTGCTCGCGCCCCACACGCCGATTATTGAGCGCTAACGGGTGCTGGCGCGTTCTTGGGCGCGGACAGATACCCTGAGATCTGGTTCTTCGAGTTGATTGCATTGATCACAATCTCAAACAGCTGCGGATCCTTGCCACTGTAGAACTGCAGCGGTTCGTTCACGTTCCTGTCCTTCTTTTCGTAGGTCTTGTCGTCGGCGATGATGTTCAGGGTGAACTTGTTCTTCTTCTGGTCGGTCTTTTTCAACTGCAGGCTCACCGTGCCTACGGGCTTCTTCTGGCCCTTGATGAGGGTGAACTCGTAGTAGTTGCGGTCGCCCTTGTGCTCCAGCAGAACCAGCTCGTCGTGGTTGCGGGCGATCACACTGTTGGTACTGCTGAGGTCGCCCTTGACCGCCTGCAACTGGCTGATGGTGGTGGCCAGGTCGCTTTGTGTCTTGGCGACATCGGTTTTTACGCCGCCCACGTCTGTCCTGACGCTGGATACATCGCTGGCTACGGCGGTGACCTGCTGCGCGGTTTGCCTCTGTGCGCTTTCGAGCCGCTTGGCATCGGCTTCTTCGCGGGCGATGATCTGCTGGGCGCGATCGTCCATCTGCTTTTGGGTCAGTCCGAGAGATTTTCCAAGTTCATCGGTGGTGACCTGGAGGCGGGCATCGGTCTCGCGCTGCTGAGCGGCCAGCTTCACGTTCTCCTGCCGGGCGTCGGCCAATTGGGTTTGCTGAGTCGCCAACTTGGTGCTGAGTGTGTAGCTCCAGATCAAGGCGCCGAGCGCAGCCACAAGGGCTACAGCAAGGACTCCCAGAAGCGCGCCAGAGTATGTTCTTGGGGTTTCTTCGATTGAACTCATTCTTTACCTTCCTTGTTTCGGTTGGCTCCTGCCTGGAGCCACGTCGGGTTGAACGGCGTCTTCCAATTGAGATGGACGCTTGTTCGGAAGAAATTCTCCCGGACTTTCAGGAGCTTCCCATTTGTTCGCCGAACGCGAAATCCCCCGAATGAGGCAGTGAGGATCAGGTCGTCGCGCCTCCTAACGGGGGCGTCTACAGAATATCGGAGAAAGCACGGACCGTGCAGGAAATCGTCTTTGTGGATACATCGCTTCGGCCTGTTTTCGCCCCCCGCCCGGAGCTGGCATTGCGGGGCGCAATCGCTCGCGTTCTGTGGGGGGTTCCGTGACAACCACCGAATCGTTCCGTTATAAACATCTTGACCGTACTTTTATCAGCTGGACACTTGTCCAACGCCAAGGCGGCAAAAATCGCCGAGGTTCTGGGAAAAGTGTTTTTTGCCGGGGCGGTACTACGGCACATTCATCGCATTCTTAGAAAAACCATCGCAAGGGAGAAGCTGAAAACTATGTCGACTGCTGTTGCTGGAAAGGGACTGGAAGGGATTGTCGCGGCAAACTCTGGCATTTGCTGGATCGACGGAGAGGCCGGCGTTTTGTCTTACCGGGGAATCGATATCCACGAACTGGCCGAGCGCTCGACCTTCGAAGAGACCACCTACCTGCTCTGGAACGGCATTCTCCCCAACGAACTGCAACTGCGCGAATTTCAGTCGCAACTTGGGCTTGCGCGTTCGCTGGATCAGGGCATCATCGACATGCTGCGTGCCTTTCCCGCATCGGCTACGCCGATGGAGGTGCTGCGCACGGCCGTCTCCGCGCTGAGTTTTTACGATGCCGACGAGAAGGACAACTCGCATGATGCGAACGTGCGCAAGGCGTACAAACTGACGGCTCAAGTGGCGATGATTGTTGCTGTCTACGACCGCATCCGCAAAGGCAAGGAGATTATTGCTCCGGATCGCTCGCTCTCGCACGCAGCGAATTTTCTGTGGATGCTGAACGGCGTCAAGCCGTCTGAAACGGCGACCCGCACCCTTGATGTGGCGCTGGTGCTGCACGCCGACCACGAGTTCAATGCGTCGACATTTGCCGCGCGCGTGATTGCGGCAACGCTGTCGGATATCCACTCAGCCGTCACCGGCGCTATAGGCGCGCTCAAGGGGCCGCTGCACGGCGGCGCCAACGAAGCTGTGATGCACCTGCTTTACACCATCGACAAGGCCGGCGCCGATCCGGTGGAATACGTGAAGGGTATGTTGAATGCGCGGCAGAAGATTTCCGGCTTTGGCCACCGCGTGTACAAAACTGAAGACCCACGCGCCACGCATTTGCGCAAGATGAGCGAGCAACTTGGCAAGGACGCAGGGCAGCCCAAGTGGTATGAAATGTCACGCGCGATCGAGCTCTACATCAACGCCGAGAAGAAGCTGAACGCGAACGTGGATTTCTACTCCGCGTCTACGTATTCGACACTGGGCATCGACATCGATTTGTACACGCCGATCTTTGCTGTCAGCCGCGTGGCGGGCTGGGCCGCGCATGTGATCGAGCAGCTGGACGACAACCGGCTGATTCGTCCGCGCGCCGAGTACGTCGGGCCGGATTATCCGGTGCCTTATGTGCCGATCGACAAGCGTCCGTAGCCCGTAAAGATCCTGTCGCATCACGGCAGGATTGAACTTTCCCTCACCCTTGCCGCGCCTTCCAAAGCAGATAGAGTCCCCATGCTGCGAGCGTGCAGCCGTCGCGAATTTCCCCGCAGAGCATCATCCGCTCGAACTCCTCGACTGTTACGGAGCGAACCGTGAGATCATGCTCCTCGGCATCGGGGCTCCGCTCCGACAGGGTGAGGCTGGTCGCCAAAAAGACATGCTGCTTTTGCCGCGTGAATCCGTAAGCGATCCAAAGCGTTCCCAGGTGCTTCATGTGGGCAGCGTCGAGGCCGGTTTCCTCGCGCAGTTCGCCGCGCGCCAACTCCTCGGGATTTTCGACTTCCGTCTCCCAGCTGCCCTGGGGCAGCTCGAGCGCCCGCTCCTGGATGGTGTAGCGGAACTGCTCGACCAGCCACACGCGGTCCTGGTCGATGGGCAGAATGAGGGCCGCATCGTGCTTCTCGACCACGCCGTAGATGCCCTTCTCGCCGTTGGAGCGGAGGATTTCGTCTTCGCGTACCTGCATCCAATTATTGCGGTAGACTTCACGGCTGGTGAGGGTGGTGATGGAGGGGCTTGGGCTGTCGTTGACGGGATTCATGCAGCCTCCTTTGTGTTCTCAGAAATGATGATCCACTCAATTTGTGCACAGCAGCAGGGCTCTTGACGACAGACTAAGCATAGTAGGTGCTTGTTCAACAGGAGGTGAATGGGACGTCCTCTATTCGTCGCGGAGCCGGTATTTTCTGAGCCGGCCCACGAGCGAAGCGGGGCCACTGACGGCCAGGTGCACCAGGTTGCCCTCGTAGGCGCGGCTGTGGACGACCATGCCGGCTTCAATCGCCGCCAGAACGGCCCCCTCCTGCTGGGGAACGCGCAACTCGGCGGAAAGAATCGGATCGGAGTGGAGCGCCGCATCAATAGCCGCAAGCAGCGCGTCCATGCCTTCGCCGGTCGCGGCCGAGACGGCCACTTCGCCGGTTCTGCCTAGAAGTCCTTGGCGTTCGTGTGGCCCGAGCAGATCGAGCTTGTTCAGCACTTCAATGCGCGGCTTGCCGAGCGAATCTAGTTCGCCCAGGACCTTTTCCACCTGGCTCTTCTGTTCCTCGCCATAGGTGGAAGCGGCATCGCGAATGTGCAGCAGCACCTCGGCTTGCGCCACCTCTTCGAGCGTCGCACGGAAACTGGTGACCAAAGTATGAGGCAGGTTGCGGATGAAGCCGACCGTGTCTGACAGCAGCACCTTTCGCCGGCTGGGGAGTTCGATCGCGCGGAGTTTGGGGTCGAGCGTGGCGAACATGCGCGGCGACTGCAGAACATCCGCGCCGGTGAGCCGATTGAATAGGGTGCTTTTGCCGGCGTTGGTGTAGCCAACCAGGGCCACCGTGGGCACTGGGACCGATTCGCGCCGCTGCCGCTGCTGTTTGCGGACGCGGCGGACCGCGTCGAGATCCAGCTTCAACTGGTCGATGCGCCGATTGATCTGTCGCCGGTCGGTTTCGAGCTTGGTTTCTCCGGGGCCGCGCGTGCCGATGCCGCCGCCGAGCTGAGACATTGATTTGCCACGCCCGGCCAGGCGCGGCAACATGTACTCAAGCTGCGCCAGCTCCACCTGCAACTGACCCTCGCGGGTGCGTGCGTGGCGGGCAAAGATGTCCAGGATTAACTGCGTGCGGTCGAGCACGCGGCAGGGAAGGGCCGCTTCAAGATTGCGCAGTTGCGTGGGCGTCAGGTCGTGGTCGAAGAGCACCAGGTCGGCTTCGACCGAAGCGGCGAGGCCGGCAATCTCTTCCACCTTGCCCGAGCCGACAAGCGTAGCTGGATCGGGCTTTGCGCGCCGCTGCAACAGCTCGGCGGCAACCTCGCCGCCGGCGCTCGTGACCAGCTCGCGAAACTCGGCGAGGGACTCTTCAGCGTCGAGAGCTGTCGGGCTCTGCGCCGGTTGCCGGGGTGCGCCGTCCTGGGCTAGAGATTGGAAGGCTTCTGGAAAGGGGTCGTCGCTACCGGGACGCACCACACCCTTTCGCGCGCCGGACAAGCCACCGCGGCTACTGCTGGAGCGAACCCCAAGGTCCACTCCTACCAGGACCGCGCGCTCAGGCTTACCGCCGACGCCCCCGGTCCTGCGCTCCTCACCAGCCAATCGAGGCCGCTCCCCGCGCGCTATCGCGACTCCGCAGTGATCGGTGTCGCGGCAGGTACAGCTGCCGGAGCGTGACTGATGCCCGTAGCGACGGCAGCCGGTCGATGTTCCATGTGCATCACGCTCCGGTTGCTCACCACGGTTGAAATGGCGTGTTTGAAGATCAACTGCTCCTGGCTGTTGTTCTCCAGCAGCACCGAATATTTGTCGAAGGACCGAATTTTTCCAGTGAGCTTGACGCCGCTGACCAGATAAATCGTGATCGGGGTTTTGTCCTTGCGAACGGTGTTTAGAAATGTGTCCTGAATATTTTGTGCCGGCTTGTTATCCATGTGCCGATCTCCTGCTCTCTTCTTCGGAAGGGTTGAATTTTTGAACTGCAATTTCGTGAAAAGCAAAACCGCGAGCGCGGCTCCGGCAACCCCGGAATCGCGAACTCCCGCAATGAGTCAACAATAGAACTGTTTGCGGGTCTTTTCAACCCTAGGGGGAATGTCAGGCCGCGTCAAAGGGCTGTTTTTAGCCGTAACTTGTGGAATGGAATGCCTTCGATGGCTGCCAAAATAGTTGTCAGCGGCTGGTAAAATGATGGCGTGCAAGACGCTGCAATTCCGTCCGAGAGACCCGTGGCCGCAGCCCAGCCCGTACCGATGCTGGACCTGAAGCGCCAGTACCAGCCGCTCCACGAGGAGTTGCTGGCAGCCGTCGGGCATGTGCTTGAGACGCAGCAGTTTATCCTTGGCGAGCCGGTGGCCGCCTTTGAGCAAGCCGCAGCCCAGCAACTGGGCGTGGCGCATGCAATTGGCTGCTCGTCCGGAACCGACGCGCTGTGGCTGGCGCTGGCCGGGGCAGGAATTGGCCACGGTTCGACCGTCCTCACTACGCCCTTCAGCTTTTTTGCTTCGGTCAGTTCAATTTTGCGGGCTGGGGCAACGGCAGTGCTGGCCGATATCGATCCGGCGACATTGAATCTTTCCGCCGCAGCTTCTGAAGCGGTTCTCAATGGGCCGCAGGGCAAGGACGTTCGCGCGATTCTGCCTGTGCATCTTTATGGGCAATGCGCGGATTGGACGGCTTTCTATCGCATTGGGCAAGAGCGTGGTTTGAAGTTGATCGAGGACGCCGCGCAGGCCTGGGGGTCAGAGTGGAATGGCGTGAAGGCCGGCGCGTTGGGCGATGCGGCCGCTTTCAGTTTTTACCCAACCAAAAATCTAAGCGCCGCGGGCGATGCCGGAATGGTTGCGACGAATTCCGGCGAGATTGCCGAGCGTGTGAACATGCTGCGCCAGCACGGCATGCGCCGCCGCTACCATCACGACGAGATTGGCTGGAACGCGCGCATGGACGGCATGCAGGGCGCTGTTCTTGGGGTCAAGCTGCGCTATATCGAAGGCTGGAACCACGCGCGCCACACGATTGCCCGACGCTATCACGCGCTGTTTCACGCGGCCGGACTGGTTGAGGCTGGGCCATATCCAGTGCATGGCGTTGTGCTGCCGCACGAGGTTGCGGGCAGCCGGCATGTGTGGCACCAGTACGTCATCCGTACTGCGCGCCGAGACGCGCTGCGCGAGTTTCTCGCGGCACGAAAGATCGGTTCGGAGATTTACTACCCGGTTCCGCTGCACATGCAGGAGGCGCTGAAGTGCCTCGGGTATGCGGAGGGCAGCTTTCCAGAGGCAGAGCGCGCCGCGCGCGAAGTGCTGGCGCTGCCCATCTTCCCGGAGTTGCGGGAAGACGAGCAGCAGACGGTGGTCAGCGCGATTGCGGAGTTTCTGAGCTAAGGGCATGCGCGACCTGTCGCCTTGGATTCATTCGGTCGGAGGTTGAGTGCAATGCGGTGCGGTTTTGGCCTTTTCGTCGGTTCAGTTCTATTGGCGACCTCTGCTGTTGCGCTGTGCCAGGCGCCGCAAACGGGCCTCTCCTTCAGCGTGATCGCCATCCATCGCTCAAAACCTGAATCGCGCGGCGGCTTCATCAAGCCAATGCCAAACGGAACCGGCTACCTTGTGCAGAATTTCACGGTGAAGGGAATGATGAGCGTCGTCTACAGGATTCCATCGCGCCAGATTTCTGGCGGGCCGGACTGGTTTGACCGGGAGAACTTCGACGTGGAGGCGAAAGCGGACGATACCCACAACATCGACGAGCTGCACACGATGTTCAAGAACATGCTGGCGGACCGCTTCGGACTCAAGTTTCACATTGAGATGAAACCCGGCGCGGTCTACGAACTGATTGTGGACAAGGCTGGTGTGAAGATGAAGGCCGATCCCGCCGGGGGCGGCGTCAACATTCCCATCATGCCTGATGGGCAAGGCCGGTTCGTTGGCACGCGAGTTCCCATGGAGTACCTGTGCTGGTATCTCGGGCAGCAGATGCGGAGCGATGCCCGGCCTGTGATCGACAAGACCGGACTCGTAGGGGTATATGACTTTACGCTTTCATTCATGCCCGATCTTCCGCCGGAGTTGCAGAAACTGCCGGCGCTACAGGACGCGGTGGAAGAGCAGCTTGGGCTGAAGCTGGTGCCGGCGAAGGGGCCGGTGCCGAATTACGTGATTGATCGCGTCGACCAGCCGTCTGCGAACTAGAGCCGGTGGGCTCTCTTGGCGTTGATGGGGCGCGGCTTTCGCCGCGCCCCATCAACGCCAACAATCGCCGTTACGCGGGCTTCTTCACCTCGACGTGCGAGAGGGCTTCAACCACGGTAGCGATGGCCGAGTGATCTAGATCGCCCTTGCCATTGGCGACCAGCGACGACATCATCTGCTGCACCAGCGCCGTGAGGGGCAGGGAAACGCTGCTCGCCTCTGCCGTTTGCAGCGCGTTGCGCAGGTCTTTCTGATGCAGGTTGATTTTGAATCCCGGCTTGAAGTTGCGGGCGATGAGCATAGGGCCCTTGGCGTTGAGCACGGCGCTGCCGGCAAGTCCTCCCTTGACTGCGTTGAACACTACTTCGGGATCGAGGCCGCAACGCGTGGCCAGCGTGAGCGCCTCACCCATAGCGGCGATGTTGCAGGCGACCATGATCTGATTGGCGAGCTTGGTTGTGTTGCCTGCGCCAACCGGGCCGGTGAGCGTGACGCTTGAGCCCATGCACTTGAGAAGCGGTTCGGCTTTGGCAAAAGCTTCAGCACTTGCGCCGACCATGATGGCCAGCGTTCCTTCAATGGCCTTGGGCTCGCCGCCGCTTACAGGCGCATCCGCAAAATCGACGCCCTTGGCGGCACAGGCCGCGGCAATTTTCTGCGAGACCAGCGGATTGATCGAGCTCATGTCGATGATGAGCGTGCCCGGCTTGCAGCCCGACAGAATTCCGTCCGCTCCCAGCACCACTTCTTCCACTTCCGGCCCGTCGGGCAGCATGGTGACGATGACCGACGCACGCGCGCCCACATCGCTGTTCGAAGCGCCTCGCTGGGCGCCACCGGCCACGCAGGCGGCTAGTTTTTCTTGATTGCGCCCGTAGGCAACCACCGTGTGCCCGGCCTTTAACAGGTTGTTGAGCATGGGGCGGCCCATGATGCCAAGTCCGACAAATCCTACCGTTGCCATAGCCATTTCTCCTTTTGTTCCGCTAGCGCTTCCGCTGCGTCAATTCTTGTGGAACCGCGCCGCCAACTGCTCCGCGCCGCGCGCCAGAATGCCTACATCACTGCCCACGGCGGTAAAGTTGAAGCCCATTTCGATGAGCGGTTCTACGTCGTCGAGGTTTCCGGTCAGAAAGCCGGCTGATTTGCCTGCGGCCCGGATGCGCGTGGCTGCGTCCTTGAGCGCCGCCTGCACGTCGGGGTGCTTCGGATTGCCGAGATGGCCGAAGTCGGCGGCCAGGTCGCTGGGGCCGATAAAGATTCCGTCCACGCCGTCAATGGCCGCGATGGCCTCGATCTCCTTGAGTGCGGCGCGCGTCTCCACCTGCAAAAGTACGCAGGTATCGAGATGCGCGTTCTTGTGATAATTCTGCACGCGCCCGTAGTCGTTTGCGCGGGGCGTCACGGAGACTCCGCGAATACCAAGCGGCGGATAGCGTGTTGCGGCCACCGCCCGCCGCGCTTCTTCGACGTTCTGCACAAAGGGAATCAGCAGCGAGCGCGCGCCCACGTCGAGAGCGCGCTTGATGATCACCATGTCGTTCCATGGCACGCGGAAGACCGGCTCAGCCGTTCCCGAGCGCATGGCCTGCAGTTGCGGCAGCAGCGTGGTGATGTCGTTGGGCGCGTGTTCACCGTCGATCACGATCCAGTCAAAGCCCGCGCCAGCCAGAATCTCGGCCGCGATGGGGCTGGCGAGGCCGCTCCACAGGCCCACCTGGCGCTGGCCTTGCGAAAGCGCCTGTTTGAAAGCATTGCGGGGCAGATGTCCCGGCCATTCTGGCATGAGCTTTTTGCCTCCTGTGCTAGTTACGTGCGCCGAGACCGCAGCGTCGTCCTTGGTTAGATTAAATACTTTCAGGCCGTTGCGTCTGCCGGGCCCAGCTCCAGCCGCTTGATCTCGCCCACAATCGGCCCATAGGCCACAATCGCACAGAACGCGATCAGCCCCACAAATACCAGCGCGCCGTTGTATGAATGCGTTCTGGTCACGATGTATCCGATGATGAGCGGCGTGGTGATGCCGGCCATGTTTCCGCAGAGGTTGAAGAGCGCGCCGTTGATCCCTACCATGCCCTTCGGCGAGGTGTCGGAAATCACGGTCCAGCCCAGCGCGCCAATCCCTTTGCCGAAAAACGAGATCGACATGAACAGCAGCATAATGGCCACCGAACCTGTGTAATTGCAGGCGATGATCGACATTGAAAGCGCCATGCCTGCCATGATGGGCAGCTTGCGCGAAAAGCTCAGCGAGCAGCCGCGTTGCAGCAGCTTGTCAGAGATGATTCCGCCGAGAATTCCGCCGCAGCCTCCGCAAAGTCCCGGCACCGCAGCAGCAAATCCAACCTTCAGCACCGACAGGTGCCGCGCCTCCGCCAGGTAAAGCGGGAACCAGGTGAGAAAAAACCACGTGAGCGTTGTAATGCAGTACTGGCCGATGTAAACGCCCACCAGCATGCGGTGGCTCAACAGCATTTTGACCGTTGCCCACGTCAGCGTGTTCTTCTTGACGCTCGACTGGGAGTCGGTGTTTACGAGGCCTCCGCCGCGCTCGATGGTTTCAATCTCGGCCGCTGAAATTCTGGGATGATCCTTGACGCCGTAGATGTTGGTGAACCAGAGAATTGTCAGCAGGCCGCCCAGCACACCTAGGAACCAGAAGCAGCTTTGCCAGCCGAACCGGTGAAGCAGGCCGCCGAAGATGGGCGCAAAGATGGGCAGCGCAAAATATTGCGACGAGTTGAAGATGGCCGATGCGCGCCCGCGTTCCGAGGTTGGGAACCACGCGGCGACAATGCGTCCATTGCCGGGAAACACGGGCGATTGCGCCAGCCCCGACAATATCCGCAGGACAAAAATCGCAGTGAAGGCCGCGCTTGCGCCTACGTATCCAGCAAAGCCGGTGAGGAATGCGAAGGTCGACCACAGGATGATGGCGATGCCGTAGACGCGCTTCGATCCGAAGCGATCCAGAAGGCCGCCGGCGGGCAACTGCCCCAGCGCGTAGGCCCAGCCGAAGCCGAACAGCAGGTAGCCCATCCTCTGCGGAGTCAGGTCGAGATCCTTCGGCATCATGCCGGCGGCCTGCGACAGGGCCGAGCGGTCCGCAAAGCTGAAGCAGCTTAGAACGAACAGAATGCAGATGATGACGTAGCGTGTGCGGGTTTCTCGGGTTTCAGGCAATGGCTGGGTTTTCCTTCCGCTTAAGCTTCTGAATTCACCGACTGGATGAGACCACGAATGTATCCGTAGCAGAACGCAAATGACTGCAGCGACCCCGGATCGTTGGCGGCAATCGGCACATGATCGGGCATCAGCATATAAGAATAGCCGATCTCCTTGTACACCCTGATCGCCTTCACAAAATCGATATCGCCTTCATCCGGATACACTTCCTCAAAATCGTTGCGATGGCCGCGAATGTTGCGAAAATGCACGTTGAATATCTTTTTGCGGGTGCCGAAGTAGCGGATCACGTCGAAGATTTCCACGCTGGGATTTTGAAGAGCCTCCGACACCGTGCCCTGGCAGAAGTTCAGGCCGTGATAGGGACTCTCCTGGATGGTGATGAATTTCTTGAGCCCATCGATGGTCCCCAGCACGCGATTCACGCCCTGGTATCCCGACGGTGGAACACCGGGGTCCTGCGGATGGCAGGCCATGCGGATTTTGTACTCGTTGGCGACAGGAATCACGCGGTCAAGGAAGTAAGTGATGCGCTCCCAGAAGGCGTCGGCGTCCACAACGCCAGCCCTGGTCAGCGGAGTCGCCGGATGCGCTTCCGCGAGATTCCAGACGTGATCCATCGCGTCGCCGCGCCCCGGCCTGCGCCCTGTACGCAGCACGCCAAGGATGCTCATGTTGTACTTGATGGCGGGGATGCCAGCCTCCGCGCAATTCTTGATCAGCGTCTGCAACTGCTCAATGTCGCGGTCGCGCTCCGGGCTCTGGGCCAGCATGATGGCCGGATGCTTTTCCTTGTCGATAAAGCTCGAAGCAAGAAACGGCGGCGCAATGCAATCCACGCTGATTTTGTTTTGCGCGGCCAGGTCCTTCATGCGCTTGAGCTCGTCCACGGTTGCGTAGAGACGGTCACCCTCAATCTGCGGATAGCCGCAGATGCTCTCGACGCCATAGCGGGCAAGGTACTTCAGATGCACATCGTCGGTGGGCTCGGTCTGGTCGCCCAGCTTCATCTTGCTTTTGGTTGCGGCAGGCTCCGCTGCGGCCTTCGCGGCTGCGCTTCCACTTGCGGCAACTAGTCCCGCGGCGCCGCTGGTTGCGATGAACTGTCTACGATTCATGCGGTCGAGTCCTTTGGTGGATAGTCAGAGGTTAAGGGCATTCAGCATATATGACATCATCTGTGTTCGTATGAGTTTGTACGCGCCATAATTGGCTATTGTCAAGTAAATTTGAATTCATGTTGCCTGGTTGTGGGTGTAATGTGATATGACATCTTATGAGTAGTTCACTCAGGAGTGGTACAGTGGACTTCCAAAATCAGCCTCAATCCGGCAGTCTAACCGAGAAAGTCGTCGCGCACATTTCCGCGCAGATCGACGGCGGTGCACTCGAGCCGGGAGCGAAACTGCAGTCTGAGGCCGAGATCGTGCGCGACCAAGGGGTCAGCCGTACCGTGGTCCGCGAGGCCATCTCGCGGCTCCAGGCGATGGGGCTGATTGTCACCCGCCACGGCATTGGCAGCTTTGTGTGCGAGCCCGTCGCGAAAGGGAGCTTTGGCTTCGAGCGCAATGGCCTCAGCGCCGCGCAGGAAAAGTTGGCGATTCTGGAACTGCGCATCGGTCTCGAAACCGAGGCTGCAGCCTTGGCGGCAACACGCCGCACGGATGCTGATCTTGAAGCCATGCAGCGTGCGCTGGCTGACTTTTCCGAA
The DNA here is from genome assembly GCA_035529815.1 of Occallatibacter sp. Lineage (GTDB taxonomy): Bacteria > Acidobacteriota > Terriglobia > Terriglobales > Acidobacteriaceae > Telmatobacter. Next base: position 40,967 of record DATKWA010000132.1, on the reverse strand, counting down.
CAAATCAAAACTGCGGGAGATGGCATCGATCCGGATTTCCGTTTCCATCTCGCCATCGCCCGAGCGGCGCACAACAGTTACTTCTTCGACATTCTCTCCTCGCTTGGTTCTGGCGCGATCCCGCGATCCAGGTGCCGCATCGACGAGCTGGAGATGGAGCCGCGCGAATATCTGAAACGTGTCGCCAACGAACACGAAGACATTTACAGCGCAATTCTGCGCGGCGACTCCGACGCATCGCGCGCCGCTGTGCGCAATCATCTGGGCAATGGCCGGGAGCGGATGCGGCGTGCGACCGAGCAACTGGTCGCAGTGGGAGCGAAGAACCAATGAGCAGCAAGCCCTTGAAGTCCACCGGCAAATCGCCGCGCGTTACTGCCATGCGCATTGTTCCTATTGCAGGCGAGGACAGCATGTTGCTCAACCTGAGTGGCGCGCATGGGCCTTACTTCACGCGCAACCTCGCCATTCTTACCGACGAGGCCGGCAATACCGGCGTTGGAGAAGTGCCGGGTGGTGAAAAGATACGCCAGGTTCTGGAAGAAGCAGCGCCTCTGGTGATCGGCCGCGAAATCGCGTCGTACAACGCCATCCTGAACAGTGTTCGCCAACGCTTTGCCGACCGCGATGCCGAGGGCCGCGGCCAGCAGACCTTCGATCTGCGGATTTCCGTACATGCGCTCACGGCGATCGAGTCCGCACTGCTTGATCTGCTCGGGCAGTTCCTCGGCGTCCCTGTCGCCGCGCTCCTTGGAGAAGGTCAGCAACGGGGAAAAGTTCCTGTGCTCGGCTATCTGTTCTACGTGGGGGACAGCCGCAAGACAAACCTGGATTACCGCCGTGCGGGCGATGGCGCGGGAGGCTGGTTCCGCCTGCGCGATGAAGAGGCTGTTACGCCCGAAGCTGTCGTGCGGTTGGCCGAGGCGGCGAAAGCGCATTACGGCTTCAACGATTTCAAGCTAAAGGGCGGCGTTTTCTCCGGCGCAGACGAGATGAAGGCCGTCGAAGCGCTCGCCGCACGCTTTCCCGAGGCGCGCATTACGCTCGACCCGAACGGTGCCTGGTCGCTGAGCGAAGCGATTGCACTCTGCAAGGGCAAACACGATGTGCTGGCCTACGCGGAAGATCCTTGCGGGGCGGAACATGGTTTCTCCGGCCGCGAAATCATGGCGGAGTTTCGCCAAGCCACCAATCTTTCCACCGCGACCAACATGATCGCGACCGACTGGCGGCAGTTGCGCCACGCGATTCAGTTGCATGCGGTCGACATTCCGCTTGCCGATCCGCACTTCTGGACCATGCAGGGTTCGGTGCGCGTGGCGCAGGCCTGCCGCGACAACGGGCTGACCTGGGGCTCGCACTCAAACAACCACTTCGACATTTCGCTCGCCATGGTTACGCACGTGGCTGCTGCTGCTCCCGGCGCCATCACGGCCATCGATACGCATTGGATCTGGCAGGACGGGCAGCATCTTACGCGCAATCCATTTCTCATTCGCGACGGTATGCTGGCTGTGCCGGAGCGGGCCGGGCTCGGCGTCGATCTCGATTTTGAAGCCATCGAGCGTGCGCACGCACTTTACAAAACGAAGGGTCTGGGCGCCCGCAACGACGTAACCCAGATGCAATTTCTGATTCCCAACTGGAAGTTCGATCCAAAACGTCCATCCATGGTGCGTTGACGATGACCGATGCAGTCGAAAAAACCGTGAAGACTTCTGCCCAGAAGGAAAAAGCTGCAGTGCCCCGGTATATTCGCGTGGATGTGCGCGACAATGTCGCGATTGTGGTGAATCAGGGCGGCTTGCCCGCGGGCAGCGTCTTTCCGTGTGGGCTTGTTCTTGCGGAGCCGGTGCCTGAGGCGCACAAAGTTGCGCTCGCCGATCTTGCCGAGGGTGCTCCTGTGCTTCGCTACGGCGTTGTCATCGGTTATGCCAAGCAGGCGATCGCGCGCGGCAGTTGGGTGCACGAAGGGCTTCTCACTCCGCCTGCTGCGCCGCCGCTGGCCGAGTGTCCGCTCTCAACCGAAGTGCCCGCGCAACTGCCTAAGCTTGAGGGCTACACCTTCGATGGCTATCGGAATGCAGACGGTACGGTTGGCACAAAAAATATTCTCGCCATCAGCACCACTGTGCAATGCGTCGCCGCCACTGTGAATTACGCAGTTCGCCGCATCAAGGCCGAGCTGCTGCCGCGTTATCCCAACGTTGACGATGTGGTCGCCATCGATCATCACTATGGCTGCGGCGTGGCCATCGACGCGCCGGGCGCTTCGGTCCCCATCCGCACGCTGCGCAACCTGAGTCTGAATCCTAACTTCGGCGGCGAGATGCTGGTGGTAAGCCTTGGGTGCGAAAAACTGCAACCCTCGCGCATGATCGCACCCAGCGCATTGAACGTACTTGAAGCGGATTCTTCCGTCGCTGTGCTGCAAGACGCAGTCGACGGCTTTGGTGACATGATCGCGAACATCATGGCACAGGCGGAAAAGAAGCTGAAGAAGCTCAACGAGCGCCGACGCGTCTCCTGTCCCGCCTCTGAGCTTGTTGTGGGCGTGCAGTGCGGTGGGTCCGACGCTTTTTCTGGAGTGACCGCGAACCCCGCTGTTGGCTGGGCTACGAATCTGCTGGTGCGCGCGGGCGCGACGGTGATGTTCTCTGAAGTCACCGAAGTGCGTGACGCCGCGCATCTGATTACGGCGCGCGCGGCAACGCCGGAAGTGGCGAAGGACTTTATTCGCGAGATGGCCTGGTACGACGCGTATCTGCAAACGGGCGGCGCAGATCGTCAGGCGAATCCGACGCCCGGCAACAAAAAAGGCGGCCTGGCTAACATCGTGGAAAAAGCGATGGGCTCGGTGGCCAAGGCGGGAAGCACCGCGCTGATGGGCGTTGCGGCGCCGGGCGAGCGCGTTGCGCAGAAGGGGCTCGTCTTTGCGGCCACGCCGGCCAGCGACTTCATCTGTGGCACGCTGCAACTTGCAGCCGCGATGAACATGCACATCTTTACAACAGGCCGCGGCACGCCTTACGGCCTGGCGGTTGTGCCAGTGATTAAAGTGGCTTCAAACAGCGGGTTGGCGGAGCGCTGGCACGACCTGATCGACATTGACGCGGGAAGAATCGCTACCGCTGATGCAAGCGTAGAAGATGTTGGCTGGGAGATCTTCCAATTGATTCTCGAAGTGGCCAGCGGACGAAAAAAAACGTGGGCCGACCACTGGGGTCTGCACAACGAATTCGTACTCTTCAATCCGGGGCCGGTGACGTAGGAGCAGCGGAGTTAGCGCGCTGCGGTGAGTTAGCCGCGCTTCGAGTGAGTTAGCGGAGTTAGTAAAGCTCGCGACCGCCGGCCGTTCATGCTTGCTACGCTAACACCGCTAACTCCGCTATTTCTTCCCCACCGGCTCGCCCGCAATCTTCAGATGCACGCGGAAGATACCCTCGCTGCCGGTGATGTAAAGCGTCTTGCGATCGGCTCCCGCCCAGGCCACATTGGAGACGCGTCCCGGTATCAGGATCGTTGCCAGCGCCTTGCCCTCGGGCGAAAAGATCCACACGCCGCCGGGGCCCGCGCTGTAGATGTTTCCCTCGACGTCCACCTTCATGCCGTCGGGATTGCCGGGCCGCGTGTCTGCCGTATCGTCGTAGAGCAGCTTGGCATCCGTCAGCGTTCCGTCCGGCTTTACGCGGTAGCGCATCCAGGTCTTTTTGGGCTGCGAGTTATCCACGTAAAGATATTTCTCGTCGGGAGAGAAGGCGATGCCGTTGGGCCGCGTGAGGCCGCTGACCAGGAGTTGCAGTTCGGCGCGCGCGGGTGGTGCACCGGGCTTCTGCTCCAGAGCGTGAGGAATGCGGTAAACGCCATTCACCGTGAGTTGCTTGTCGGGATCGTTGTCCTGCTGGGTGCGCAAGCCATAGGGCGGATCGGTGAAGTAGAGCGAACCATCTGACTTGTAGACCACATCGTTGGGGCTGTTGAGCTTTTTGCCTTTGTATTCGTCCGCGAGGATGGTAATGGTGCCCTTGGGATTGAAGGACTCGAAGCGGTAGACGTCGCGCTGCGCATGTCCGGCGACGGTGAGCCGTCCACGCGCGTCGAGGGTCATTCCATTCGACCCCGGTTCAGGACCACCGTAGGGAGCCTTCCCCTTGTAGCCGCTTGGCTGCAGAAAAATGCTCACGCCCTTGCCCGGCGTCCAGGTGCGAATGCTGTTGCTGGGAATCTCGGCGAAGAAGAGCCGGCCATCTGCCCACACCGGGCCTTCGATCCAGGTGAATCCGGAGACGACGCGTTCGAGCTTGGCGCCGGCAGGAACGATCTTGTCGATGGATGCGTCAAGTCTGTCCATCTTGACTGGCGTCAACTGATTCGCGGTGGTGTCGAGCGGCGGATTGCTCCCGGCGGCAGAGGTGGTGGACACCACGAGCGAAAGCAAAATTGCAGCGGCAATCGAGGCGAGCAGGCGTTGCGGTGAAATGGGCTTCATGGGAATCTTCCTGAAGATTGGATTAGCACAGCCGATGGAATGTTCCCTGTCTGCTGCGCTGTGCGGGAGTCCGAGAAAATCCAGCGCCTTCATCTTTAGCTTCGCGGCAGATGCATGTCAAGCGCCAGCAATACGGATTTACAGCGGCAAAGAAATACAGGCCTGCATTCGTCCCGCCAGGCGTTTGCAGCGTGGCCCGAAACGGATGTATCTTCGTGGGTGTGCGGCGGACGATGCGCCGATGCGCGTTCTCCGTGCGAAAGGAACGTCGCCATGCAGTCTGCAAAAAAGCGTCTGCGGCTCGGTTCCGCGTGTTGGCTTCTGCTTCTGGCTCTCGTGGCTTTGAATACCCGAGCCGCGTTCTCCGCGACGAGGTCCGCGACGCGGGCGGTTACGGATGCGGACAACGGGAGTTCAATCCACCTGAAGATCGGAGACATTCTCGAAGTTTATCTCCGCTCCAATCCTGCCACCGGCTATATGTGGTACCTGCATCCGAAATCGACGCCGCTGTTGAAACTGGTTGGCCAGTCGAAGACTCAAGTGCAACAGCCCGGCGTGGGTCGACCCATGTTTCAGCTCTTCAGGTTTCAGGCTGTCTCAGCCGGAGACGGCGTTCTTCTTCTCCACTACATTCGCGCCTGGGAGAAGCCGCTGCCGGCAGAAGAGCAATACGTTCTGCACGCGGCGATCCGGTAAGTGCGATGGCAAGCGCGGCGCTGATGGCGCCAAACAGGATGGCCTGCCTCGCATTGCCTGCGGACAAGCCAGTTCTGGGGTTCATGCCCCAAAATCCACAGGTGCGGGCTGCTCAAAGCTCTTTCAAGCGCCTACAATGCTTCTTGTCATGGTGCAAGGGAAAGAAAAGGTTTTTGAGGTTGCGTGCCCGGATTGCGGAGCGATGCTCCGCATCGACGCAGCCACAGGATTGGTGCTGAGCCACACCTCGGCGCCGCGCAAGCGGATGTTCGAGGACCTGGAGACCGCGGCCAAGGCCATGCGCGACCAGGACGAGCGCAAGGAGTCCATCTTTCGCCAGTCGGTCGACGCGGAAAAGAACAAGGCCGACCTGCTGGAGAAGAAATTTGCTGAGGCAGTTCGCAAGGCCAAGGACGCCCCCGCAGGCAAGCCGTTGCGCGAGTTCGACCTGGACTGAAGGCCGGACGGGTCGAAAAAGAGCATTGAATGTAACCTCGATGGTACCTTCGAGGTTTGGATGAATGCCTGAGGGGAAAATTTCCTTCCCGGCCTGCCATCTTTGGAGCGATACTCAGTACACGGTTTCAGTGCCGGCGGTCAGCCGCGGTCTGGAACTGAAGGAGATGAGATGGTGGTTTTGCCGCTTTCCAGGTTGTCGAGCAATGAGGACGATGAGCTGAGCGCCCCGCGGTCAGGTCCTGCTCCCGAGTCGGAACCCATGCATTGGATTCGGATTGCTGCGGCCAGCACTTTGGTGGCCAGCGGAGCGCTGCTGATTGGCGGCAAGCGTCGCGCCGGGCTGGTGGCCGCTGCCTCGGGCACGGTCCTGGCGATGCTCGACCAGCAGGATTCGCTGAAGACCTGGTGGCAAAATCTGCCCCACTATATCGATGAGGTACAGCACCTGATGAGCCAGGCGGAGAGCGCCGTGGAAGAAATGGCGACCCAGCGCGATAGACTCGGACGGGTTCTCGGCCGCTAGCGATTTTCCCGGAGCCTAGATACCCAACTGGCGGCGTCCTGCCTCGCTGATGCGGTGCGCGGTCCACTTTGGCTCCCACACCAGATTGACTTCAACTTTGCTGATGTCGGCGATGCCGGCCAGGCGGTTGTGTACCTGTTCGAAGATCAGCCCGCTGGCCGGGCACTGCGGCGTGGTCAGCGTCATGGTCACCTTGACCCACTGGCGGGGCCAGGCTGGGGACGAGTCCGGGTCGGGGCCGGTTTCCACCGCGTAGATTAGGCCCAGGTCGACGAGGTTCAGCTTTACTTCGGGGTCGAAGCAGTCGCGCAGCGCGGTGAAAATGTCGGCTTCGGAAAGCATTCCCTAATTCTTTCGCTCCACCAGGTAGCGGGCCACGGCCTTCAGTCCATTCGCGCGGCTTCCGTAGGGATCGAGCGCCGCAAAGGCCTCTTCAATCAGGTTCGCGGCATCGCGCTGGCTCTGCTCAATGCCATAAACGGCTGGCCAGGTGGCTTTCTCTGTCGCCTGGTCCTTGCCCGCGGTCTTGCCCAGTTGTGCTGAGTCCACGGTCATGTCGAGCACGTCGTCCACAATCTGGAAAGCGAGTCCAGCTTTGAGGCCGAACAGGGTCAGGCGAGCCACGTCCTTAAGTTCAGCTCCGGCGTATACGCCCCCAGCAACCACGCTCACGCGGATCAGCGCGCCGGTCTTCGCGCGGTGAATCGCCTCCACCAGCTTTCCGGTGGGTTTCTGATGTTCGCTTTCGATGTCCAGCACCTGTCCGCCGATCATGCCGTCCACCGTGCCTACGGCGTTGGCAATCAGGCGGATGATCTGTACGGTCGCGGCGGGTGGTGTGTCGAGGCCGGCCAGTACCTCGAAGGCGCGCGTTTGCAGCGCGTCACCAGCGAGAATCGCAATTGCTTCTCCAAAGGCTACGTGGCAGGTGGGCTTGCCGCGGCGCAGGTCGTCGTTGTCCAGGGCCGGCAGGTCGTCGTGAATCAGCGAATAGGTGTGCAGCATTTCCAGAGCCGCGCCCAGCTTCGCGATTCCCTCAGGCAGTGCGCCCGCAATCGCGATGCCGGCCTGCATGGCCAGCACCGGCCTGAGCCGTTTGCCGCCGGCAAAAACAGAGTGACGCATGGCGCCATGAATCGACACCGGTATTGTATTCAAGCAAGGAAGCAGTTCTTCCAGGGCGCGGTCGGTCAGCTCCACGCCTTCCTGTAAAAGCGATTTCACATCCACGGTCATTTCCTTCATGATAACCGCCTGCGCTTCACAAGACACAGGCTGGTGAGCGTGATTACACTCAAACCGCTGAGCCAGCGCGCCAGGATCGTGTCCGGCGTTGCTGTCCAGTCCACTGTCAGGGCGACCGCACCCCGCGGCACAGGCACGGCCATCAGCCCGTCCTTGCGCAGGGGAAGGGAAGCTGCGACTTTCCCGTTCACCAAAACCCGCCACGCCGGATAGCTGCGCAGCCGGAGCACGAGAAAGCCGCGGTGCGGGATGGTGGCCGCAATGCGCAGATGTTCGGGACGGCTGTCCGGAGCCGCCGCATACGAAGCCTCGCAAGTGTTTTGTGCGGCGTTCCATGCAGGAGGCGTGTCTGGCGTCTGCGCCGTCTGGCCCAGTTCGATTGCGGGATTGCTAACAAGGCATGCCTGTGGCAGTTCCGTAGCGACCAGCGAATTATCGGCGCCGATTGGTTCGTACTCGTAGGTGCCCTCGAACCCCGCTCCGGAGCGATATGAATCCAGCATGCCCGGCACGGCGTCTTCGTCGTCGCAACTCTGAAACAGGTCTCTTGCCGCATAAGCTGTCAACGCCAGAAACACGGCGGCGCAGGCGACCGCGACTGCAGCCCGCCGCCACTGCCGCGCCGTTGCGCTGGGCCACACAGCCGCCGCAACAAAGACGGCCATTGGCGCCTCCAGCACCACCAGCCAGCGCCAGGGAAACTGCAGGAATCGGAGTTCGGGCAGAAGATTCCACAGCGGCCGCGAGAAAGATAATTGCAGCAGCAAAACCGCCGCGGGCGTTAGCGCCAGCGGAATCCACCAGCGCCGCCGGCCCGGCAAACGGCCGCGCAGCCAGCACACCAGCAGGCCAAGAAGCGCCGCGGCGATCATGGCGACGGCAATCACTGAAGCCGTGTGCAGCACCTGGTCGTGATAGGCCAGCGCGGGATCGGCGTGAACCGCAAACAGCCAGTTGTTTTCCAACATTTGCCCAGGGTCTTCGGTCACCTGGCGGATGTCTACCCATCGCTGCTGCCAGGCTGCCGGCACCAAATAGATTGCCGCCAGACCCATTCCCAGCAGCGCGCCAGCCGCAGCGCGCAGCGCATCTGTCCACGACAGGTCGAGCAGCGTCTGGACCAGCGCTACTGCCGCGAGCAGGTAGCAAGCCATCAGGCCCACGGTCGGATTCGAGAGCCACGCGCCAGCGATAGCCACAGCCAGCAACGCAACGCCGCGCGCGCTGCCTTTGCGCATTGCATAAAGCAGCACCAGCGGAATCCACACCGCGCCGGCAAGCTCGGCAAAGGCAGTCCGCTCGTACGCGGTAAACAGCGCGTAGCCGGAGAAGAGGGCGAAGCATCCGGCCAGCGTAGCCGCGCCGTTGTCGAGTGTATCGCGCGCCAGCGCCCGCGTTGCAAGGCCCGTCCCGGCGAGGATGAGGAACGTGAGCGCCACGGGAACCAGCGTCCACGGCAGCACGCTTCCGAGCGCCGCGCCCATCATCCACGTCAGCGGCGAGTAGAAGACGAACCGCGGCTCGCCCGCGCCGTAGTTGGCGCTTGCCGCCCAGTGCGGATAGAGAATTCCGTGCCGCCACGCATTGAGCGCGTCGAACCACGAGACAAGATGAAAGTCGAAGTCGTGCCCGCAGGAGTTGCCCTGAAGCAGTTGCGGGGCTACAGCCACACCCGCAGCCGCAAGAATCACCGCCGGCCCAACCAACCGTTGCCAGCGGAACAGAACCGTATCTGCTCCCTTTTTCCTTTTCTCTGTTCCCTGCCGTTTCATGGCTCCAGCCGCAGCGTATGCCGCGTCTGCGCGGCCACTGCAGCCGTCGAAAAGGGAAGCGCAAAGGTTGTGCCGTCGTACCAATCGTTCCACTGGTCGCGGAAGTACGCGCTGTAAGGATCGCCGCTCTCGCCCAGCACAATGTTTTCCGTCGAACCGTCGATGTTGCTCCAGTCCATGGTGAAGCGCTGCGATGGACCGAAGTCGCGGCCCACTTGTTTGACGGTAGTCGTGTCGCCGCTTAGCGGCTGCGGTCCGGTTCCGGCGATGCGTCCAACGAGCGGCAGAAACCGTGCCAGCGGATGCTCCAGATCCACGACGTGCCAGCTTCCGTAGTCCCAATCGGCCACATTGCCCGGTGCCTTGCCGACTTCCATCCCTTTGCGCACCGCATCGGTCAACAGCTCGTCCCAGTTCTTGTAGTTCTTCGGCAGCCACTCGGGCTTGGCGTGCATCACAATCTCTTCCTCTGCAAAGTTGGACTCCATCCAGCGATAGTCGGCGGCGTCCTTGCCCAGCTTGGGTTCCAGAATCAGCGGCCACAGCGCCTTGCGTGCCTGGGTCACAATCGAGGCGGCGGCAGAGTCGGTGGTCAGCCGCCCGTCCCAGCTCCGCAACAGGTCCGCGGCCTGGCGCAACCGGTCGTCCGCGCCGGGAGTCTGGTCGATTGCGTAGGCAAATCGCTGCCCCAGTTCCTGGTCTACCTCGCTGTAAATATCTGTCTGCACGGCCAGCATGTCCTGGGGCGTGAGTGCGTCGCGGCCGTCGAGCGATTTGTAAATGCGCTCAATGCGATAGGGATCAATCCATTCATTGGTGAGCGGAACGGGAAAAGCTTCCGAAGTGACGCGCGCGTTGGCCGTTGCGAGAAAGCCCGACGGCGGATCGTACGCATTCGGCAACTGGTCGAAGGGAATGTAGCCCTGCCACTCGTGTCCACCAACTCCATCGCCAAGTTCAACGGGTTTGTTCTCAAGTCCGCCCGGCCGCAGCGGAATTTTGCCAATTGCGTGGTAAGCGATATGCCCCTGGTCGTCGGCGTAGACCACATTCTGCGTGGGCCAGCTCCACGCGGCAATCGCCGAGGAAAAATCCGCCCAGTTGGCCGCCGTGTCGATCTGGTAAAGCGGCAGCGCGTTCAGCGACGGGTCGTAGAGCGTCCACTTCAGTGCAATCGGCCGCGTCTCCTTGGGCAGAATCGGATTCAACAGCGGCCCGTGCGCGGTCGATTGAACGTCCAGAACAACATCTTTGCCGCCGCGTACTTTGATGACTTCATGATCGACTTTGAGCGGCTTCCACTGGGCATCGGCATCCTGAAAATTTCCCTTGCCGTCGAGCTTCTCGATGTAGAGATCTTGCACGTCGCCCATCAGAGCGGTAAAGCCCCAGGCCACGTGTTCGTTGTGCCCTGCGATCACAAACGGCAGGCCCGGCAGCGTGACGCCCGTCGCATGGAATCCCGGCGCCTCGAGGTCCGCCATGTACCAGATGTTCGGAACGGTCAGGCCCAGGTGCATATCGTTCGAGAGCAGCGGCTTGCCGCTGGCGGTGTGTTTGCCGCTCACTACCCAGTTGTTCGATCCCGCCGCGCAGTTGTCACAAGCGGGCAGCCCCAGCAGAGCCAGCAGCGCGCGCGGATTGACCGCGGCCGGCAGGACACCCATGGGAGCGGCGCTCGCCGTTGAAGGCTCATCGTCGTCGTCCTCATCATCGTCGTTGCTCGGAGGGGGCTCCGCGTGGGGCTGGCTCAGGTCCAGCGCAATTCCCGTTGGCGGTTGGTCGCGCCAGGAGCCCACCGGATAAAGGTCCTCTTCGAGTCGCGCATTGCCCAGTCTGGCCGCAATGCGCGCCCGCGCGAGCTTCGTCGGCCAATGCGTATCCAGCATCTGCACCATCATCAGGCCCACGCTCACTGAGTCCACGCCGGTCCACGGCCGCGGACGATAAAACAGGAGCGTGAACTCCGGCGGCAGCGAATTCTGGTGCTGCTCGATGAACAGATTCACGCCGCGCGCGTAATCATCCACCCGCGCCCGGTCCGCCGCGGGCAGATTGGCATAGATGCGCTCGGCCGTCTTGCGGAATCCGAGCACCCGCTGCATCTTGTCGTGCTCCACCAGCGACGGGCCCATGATCTCCGCCAGTTCGCCGTCGGCGTTGCGCCGGTAGGCATCCATCTGCCACAGCCGGTCCTGCGCTGTCACATAGCCCTGGGCCACAAACATGTCGTCCTGGGTGGCGGCCTCGATGTGCGGCACTCCATGGCCATCGCGCCGCACCACGACCGGCGCCGAAAGCGCGGCGACGTGCACATCGCCATCCAGCACGGGCAGCGCGGCCCTGGCCGCCGAGCGCAACCGCAGCACACCCACGCAGACGGCCAGAAGGGCCAGCGTCAGCAGGCCGCCCATGCACCAGAGCGCCATCCGCGCCCAGCGTCGTTTTGGCCTGGATGGTACGTGCGCCGCACTGGCAAGACGCGCCTGATCTATGGGGAGTAAGTCAGCCATCGGTTCTCACCAGAATAACGCCATGCGATGCCCGATCTATAGCCATTGTCGTTCACAGTCCGCATTCGAGCGTACAATTCTCGATGGAATCGGCGGAGCTGCTAATAAACACGGGAAAAAGTCGCTGCCGTCGAACGAGAGATAAGCCGCATGAACCGAAGGAACTTCATAGCGTCGGCCGCCGCAGTCGCGTCAACCTCGCCCTGGCACAGTCTGGGTCAATCGACCCCGCAGACAAACGGATTTCCTCCATCCGTTTTGAAGGTCGACGACTATATTGAAACCACGCCGAGTTCGGAATATAGTTCCGCGCCGGCAAACGCCTACGAAACCTTTCAGGACATGAAGTTCGGTGTTCGCATTCACTGGGGTATCTACTCTATCTGGCATCGAGGCGCGGAGTCCTGGCCCTACCTCCCTATGTCCTTTGAAGACCGGCAAACCTACAACAGTCTCTACAAAACGTGGAATCCCTCCGGCTTCGATGCCGAGGCGTGGATGGATGTTTTTCACCAAAGCGGTTTGAAGATGTTCGCCTTCACGAGCAAGCACCATGAAGGTTTCTCCATGTTCAATACCAGAACGCGGGTAAAGAGCCGCGCCAACTGGACAGCCGCCGGTGGCCCGCGCATTGAGTCCTGCGACTTGGCCTACTCCATCATGGAGACACCGTTTCGCCGCGATGTGGTGAAGGAACTGTGCGATGCGGCGCACAAGCGCGACATCAAGATCGATCTCTATTTCTCCCATCCCGACTGGTACGATGCGGACTTTCGCCCCTATGTGGCGCATCCCTTCCAGATCCCGTCTTCGGCCCAATGGATGACCCGGAGCGATGTCAAATTCACGCAGCAGCACCTGGGCAGTCATGCCGTCGTGGTTCCCGACCCGACCGAAGCGGAGGTCAAGCGGATGATGGGTCGACATCGCGCGCAGCTTCTAGAACTGCTCACCAACTACGGCCGGATCGACATGATTGGCCTGGACATGTGGCTTGGTCCGCGTGTCTGGCCCGAGCTGCGCAAAACGCTGCTTATGATGCGCGACCTGCAGCCGGATGTGATGTTGCGCAATCGCGGCATCGGCAACTATGGCGACTACTACACACCCGAGCGCGTGGTTCCAGGCTCAAAAGAGACATCCGACAAGCCGTGGTTCACTATCTATCCTCTGGGTACGGATTTCTCCTACGATCCTGACGCCGCAAAGTACAAGGGAGTTGCCTGGATTGTTCGCAACCTCGCCGATGCGGTAGCAAAAGGCGGCGGATTCATGATCGGCGTCGGCCCCAGCGCCCACGGCGAGTTTCACCCCGAGGCCATCCGCCAGATGAAGGGCGCAGGTGCTTGGCTCAAAGTGAATGGTGAAGCCATCTACGCGACCCGGCCCCGCGCAGGCACTCTCTGGTCGGAAGGTGAGACGATTCGTTACACGCGCTCGAAGGACGGCCGGCATGTCTACGCAATCCTCACCGAGTGGCCCGGAACGCAGATAACGCTCAAGACAGTTCGGCCAAAGGCTGGTTCCAGCCTGACGCTTCTCGGAGCAAACGCAAAATTGTCTTGGAAGTTCGACTCGGAAGACGGGACAACGATCATGTTGCCGGAGAATCTGCAACAGCTCGCGAACCGTCCCTGCGAGTACGCCTGGACCTTGAAGATGGAGTCGGACTTGGGATAGCGGGTACTATCTTCATCCCGAGCGCGAGTCTTCGCAGCCTCTGTCAGGCCGACAACTGTTCCATTGCCGCGTCAGTGCAAGCAGTTGCCCGCTTGCGCCCGTAGATGGCCAGCAGCGCCACCAGCAGCAGAAGAATCGCACCCAGAACCAGCAGGCTGCCTTCGGGCCCATCTGTGCCGCCGCTCCAGAGTGCTTTACCCGCCGGGCTGGTGGTGAGGTAGTGGCCCTGCGCCTTCAAACCGCTGTCTGCGGTGCCGTAGAAGTAAGTCTCTGCCCAGTCCCACCCCGCATGGCAGCCGATGGCCCACCAGGCCGAGCCCGTAACCCAGATGCTCACGCAGAACACAAACCCAACCGCCGCCGCCGCAAAGATCCCAATCCAGTTTTCGCCGTTGTTGCCGGTGTGGATAAAGCCGAAAAGCGTTGAGGTGACCCACGCCGCCTGCCAAAAGCCACCGTGCGCTTTGTCCTTCAGGTGAAGGACTAAGCAGGGGACAAGCCCCAGCAGAGCCGCGATAAAAACGCCCCATAGGCCGTTGCCCGTAACAGCAGAAAGCGGCGTCATCCAGAAGAAAGCGACAAGGCCCACATGGCCCCGCGACCGCAAAAGCAAATCGGCACAAAGCACGCCGACGATTCCGAGTGCCCACCAGAAATTGATGCTGCGTGTGAGAGTGAATTGCAGGAAGCAGCGGAAGATGCCCTCTTCCACGCAACCAACTACCAGAAACGCGCAGCCCCACAACGCGCCGAATCTGGCCACTGCGGCTCCGCTGAGCGCGACCGGTCCGAAGTGCAGCCAGCCGCCCAGCGCGAGTGCGGCCACAAGCAACGAGAGCGCCAGAAATCCCAGCGCCGCGCCGAAGAAGAAATTCATGGGTCGGCGCGGCCCGGTAAGGTTGAACTCCGCGATGCCGCGATGTTCAAACACGCCAACCATCGCAGCGGCCCCCAACATCGCCAGAAACGGAACCAACTCGGCAACAAGCGTGGTAGCCGGTGAAAAATTGAATTGAGCAAGAGCAGGGTAGAGGCCCACCGCGATGGTGCCAACGATCACGCTGAACAGGCGGAACAGGACCAGGAAAATTGCCAGCGACCATCCCGCCCGCAGGCCGTGCGGTCCGTTCAGCATCCAGTCAACGCCGCGCATTTCCCAGAAGTCCAAGCGGGGCGCCAACGGCTCAAGTGGACCGCTCCCTCGCGAATCCTCGCTTGCTGGCCCATGTTTCCGCGGCACGGCTTGCTCCTCCGGCTCCATTGAGCCTCCCTCAAAAAATGACACAGGTCTTCTCTCCAACAAATTCTACTGATGGAAAGATACTCTACGAGATTGCCGTGGGTGCGGTTCCCCTTCGCAGATTGCGGCTCTTTCGCTCCTTCTCCGCCTTGACACAATCGCCCCCGCCCTTGATGCTTAACAGTTCCGGCTATTTTGTGTTCCGGTTGGGGAGGATTTCAGCTTTTGCTCGTTCGCGTCTTTTATCACGACAAATGTTTCGACGGAGCCTGCTCAGCCTCGCTGTTCACGCGCTTCCATCGCGAGTGCATCGGCGGCGGCGCCGCGTACGAGTACCACGGCCTGGTCCATCGCGCCGGTGCGCTGTTTGACGAGAGTGAGTTTACTGGCGACGAGAACGCCATTGTCGATTTCAAATACTCCCCTTCGCCCAAAATCACGTGGTGGTTCGATCATCACCAGTCGGCCTTCCTTACGCCCCAGGACCATCAGCATTTCCTGGACTGCCAGCAGGATCCGGTCTGCGGCAAACGCAAGTTTTTCGATCCCAAATACACGTCCTGCACCAGTTTCCTGGCCGACATCGCCGCCGCGCGCTACGGCTTCAATACTGCGCCTGTCGCCGACCTCATTCACTGGGCCGACATCGTCGATGGGGCGAAGTATGAAAGTCCCGAGTCCGCAGTCGAAATGGCCGCCCCGGCCATGAAGCTGACGCTCATTATCGAGTCCAGCCAGGACCCGGTCTTTATTCCGCGTTTGATTCCGCTGCTCACCGAGATACCGCTGGCAGAGGTTCTGAGCCAGCCCTTTGTCGCCAGCCTGCTTGAGCCGCTGCTCGAGCGTCACCGCCAGGCGTTGGAACTGATTCGCAGCCGTGCCGAAGAGCGCGATGGCACCATCTTCTTCGACATCACAGACCATCCGCTGGAAGGCTTCAACAAGTTCATTCCCTATTACCTGTACCCCAACGCTGTTTACTCGATCGGGCTGTCCAAGTCGAGCTTCCGCACCAAGGTCGCCGTGGGCTCCAACCCATGGACCACAGTCGACCCTACCACCATGGTCAATCTGGCGCAGGTCTGCGAGCGCTATGGTGGCGGTGGCCATGCCCGCGTCGGCGCCATCAGCTTTCCGCCCGACCAGGAAGAAAAAGCCCGCGCGGCAGCCGCTGAGATCGTGGCCGAACTGAGGGCCACTAACCCGCTCGCCATCGACCGCGATTAACGGCGGTAGTTAAAATTTCAATGTTTTGATTTGGCTTGCCCTGGCCCCGGAGAGGTGTTTTTTCCGGAGCCGCTTGCGCATCCTACTACCTGAATAGGTGCCATAACCCCCCGCTCACCAGCCAAAGCTCGACGACGCACAGTGCGTGAAAGTACGCCACCTCTACCATCACCCTCGGGATCGTCATGTTCCCCTTCAGGATGGTTTTGGCCAGCAGCCCCTCCAGGGGGTACTGTGCATAGAACATTAACGTCGGCAGAAACATCGCCACCTTGTAGCCCATGTAGAGCTCTGGGCGTTCCGACAGAGCCTCAAGGGGGAAAACTATCCACATTCCCCATCTCCCGAACGGGGCCACTATTTCGCGCAATTGTGGTGTGAAATAGCTCAGGATAATGCCCAGAGCCACCGGCCACAACTCGATCCAGCTGGCTATCGACTGCTTGAGCTGTTTCCTGCGGTGCCGTTCGCGAAGCGCAGCAAGGTTGGCCTGCGTCTCCCGTTTGTAGAGCGCGTCAATCGCTTCCAGAGCCGTAGAATAGATGCCCTGCGCGCCCGCGTTGAAGACGGATTGGTTTCCAGAGCGTCTCGTCATAATAAGCAAATACCCTGACGGTCAGAGGGGTTTCTCCCAGGGTCACCCGATTATCCTTCACTTCAGCGCGCACTACAAGACTCCAGGGAGTACAACTTTCGACGCATTTACTTTCGATTCATTTTCTGCGCTCCATCGAGAGCCGTCATTTCTCGTCATCGAAATGCTCGTGCCAGAAGCTAAAGCCCCAGCGCCGCCGCCCGCTTCTTCATCGCTTCAATGCAGAACGCAATATGCGCGTCCAGTTCCACGCCCAGCTCGGAGGCGCCCTGAATCACGTCCTCCCGGTTCACGCCGCGCGCAAAGGCCTTGTCCTTCATCTTCTTGCGCACGCCGGCAGCCTCCACGTCCGCAATCGCCTTACTGGGCTTGACCAGCGCGCAGGCGGTCAAAAATCCCGCCAGCTCGTCGCAGGCAAACAGAGTCCTGGCCAGGTGCGTCTCCCTGGGCACGCCGGAGTACTGCGCATGGCCCAGGATCGCCGTGCGCAACTCCACAGGCCAGCCCAGCCGCTCCAACTCCCGCACGCCCACAAACGGGTGCTCCTCGGCCGTAGGATGCCGCTCGTAGTCAAAGTCGTGCAACAGGGCAGTGGTCGAGTAAAGCTCAAGCAGTTCCACCCGTTCCGCACCGCTCAGTCCCAGCCGGTCGGCCTCCGCCTCGCCGCACGCGGTCACGCAGGCCTCCACCGCAAGCGCATGTTTCAGCAGGCTCGCACTCGCGGTCCATTCGGTCAGCAGTTGCCACGCCTGGTCGCGCCCATATTTTGCTCCAAACGGGTTCTCTCCGCCATCGGTCATCGTCTCTTCTCCATTCCGGCAACTCTTGTTCTGGTTTTGCGCCGGCGAATTTTTGCTGTCCTTGTTGCTTAACTTGGTTCGCATTTCGTCTGGTTTCTCAGAGAATTATGCTGGTTTTTTCGGTTTGACCCCAAGTTTGTACTTGACAATTATGGTTCACTTCCTCGACAGTAACACCTATCGCGGTGCTAAAAATGCACCCCGGGGTTCCTGCTCTGGCGCTCCGCACCATAGCCTATGGCTACCACTCTTGTCAGCGTGGAATCACGCGAAGTAGTGCGGTGTGAGCACTGCAGGCTCATGCAATATAGAACCGCAAACTCCCTTTGCAGACGTTGCCACAAGCCCCTCGACATTGAGGAGCTGGTTCCTTTGGCGCCACAACTGGTCACCAGCCCGGCTGTGCCCTCCTCGGCTGAGGCCGGATTGCAGGTGGCCGGCCAGGTGCGCGAGATTCGACGCGCGCGCCACCTGAGCCAGCGGCAACTGGCCGGGCGCATGCAGGTGCCCCGCACCTACATCTCGAAAATCGAGAACGGAAAGGCGATCCCCACGCTGGGTTCGCTCGAGCGCCTTGCCACGGCGCTCGAAGTGAATGTCTGCCAGTTGGTGCGGGACTCGCGCAGCGTTCGCGAAGAAGAGGTGACAGCGATCCTTGCCGATCCGTTCCTCGCCGAGATCGCCGCCCTGTTGCCGCATCTGGATTCACTCCAGCGGACGCTGTTCTACGGGGCTGTGCGCGACGCCGGTATGGGCCGCCGCCGCTCCGCCTAGAGCCTTTGGCACGCGTGTCCTGCGCCGGTCCGCGGTTGCGGTCCGGCGGCGCTGTCCGCCCTGCCTCCGCCGCTGCAGTTGTAGCGGCTCGCGGCGAAGGTGCCCGGCGATTGCAGGGCATAGGCGCATGTGCTAGGGTCGAAGTTAGAGCTCCGTGGCTGCGGCGATCGAGAAATGTTGTGCACAGCGGAGAATCGCGAGGGGAAGCGGCCTTGGGTACGGTGCAGGCAAAAGCTCTCCTGGCGTCGATTTTCGATGCTCCCTGGGCGCCAGTCCTGGAAGCCGCACATGAAATGGTTGAGGCGACTCCTTTGTATCCATCCGGCACGCTGCGCATCGATGAACTGACCGATGAGGAGCGGGCCGTCTATGCAAGGTTGAAGCCCGAGCGGCTGCCCGAGCACGTGGCCATCATCATGGACGGCAACGGCCGCTGGGCCGGCCAGCGTTCTCTCAAGCGCTTCCTCGGCCATCAGCAAGGCGCCAAAAGCGTGCAGCTGGTTACAGAAACCGCCTCGCGCATCGGCCTGCCCTGGCTTACTCTTTACGCCTTTTCTCTGGAAAACAATCTGCGCCGCCCACGCGCCGAGGTCAGCTTCCTCATGCGCCTGCTCAAGAGCTACCTTGAGAGCAATCTGCAGCGCATGATGGATAACAACGTCCGCATCCGCTATATAGGACGCATTCACGAGTTGGCGCCCGACGTGCAGGACAAGATGGCCTGGGCTGCCGAGACCACCGCGCGCAACACCGGTACCACCCTCACCCTGGCCCTCAACTACGGAGGCCGCTCGGAGTTGGTCGACGCCTTCCGCGGTCTGGCAGCTGAGATGAAGCAGAAGAACATCAGCCCCGATCGCATCAGCGAGGAAGACATTCACCGCCATCTCTACACGGCGCACATGCCCGACCCCGACCTGCTCATTCGCACTTCCGGCGAGATGCGCATTTCAAATTATCTTTTGTGGCAGATTGCCTACACCGAGATCTTCGTCACCGAGCGTTTCTGGCCAGATTTCCGCGGCATCCATCTGCTCGAAGCGATTGCGGACTTCCAGCGCCGCGAGCGCCGCTACGGCGGACTCGGCGAAGACTGCGGCGAAGTGGAAGAAGACCTCGACCGGATCAAGATCGCCGGCTGAACAAGCATCCGGAGACAGCAGCTCGGCCGATGAAACTGTCAGCTTCGAGCAGGTGATCTGGAAGCGCCCTGCTTCAGCCGCACTGCAAACAATGAGAAACAAATCAGGACATACTCTCTCAGGGGTGAAGGCGCTGCATTCGTCCCTGAGAGAGGCTCGCCACGCGGTGCGAATCGCCCGGATTCAAGGGTTGCAGCGTAGGTGTATACTTGCTGCCGCTCCGGTACCCACCGGGGAAACTTCACTTGAAAGGGAGCAATCCATGCCCAGCTATCTGTTGCAAGTGTCCTATAGCGCCGAGGGATTGGCGGCGATGATCAAGCGCCCGCAGAACCGGGCCGAGGCAGTGCGCAAGCCCATCGAGAAACTCGGTGGGAAGATGGGATCGTTCTGGTTGGCTTTTGGGGACTACGACGTTGTCGCCGTTATCGACATGCCCGACAACGTGAGCGCCGCCGCCTTCTCACTGGCAATTGGAGCCGGCGGTGCCTGCAAGAGCGTGAAAACCACACCGCTGCTCAGTGTGGAGGAAGGGCTCGCGGCGATGAAAAAGGCCGGAGGCTCCGGGTATAAGCCAGTCACCCGCTGAGCGCAGGCAACGCTGCCGGAACAGGCGGTCGCAAGAGGGGCGCCCTTTGCCGGGCGCCCCTGGTTTTTTGGATCTGAAATTCAAAGACCCTCTCGCTGAGCCAGCAGATCGTCCGTTGCACACGCCGCGCCGCTCATCCCGCCCAGCGCAGCCTCTCTGACTCTGTCGGTCTGGCTTCCTCAGCTCCGCTCGATTCCTGCGCAATAATTGTCCCGTTTCGTTAAGGGAATGCGTTCATTATCGGTACTAAAGTTACATTACTCCGTGAAACAGAGGCCGCGGGATTCGGCTGCCCGCCCCCGACGGTGTATCCTCAACCCTGAGTGAAAAGAGTACTTACCGCCGCTGTCCTTATTCCCCTGGTTCTGTTTCTGGTATTCCTGGGACCGAACTGGCATTGGCTGTTTGCCCTGGCCGTCACTGCGGTCGCGGTGCTGGCCGGGTGGGAATATCTGGGCCTGGCCGAGAAGGGCGGAAGCCAGCCACCGCGCATTGCCGTGCTGGTCGCCATCTTTTTGCTGTTTATCGCCAACTTCAGCTGGCCTGACAGCACCGCGGCTATCTTTGGCGTCCTCAGCCTGGGCCTGCTGGTCTACTGCACCTTTATGAAACCGGTCGAGCAGGTCATTGCCGACGCTTCGGCGTCGATCTTCTGCCTGCTCTATATCGGGTTGACGCTGATTGCCATCCCCGCTCTGCACGAGCAGGCCAACGGGCCCTCGCTGGTCACTTTCCTGCTGTGCGCGGTCTGGGCTGGAGACACGGTTGCCCTCTATGTGGGCCGCGCCTGGGGCCGCCGCAAGCTTTCGCCAAGGCTCAGCCCGAACAAAACCTGGGAGGGATCTCTGGGCTCATTGGCCGGCAGCCTGCTGGCGGCTGGGGCGCTCATTGGCCTTGCCTCGCAGCTCCAGAACTGGAATATTTTTGCTTTGTCTTATCCCGGCGGCATTTGGTATTGGCTGCTTCTGGCCGTCGTCGTCAACATCGCCGCGCAGACGGGCGATCTGGTTGAGTCGGCTCTCAAGCGTTCGGCCGGAGTCAAGGATTCCGGCGACTTGCTCCCCGGCCACGGCGGGGTCCTCGACCGCATCGACGCCCTTCTGCTGGCCGCTCCGGTGCTATGGTACGCTCAGGTTATTCACCAGTCGTTCTGACGGCTTCTTTCGAATCTCCAAGTGAGACAGGCCATGCGCGGCAGGGCGATTGAAACGAAATTTATCTTGCGGAATTTCTCGCTGGCTCCGTCTCGAGCCCGCCGGATTTGGCACACACATTGAAACGACTCGCTATTCTCGGTTCCACCGGCTCCATCGGCCAAAGCACCCTCTCCATCGTTGAGCAGTTTCCCGATCGCTACCAGGTAGCCTCGCTTGCAGCTGGCCGCAATGTCGACGAAGCCTTCGCGCAGGCTGTTCGCTGGCGGCCCAGGATCGTTTCGCTGGCGACAGAAGAACTCGCCAGCCAACTTGCGACGCGCCTCAAGACAGCCGGTGTCACCGGCGTAGAAGTGGTTCACGGAACCGCCGGCACGGTCGCCTGCTCCACGCTGCCCGAGGCGGATTTTGTAGTCTCGGCCATCGTTGGCGTCTCCGGCCTTGAGGCCACGCATGAGGCCATCCTTGCCGGCAAGCCCATCGGCCTCGCCAACAAGGAGTGCATGGTCGCTGCCGGCGAAATCCTCACCGCCGCCGCACGCGAACGCAAGGTCCCCATCCTGCCCATCGACAGCGAGCACAACGCCGTCCACCAGTGCCTGCGCGTCGGTGAGCATGCTGAAGTCAAGACCATCTGGCTCACGGCCTCAGGCGGTCCGTTCCGCCAGCTACCGCTCGACCAGTTTGCCTCAATCACACCCGAGCAGGCGCTCAAGCACCCCACCTGGGTCATGGGCCGCCGCATCACCATAGACTCAGCGACAATGCTGAACAAGGGCCTTGAAATCATTGAGGCCTGTCGCCTCTTCGACGTGCCACCCGCCCGGGTCCGCGTCACCGTCCACCCCCAGTCCACTGTTCACTCTCTGGTCGAATACATAGACGGGTCAATCCTGGCGCAGATTTCAGTTACCGACATGCGCCTGCCTATCCTTTACGCTCTGGCCTGGCCAGAGCGCCCGGCCTCCGCGCTCACCTTCGATTTTGCCGCCCTGCGCCATCTGGATTTTGAGCCGCCCGACTTCGAGCGATTCCCCTGCCTGCGCCTGGCCTATGAGGCCGCCGAAAAGGGCGGCTCTCACTGCATTGCACTCAACGCCGCCGACGAGGTAGCCGTCGAGGCATTCCTCGACCGCCGCATCCCATTTACCGGTATCCCGCGTACAATTGAAGCAGTGCTCGCATCCACGCCGGAGACACACCCCGCCACCATTGCGGAGGTGCTGGCAGCCGATCGGGAGGCGCGTCAAACAGCTCGTGCTTTGCTCGCCTGAGCCGACCAACAACAGTGTCCAGTTTGAATCTTTGGATGCGCGGTAGCCGGCGTACTTCTTGTTTCCGGGGTTAAGGCGGCCCCGATGGTCCAATGCCGTTTTCAGGCGCCGTTTTGAGGAACGAACCGAACATTTATGCATGAATTCCTGGTTTCTACCGTAGCCTTTATCGTCCTCGTCGGCGTCATGGTCGTTGTCCACGAGTTCGGACACTTCGCCGTAGCCAAGCTCCTCCGCGTCCGTGTTGAGGCCTTTTCTTTTGGCTTCGGGCCGCGCCTATTCGGCTTCAAATACGGCGAAACCGACTACAAAGTCTGCCTGCTCCCCTTTGGCGGCTATGTCAAGATGACCGGCGAAACCCCGGACCAGATCAGCGGCGCCGCGGACGAAACCGTCAAGGAAGAGCCGGTGGCGGACCCTGGCTCGTTCTTGAACCATCCCCGCTGGCAGCGCATCCTCATTGGCGTGGCTGGCCCGGTAGCCAATTTTGTCCTCGCGTTTGTCCTCATGATCTTCTACTTCGGCTGGATCAACGAGGTTCCCGCGGTTCAGGTGAAAACAACCACCGTGGAGTGGGTCACCCCTGATTCGCAAGCCGCCCAGGCCGGCTTTCACTCGGGTGACATTATCACCCGTTTCGACAACGCCAACGACCCGAATTGGGAGAAGATCTACGAGCGCGCCAAGCTGAATGCAGGCCAGCCGGTTGCCGTCACCGTTCAGCGCGCTGGCAGCTCCCTCAACCTCACCATGACCGTGCCGGCCTCTGCCAAGAGCGACGACTTCGACCTCGGCGATTCGGGCATGCAGCCCCAATACCTGGCCGGTCCAATCCGCGTGCAGGAAATCCAGCCCGGATCGCCCGCGGAAAAATCCGGCCTCCGCGCTGGAGACGCCATTGAGGCCGTCGACGGCCACCCGTTCCATAGCGTCACCACGCTGCTGGCCTATATGCAGTCCGGGAAGGGCAAGCCCATGACCCTGACGGTGTTGCGCAACGGCGCAGACGTACAGTTGGTCGCGACGCCCACCAAGCTCGACGCCAACAGCTACAAGCTCGGCTTTGCTGCCGTCCCGACGCCCTTCCGCAACCACCCGCTACCCCTCGCCGAAGCCGCTACCAAGGCCACCAGCTTCTGTGCCGACAACTCCATGCTCATCGTCGAGGTTCTGCAACGCATCTTTACCCACAAAATCTCCGTCTCGCAGCTTGCTGGCCCGGTCGGCATTGCCCGCATGGCCGGCGACGCCGCGGAGATGAACGGATGGCTTCCCAAGTTTGGACTGGCAGGGGAAATCAGCCTCAACCTCGGCGTCCTCAACCTCATGCCCTTTCCGATCCTCGATGGCGGCCTGATCGTTTTGCTCCTCATTGAGAGCTTTCTCCGCCACGACATCAGCCTCGAGGTCAAAGAGCGTATCTACCAGGCCGCCTTTGTTGTGCTGGTCGCCTTTTTCGTGTTCATCATCTTCAACGACGTCACCAAACTGCCCATCTTTACCCACGTCAAACCGTAAATCCACGGAGCGTGGATCAGTGGCAATGCTGAGAGAGAACGTACGATGCCAGTAACCACCCAGGTGAGGGTGCGCTATGCAGAAACCGACCAGATGGGCATTGTCTACTATGCCAATTACCTGGTCTGGTTTGAGATCGGTCGCGTCGAGCTTTTGCGCTCATTGGGCCTGGCCTACAGCCAGTTGGAAACCGAGCACGAGTGCATTCTGCCGGTTGTCGAGGCCAGTTGCCGCTATCGCTCCCCGGCCCGGTACGACGACGAAATCCTCATTGAAACCAGCCCCGCCCTGCTGCGCGGCTCCGTGCTCAAGTTTGCCTACCGCATCCTGCGCAAGGCTCCTGAAGGCGAACAGCCAACACTGCTGGCCGAAGGCGAAACAGTCCACGTGGTCTGCGACGACCAGTTGAACAAGAAGCCCCTGCCCGAGCACTATGCCGAAGCTCTGCGCGACCTGATGACGAAATAGTAGAGCATTCCGTCCGGGTGCCGCATCGTCGCAGATTTTTTGGCGAAAAGGTCAGCGGGCAGCAATTTTAGCGCACGTAATCGCGCCGTTCAAGGCCTAAGCCAATCGCAGCCCCATCAGGCGCTCATCGAAGGCGGAGCCTCGCCTTCGCTCGCGCCAAAACTCTTGTTCGGCGTGCTCCCCATCGTGAAGACCAGTGTCGCGCCATTCTCGATCTCCGCGTGCTTGAACCACACCTGCGCATGCGGCTTGCCGTTCAACGTCACCGACTGGATGTAAATATCCTTCGGCGAAGTGCGCTTTGCAATCACAACCAGTTCCTTGCCTTCGCCCATCTTCACAACGGCGCGGTCAAACAGCGGCGTGCCGAACACGTAGTTGCCGCTCACAGGATCGACTGGATAAAAGCCCAGCGCACTCACAATGTACCAGGCCGACATCTGGCCGCAGTCTTCGTTTCCCGCCAGGCCATCCGGCTGATTGTCGTACATTGTGTCCATCAGGCTGGCCACGCGTTCCTGCGTCTTGTAAGGCGCGCCAACATAGTTGTACAGATAGGCAATATGATGGCCGGGCTCATTGCCGTGCGCATATTGGCCCACCTGTCCGGCAATATCCGGTGGCGCATCCGGCGGCAGCTCGGGCGACGCAGAGAAAAGCCCGTCCAGCTTGGCATTGAGCGCTTCCCGGCCTCCCAGCAATTCTGCCAGCCCCTTCGGGTCCTGCTGCACGCTGAAGGTCGTCACCCAGGGATTTGATTCTGTGTAGTCACGCCACTTGTTCGAGTGCCCCATCTCGTTGGCCGCAAACGGAGTCGTCCACTCGCCGTTCGCGAGCTTCGGCCGCACAAACGTCGTGCTCTTGTCGTAAAGGTTGCGATAGTAGCCGGCCTGCTTGCGCAACTCCGCCGCATCCGCCTCTGCCCCCGCGGCCTCGGCAAGCACCGCCGCCGCCCACGCGTCGTAGGCGTAGTCGAGTGTCTTGCTCGCCGACTCAGGCTCCTTGTCGGCAGCAATGTAGCCCTTGGTTCTGAATGCATCGAGACCCTGGTAGTCGTCTACAAGGGCGCGCTTCCTTGCCGCGCGCCATGCTCTGCCCGCATCGATTCCCGGAACCCCTTTGGCCACAGCCTCGGCCATCACCACCACCGAGTGGTAGCCCGTCATGCAGGCCGTCTCTTTGGCGTGCAGCGGCCACACCGGCATCCCGGCCGGGCTCTGTTCCGCCATCCGCACCAAGCAGTTCACAAGCGAAGGCACGCGCTTGCCCTGCATCAGAATGTAGAGCGGGTGAGCGGCGCGGTAGGTGTCCCACAACGAGAAGGTACTGTAGTTGTGCTCGCCGGCATCCAGCGTGTGCACCGCGCCGTCCATGCCGCGATACTGCCCGTCCACATCGTCAAACAGCGTCGGAGCCACCAGCGCGTGATACATGCCGGTATAAAAAATCTCTTTCTGCTTTTCGCTGCCGCCTTCAATCTCGATTGCCGATAGCTCGCGTACCCATGCATTGTGCGCGCTGGCTCGGACTCCATCGAAGTCCCATCCCGGAATCTCGGCATCCAGATTCTTTTGGGCGCCTTCCGCGCTCACGCTGGAAAGTCCCGTCTTCAGAAGAATCGTCTCGCCTTCGGTGGTAGTGAAGTGCGCCACAGCCTTGATCGATTTGCCGTTGCCCTCGCGCGCATCGGCCGCAATCGGCTGGTCTTCGGAAAGAATCTCAAACGAGGTGAAGGGCTTGGAGAACTTCATCGCGAAATAAATCTCGCGCCCCGCGGCCCACAGGTTCGTGCTGCGCCCGCCCATCAGCGTATCGCCGCCCACCACCTTCACGTTCGACCAGAGCACCAGGTTCGGCTCGCTGCTGCACACATGCGTCAGATCCAGAATCAAGTGGCTGCTATCGCTCTTCGGAAATGTATAGCGGTGAATTCCCGCCCGCTCCGTCGCGCTCAGCTCCGCGCGAATATTCGAGTCCTGCAGCAGTACGGCGTAGTAGCCCGGCACTGCGATCTCATCGTCGTGCGAAAAGCGGGAGCGGTAGCCTTCTTCCGGGTGGTCGCGTCTGCCCACAACCGTCTTCACCGGACCCGTTCCCGGCATCACCAGAAAGTCCAGCAGATCGGCAGCTCCGGTGCCGCTCAAGTGCGTATGGCTGAAACCAGTGATGTATTTGTCCTTGATATGGTAGCCGGAGCAATGGTCCCAATCGCTGTGCAACCAGCCCGCATCGAACGTGTCCGGGCTCAGTTGCATCATGCCAAAGGGCACCGTGGCGCCAGGATAGGTGTGTCCGTGCCCGCCCGTGCCGATTCTGATCTTCACGTAATCGGTTACGTCCGCTTGCGCAGCCGAATCTGCGACGCCGGCCCATGCAGCGGCCCGCACGTTCTTCAATCCAACCGAGCCCGCAACTGCCGCGCCCGCAACTGCCGAAACACTGCCAATGAACTTACGTCTGCTGATCATTTCACTTTCCTTCGATCTGGTTGCAGGGGCATGATTTCGGCTTAGCGCGATACAACCGCCATGGCAAACCCGTCCAGCCCTTTCACTCCCGCCGTCTGCATCGCAAAGGCGCTCAGCCGCGGATTGGCCGCCATCATCTCCAGGCAGCGGCGCGTTTCCAGAATGTCGGCGTCCTTACTGTCGGCCTCGATTACGCGTCCCTGCCGCACGATGTTATCCACCACAATGACCGTTCCGCGCCGCGCGAGTTTCAACGCCCATTCCAGATACCGCGGATTGTTCGGCTTGTCCGCGTCGATGAAGATCAAATCGAACTTGCCGCCGCGCTCGGCTGCAAGCACTGGCAGCGAGTCAAGCGCTGGCCCCACGCGCACGTCAACGCGCTTGAGCAGGCCAGCGCGCTTCAGATTCGCGCGCGCCACATCGGCATGTTTCGGGCTGAACTCAAGCGAAACAATGCGCCCGCCCCTCGGCAACGCCCTCGCCATCCAGATCGTCGAGTAGCCGCCCAGCAAGCCGATCTCAAGCACGCGCTTGGCCTGCGTCATCTGGACCAGAACATGAAGAAACTTGCCCTGCAGGGGAGACACGTCTATGGCCGGCAGCCCCGCCTTGCAGTTGGCCTCAAGTGCGTCTTCGAGGATTGGATCGGACGGAGCCAGCAAATCGCCCAGGTATTTGTCTACCGCGGTCCACAACGGTTGTCCCGATTTTCTGCGTTCCATTACTTCTCCCGCGCCACCACAAAGTCCGGCACCCAAAGCAGGGCGCGCTTGAACTCCGACTCGGGCAGATGCGCCAGAGCCTGACGGCTCTGCTCCGCGTAGCGGTCTGCCACCGTTCTTGCGTACTCCACCGAGCCGTTGCGCATCAAAATATCTTTGATCTGCTGCCGGCTTACATTCTCAAAGCTTCGGTCGTCCAGCACCCTTTGGATAGCTTGCCGGTCCTTCGCCGTACCGTGGTCGATCGAGTGAATCACAGACAGTGTCGCCTTGCCTTCGCGCAGATCGCTCGCCACAGGCTTGCCCAACACCTCTTCGGTCGCCGTCAGATCCAGCACGTCGTCCACAATCTGGAAAGCGAGGCCCACCGTCCGTCCATAGGTAGCCAGACTGTTCTCTACCGCCTCGCTGGCGCCGGCCAGCACCGCGCCCATCCGCATCGAAACCGAAAACAGGCACGCCGTCTTGCGGAAGATCAGATCGTAATACTCGGCCTCGGAAACCGCTTTGCCCAGCTTCTGAATCTGCAGCAGCTCGCCCTCAACCATCTGCTGCGTCAGCCCGATCAGCAACTCCAGCACGCGCAGGCTCTTCTCCTCAAGCGCAACCTTGAAGGCCTGCATGTAGAGCCAGTCTCCGGCCAGCACACATTTTTCATTGCCCCATGTCGTATTGGCCGAGGGACGTCCGCGCCGGGTGTCCGCGCCGTCGATAATGTCGTCGTGCACCAGCGTCGCCGTGTGCACCATCTCCACCACAGCGCCCAGCCGGATCGCGCCCTGGCCCGAGTAGCCAAGCATGTGTGCAGACAGCAGCAGCAGCGATGGCCGTATGCGCTTGCCGCCGCCCTCGCGCAAGTATTCAGCAATCTCCGTGATCGTGCTTACGCCCGAAGCGGCGTCGCGGCCCAACTCCTGCTCGATCGCTACCAGGTCGTCCCGCAGCAGGTCGAAGACCTCTCTTGCCGTCGATGTTGCCAATGTGCTCAAAGCTCTCCGGTTCTCGTCGGTCGGTATCTGTAACTGCCCGTTAATTCGTGCGGTAGTTGGTAAACTGCAACTCCAGGCCCAGTTCCTTGCCCCGCAGCAGCGCAATAATCGATTGCAGTGCGTCGCGGTCCTTGCTTGAAATCCTCACCATGTCTCCCTGAATACTGGCCTGCGCCTTCTGCTTGGAGTCCTTCACCAGGCGCACAATCTCCTTGGCCTTTTCCACCGGGATGCCTTGCTGCAATGAGATCTTCTGGCGCACACTCTTGCCCGTCGCCGGCTCCAGCTTCCCATAGGTCATGTTCTTCAGCGAGACGCCGCGCTTCACCAGCTTCTGCGCCAGAATGTCCTTAACCGCCTCCAAATGGTACTCCCCGTCGGAGGCAAGCAGAATTGTGTCTTCGCCCTCGAGCTTGATCTCGGAGTTCGAAGTCTTTAGATCAAAGCGCTGGTGAATTTCCTTCAGCGCCTGATCGAGGGCGTTGCGGACCTCCTGCATTTCCACCTTGCTCGTAACGTCGAATGAATTATCCTGTGCCATTTGTCTTCCCTCAATCCCCAGGGCCCTGCTCGACGCAGTGCAAAGGGCTGCTGCATGCAATTCCTCTACCAGTTTCCCACGTCCGCCTGAATCTGAAACAGCCTTGCGAAGTTTTTCGTGGTCGACGAGGCTATTTCCTCCGGTTCAACGCCCAAAAGGCCTGCCACAACCTCGGCGGTCTGCGCCACCCAGGCTGGTTCGTTGCGTTTTCCGCGGTTAGGCTCCGGAGCCAGCCACGGCGCATCGGTCTCCACCAGAATCCCATCCAACGGCATCCGCGCGGCCACGTCCCTCAGCGGCTGAGCTTTTGGGTAGGTTACATTCCCGGCAAACGACACCAGAAAACCCATGTCCAGCGACCGCTTCGCCTCCTCCCATCCCGCTCCGAAGCAATGCATCACGCCGCCCAACCCCGTGTGCCGCCAATAGGTATCCAGAGTCAGGAAAAGATGGTCCCAGGCACTGCCTGGCCCATCGCTCTTGTCCCGGCAATGGATCAGGATCGGGCGCTTGCGCGCGGCGGCGACTTCCAGTTGCTTTACCAGACCTGCCCGCTGCATGTCGTGCGCCGCGCCCTCGTGGTAATAGTCCAGGCCGATCTCGCCGCAGGCAATCGTCTCCGGCTCGGCCAGCAACCCGTCCAGCTTGGTCAGCACCGCGTCGCCAATCTCCGGCGTGTTGTGCGGATAAACGCCCGCGCTCGTATACAGCCGTGGAATCCCGTTGCCGCTCTGGGGCAGGGAATTGAACTCGCGGCAAATTTCCAGAGTCTTGTGCATCTCGGCCGGTCCTTCGCCAATGCCGATCCCCAGCACCGCCCCCACGCCTGCCTCCCACGCACGCTTGAGCATCGCAGCGCGGTCTTCCGCGTAGCGCGGGCTGTCAATGTGCGCATGGGAATCAATCAACAATGGAGTCCTCGATGGCTTAACACGTGCGTTTCTTTCAGCGCAATTTGACTTTTGGGGATAAGGTGGTCCTTACAATGTGACGTTCCATTCAACCTATGTCGAAGCGCACGACGAGGCCGTCCCTATATTGAAACAAATGTTTGACAGTTTGATCAATCAGCAAAGTGCCCTTCAAATCGCGCACGACCTGGTGCACTTCAACTTCGATTGTTCCTGCCTCATCTATTGAAAAACTCTTGGGCTCTACGCGCGGATCGATCATCGCCCATTGTCGCGTCCAGTAGCTGCGTACACCGTCGTATCCGTGCACGTGGCCACCTTCCATTCCGTTGGCCCACGCCACTTCCGGATGCAGGGATGCAAGTACGCCGTCAATGTCGCGCGCATTGAATAGCGCGTAGAGTCCTTTCAGGGGTTCGATATCGCGTTGCAATAGGGCCTCCAACTCGTCATCTCACGCCTTGCGTCTCATCGCGCGGGACCTCTACTTCAGCCGCGCTCCCAGCGGAACATCTTCCAGAAATCCCGCCAGCACCGGTGCGCCATCGGGCAAGGAAGCGGCCAGCAGCATGCCATTCGATTCCAGACCCCGCATCTTGCGCGGAGCAAGATTGGCCACAATCACAATCTTCCGCCCAATCAGCTTTTCCGGCTCGTAGAACTGCGCAATGCCGGCCAGAATCTGCCGCTTCTCGTAGCCCAGGTCCACTTCCAGCCGCAGCAGCTTGTCTGCCTTGGGAACCCGCTCTGCCACTAGAATCTGTGCCACCCGCAAATCCACCTTCACAAAATCATCGATCGAAATGTGCTGTGGTTCCTGCGCAGTCGCCGTCTCAGGTACAGCAGCCGCCGGAGTCGCAGGAGGAGTTGCAGCCCCAGGAGGCGTCGCAGACGCAACCGGAGCCGCGGTCTCCGCAACGCGCGGCGCGGCAACAGCCGCAGGGGCCTCCGGCGCAACAGCCTTTTCAGCAACAGCCGCCGCAACAGGGGCTGCAATGGCTTTCGCCGCCGCCTCCGCCGTACCGCCCGCCGCTTCAATCACGCTCTTGTTGTTCTGGTCCTCAATATTTTGCATACGTTCAACCGCATCCTTTTCCGCGCGTGGAAACAGCGGTGCAGGCTCACCAAACTTCGTTCCTGCTTTCGACCCGCCCCACGCGATGTCTGTCAAAAATGAATTCTTTGCAGCCTCGGCAATCTCACCCTGCCCAAGCTGCCGCCAAACCTTCGCGGCCGCCTCAGGCATAATCGGATACACCAGCGCCGTAATCACGCGAATCGCCTCAGCCGCCGTTGCCAGCACCCGCGCCTGCACCAGCATATGGTTCGCATCCGACCGCTCTGGCGGCTTCTTCCACGGCGCATTCGCTGTCAGGTAGCCATCCGTCTCCGCAACCAAAGTCCACAAGCCCTTCAGCGCTTCAGAGAAGTTCAACGCATCGAACTCCGGCCCAAACGCAGCAATCGCTCGCACCGCGCTCTCGCGCAACGTCCTCTCGGCATCCGTCTGGACGCCCGTCTCCGGCAAAACCCCGCCAAAGTACTTGTGCACCATGTTCACTACGCGGCTCACCAGATTGCCGTAGCCGTTGGCCAGGTCCCCGTTGTACCGCTGGACTAATGCATCGAAAGAAAAGCTGCCGTCCTGTCCAAACGGAATCTCGCGCAGCAGAAAATACCGCAGCGCATCCGTGCCCAGAACCTCATGTACCGTCTCCGCGCGCACAATGTTGCCGCGCGACTTCGACATCTTCCCCTGGTCAAACAGCAGCCACCCGTTGGCCTTTACCGACCGCGGCAGGGCAATCCCGGCCGCCATCAAAAACGCCGGCCAATACACGCAGTGGAAGCGACTGATCTCCTTGCCGATCAAGTGCATGTCCGCAGGCCAGAACTTTGCAAACCGCGCCTGGTCCTTCGGATCGTCCGACCCATAACCCAGTGCCGTAATGTAGTTGGCCAGCGCATCCAGCCACACATACACCACATGTTTTTCATCGCCCGGCACCGGAATGCCCCAGGAAAAACTCGTCCGGCTCACCGACAGGTCCTTCAACCCTCCGCGGACAAAAGAAATTACCTCGCGCCGCGTCGACTCCGGCCCCATAAATCCGGGATTTGCTTCGTAAAACTCCAGCAGCTTGCGCTCGAAGGCCGACAGCTTGAAGAAGTAATTCTCCTCGCTCACCGTCTCCGTCACTCGTCCGCAGTCCGGGCAAACCGTTCCCGGTGGCCCGTCCACATAGGCCTCGTCGCTCACGCAATACTGCCCGGTGTAGCTGCCCTTGTAGATAAATCCCTTGTCGCGCAGAGTCGCAAACAGCTTCTGCACGCCGCGCTTGTGCCGGTCTTCCGTGGTGCGGATAAAGTCGTCGTAGCTCAGCCCAAGCCGATCCCACAGGCCGCGAAACTCGTCTGAAATTGCCGCGGCGAACTCGGCAGGCGTACGCCCGGCCAGTTCCGCCGAGCGCTCAATCTTCTGCCCGTGCTCGTCGGTTCCGGTTAAAAACCATGTCTCAACACCCAGCGCGCGTTTCCGCCGTGCAATGGCGTCGCACACAATGGTCGAGTAGGCATGGCCCAGGTGCGGCCGCGCGTTCACGTAGTAAATCGGCGTGGTCAGATAAAAACATTCTTTGCTGGATGCTGAATTCGTCATGGGCGGGACTTTGCGTTCAATTCTCCGCGTGCACCAGCCGGAACTATTGAGGCAATCTACTCTCCATCTTACGGCATTCAACGAGATAAAGGCTGCGGCACTCACTCTGAGGGTCCTATCCTTGCGTTTTCATCTGCCGCAAGGGTGGAACAGCCGGAAATTCAACCAGCCTCGCCCCTGGGCGGCGAAGCCGCGCCCGCCCCACCCCAGGTGTTAAAATCACCTTGAAAATCAAGGATTTCTGAGGCTCCTCGACGTGTATCTCGAACTGCAAAACCGCTTCGCCGAACATCTGCGCGGTGTTCTCAAGTCAAAATACGATCTCGAACTCCAGAACATCCCCATCGAGATTCCGCCTGACCTGAAATTCGGCGAGCTTTCCACCCCCGTTGCCTACGAGCTGGCCCGCAAACTTCGCAAGGCGCCCAAAATGATCGCGCAGGAGATTGTGGCGGCCCTCGGCCCTCTCGCGGGCTTCGTTGGCTTCGAAGTCGCCGGCGCAGGCTACATCAACGCCCGCCTCGATCGCAGTGCCGGGGCACGTCTTGTTGCAGCAGGTGAAGGCCTTGAGATCAAGACAAGCGGCATGCACTCCCTCGTAGAACATACGAGCATCAATCCCAACAAGGCTGCCCACGTTGGCCATCTGCGCAACTCCATCCTCGGCGACACCTTCGTGCGCCTGCTGCGTGCCGCCGGGCAAAAAGTGGACGTGCAAAACTACATCGACAACACCGGCGTGCAGGTCGCTGATGTCGTCGTCGGTTTTCTTCATCTCGAAGGCCGCACTCCTGCTGGCGTTCGCGCTCTTCTCGACGAACTCAAGCAGAAGGGCGAGCGCGTCGACTACTACTGCTGGGATCTCTACGCAAAGACCTCGCAATGGTATTCCGCCGGAACCGACGCCGAAAACGCCGAGCGCAAAAACCTCCGCTACGCCACGCTGCACGAAATCGAGCACGGCGGCAACGAAACCGCCGAAGTTGCCGAGCTCATCTCAACCGCCGTTCTGCGCCGCCATCTTGAAACCATGCTCCGGCTCGACATCGAGTACGACTTTCTGCCCCGCGAAAGCGAAATTCTGCACCTCAAATTCTGGGAAGCAGCCTTCGAGCAGCTCAAGAAATCCGGCGTGCTTTACTTTGAAAACGAAGGCAAGAACAAAGGCTGCTGGGTTATGACCCGCCCCGGCGCAGACACCACAGACGGCGAAACAGACGAAGATGCCAAAGTCATCGTCCGCTCCAACGGCACCGTCACCTACGTCGGCAAAGACATCGCCTATCACCTCTGGAAGTTCGGCCTGCTCGGCAAGGACTTCGGCTACAAACCCTTCTTCACCTACCCCCGTCACGAATGCTGGATCTCAACCGTCGACGGCGAGGCAACGCATCCGCACTTCGGCGGCGCGCAGGCCATCTACAACGTCATCGACACGCGTCAGTCCGACCCGCAAGCCAACGTCATCCAGGCCCTGCGCGGCATGGGCCACTCCGACCAGGCCGACCGCTACACGCACTTCAGTTATGAGATGGTGGCGCTCACCCCGCGCTGCGCCGTCGAACTCGGCTACGACGTCTCAGCCGAAGACCTCGCCCGCCCCTACATCGAAGTCAGCGGCCGCAAAGGCTTCGGCGTCAAGGCCGACGACCTCATCGACAAGCTCATCGCCGCCACCCGCGCCGAAGTCGACGCCCGCCAGACCGGACGCGACGAGACAGAACGCCAGCAGATTGCCGAGCAAATCGCCATCGGCGCCCTGCGCTACTTCATGCTCAAGTTCACGCGCAGCTCCGTCATCGCCTTCGACTTCAAAGATGCGTTGAGCTTCGAGGGTGAAACTGGCCCCTACATTCAATACGCCGTAGTCCGCGCCCGCAACATCTTTCGCAAGGCCGCAACCACTCCCGATGAAGTACTGGCCAGCTTCGCCGCCATCGATCCCGCGCCCTACCTCGCCGGCGAAGAGAACGAAGACATCTGGGCCTTGTGGCTGCGCGCCGCGCGCCGCACGCTCATGCTCGAGCAGTGCATCGCTACCTCCGAGCCGGCTTATCTCGCCAAGCACGCTTTTCAGTTAGCGCAGGAGTTTAACAACTTCTACCACCGCCATCACATCCTCACTGAAGAGGACCCGGCCCGCAAAGCATTTCTGCTCGCAACGGCCGCCGTGGCATTGCGCGAGTTAGTTGTTGTTCTCGCGTGGCTCGGCATTGAGAGTCCCGCAGCAATGTAGCTCCATCGGTCGGCATCGCGCGAAGCACCAGAATTTATAACTGGATCTGCACCTTGATGGATTGCGTCTTGTCGCCCGCCAGTTCAAAGGCGCTCGCCGACTGATCCAATGGGAAGACTTCATCGTTGATCAGCGGCCGCAGATCGACCCGCCCCTCCGATGCCAGCCGAATCGCCTCGGCAAAAACATTTCCGTAGCGCATGGATCCAATAAAGCTGATTTCCTTGTTCATCACCAGGTTGGCCGGTAGCGGAATGTCCGCAGTTCCCAGTGTGCCGATCTGCACGATCGTTCCCCCGGGCCGCACCAGGTCGAACGCGCCGCGCAACGCCATTGGCGCGCCGGATGCTTCAAAGATCACATCGAACCCGTCGCCGGTCAGCGCCCGAACCCGCTCGCTCAAGTCTTTCGCCGCCGGATCAAGCGCGACATCCACGCCCACTTCAACCGCCTTGGCGCGCCGCACTGCAACAATGTCGCTGATGGCCACCGGAACGGCGCCGAAAGCTCTGGCCGCGATTGCCGCCAATAGTCCAATCGTTCCCGCGCCTGTCACCAGAACCCGCTTTCCCGACACAACGCCGGCCCGCTTTACTGCGTGCAGCGCAACGGCAAATGGCTCCATCATTGCGCCCAGACTGTCGTCCATGTCGTCCGGCAGCACGTGAACCTGATCGCTCCGCACGGTGACGAATTCGGCCAGCGCGCCATTCGTCGGTGGAGTGGTGCTGGCGCTGCCCAGCATGATGGTTTTGCCGCACAGATTGCCGCGGCCCGCCTTGCAATAATCGCAGAAGCCGCAGGCTCGGGCGGGATTCACCGTGACCCGTGCGCCTATCCTCAATCCGTCAACGTCGTCGGCAACGGCCGCAACCTCCGCCGTCAGTTCATGGCCCATCACAAAGGGCCGGTCGGGCACAAATGCGCCGCAACGCCCGTGCTCGTAGTAGTGCAGGTCCGACCCGCAAATTCCCACGCGCCGGTTGCGCAACAGCACCATCCCAGCCTGCAGTTCCGGACGGCGATAGGCCTCCACCCGGATGTCTCTGGCCCCATACAGCAACGCAGTTTTCATCGCAGAACTCATGCGATAAGCATACCCCCGAAACACCGGAGATTCTCCGGAAACAAACCGATCAGAATTGGCAATTTTCACCTATTTGCCAAAACTATGCCTCAGCGGCGACAATTCCGCTGCGTGGTCTGACCAGTTAGCGGCGTTCCGAACGCAGCGTTCATTTCCCCGCACCATCCGGATTCGAGGAGTCTCTCAATGTTTTGCATGCGCCGTCTCTTTGTGCTTTGCCCGCTCCTGGCCTTCATCTTTCTCGCAGCGGCTCAAGCGCAGGTTCCCGTTGAATACGCGCCACCCACTACGGCCAACATCCTGCCCCCGAATCCGCACGCGAGCGAGCCCGGCCTGCTCTTCTATCTCTCCGGTGATCACGGCCTCAACGCCGACTATGCCGCTGGTGGCAACCCCGTCCCCAACTACGTCAAAGACGTCAAGATTCTTCCCGGCGGCGCGCACGGCTCCTACATCCAGTGCGGCAACACGCAGCTTCTCTCCTACTGGGCGCCCGGCAACATCTACGCGCAGCGCGGCACACTCTCATTTTTCTGGCGCTCGCGCATGCCTGTCGACCAAACTGAATTCCCCGTCTTCCGAGTAGGTTTCGCCGACCATTCCAGTTGGGACATGGTGTGGCTACGCATTGATTACAACGGCCACGGCTTCGATGCATTCGTCACCGACGTCAACCTTGGCCGCACCCGCGTCTCCGTCACCCTGCCCGACTTCCCCAAGCCCGACCAGTGGGTTCATCTCGCCCTGGCGTGGGATGAAACCAGCGGCATTCGCTTCTACGTGAACGGCAAACTCGCCGCCACCAAAACAGCCACCGGCCTCTTCGATACAAACCTCGACCAGTTCGGCCCTCACTCGCGCATCATCGGCCCCACCGGCGTTGAAACGTCCTACAGCTACGACCGCGGTGGCGACATTGACGAGTTGCGCATCTACGACCGCATGTTATCCGACGACAACATCGCCGGCCTCGCGAAAAATGAAATTCCGCAGAACATTCCCGCGCTCGACCGCATCGTTGCTGCCGGCACAGCCGCCTCGCCCACGGGCCCCGGCGCGCCCATCCTGCCCGCAGAAGGCCGCTTTGACTCAGGCTCGGGCCATGCAGATAACTGGCAGACCGAGTGGAATCTGAAGTACGGCTGGAATCGCCCCAATGATCCCCCCGTCGTGCTCGACTCCTCCTACACAACGATTCGCAAAGTCGAAATTCACGATGTTTACGATCTCGATCGCTGGTGGTGGAAGGCCACCGACGGCATCCGCGAAACCACATGGCCCGGCGTCTACAATCGCTCCCGCCTCATTGGCCGCGACGACTACTACGAACTCCCCGACTGGGATTGCTACTCGCTCTCCGGCAAGACTGTCACCTTCTACATGCCCAACGAGCCCTGGAACCATCTTGAAATCGCTGGCGGCGCATGGGGCAACATGAGCCTCCTTTCTCACGACAAGGAGAAAGCAGCCGACGAGGAAAAAACTCTCTTCGAGCGTCCAATCGGCCAGGAGATCACCTACAACCAGTTCGACAAGCCGTTTCCCGGCGGCGAGAAACTCCGCTTCACCAATGTCGAGCAGGAGCAGCCCATCGGCGAGCTCTCCGCTTACTATGTTCATCCCGGCACGGAGCCCACAGGCGTTGCAACACTGCGCTACAAGCTCACCAGCAAGATCACGCCAGACGACAATCCTTCAGCACTGCCGCTGGTCAACTTCATCAACGGCCGCTTTCCCGCCGACGAGCGCATGACCATGGTGGCCATGCCGACAGCTATGGTTCCCGGCACGTCGCGTAAGGATACGCAATCCGGCCTGCCCATCGTCCACATCATTGTTCCCGCGG
Organism: Occallatibacter sp.; assembly: GCA_035529815.1. Lineage (GTDB taxonomy): Bacteria > Acidobacteriota > Terriglobia > Terriglobales > Acidobacteriaceae > Telmatobacter. The sequence continues at coordinate 3,344 of DATKWA010000132.1, read as the reverse complement.
ACTTCCGTTCGCAAATGGTTGAAGTCGGACACGGCACTTCCTACGGATGGGAAAACATGGACGGCGGCCTCGACGGCATCGCCATCGATCTGCCCGCGCTCAATATTAAGCCCAACGCGGACGGCTTAATCCCGCTCAACATCCAGGTCAAAGATCCCCTCTGGCCCATGCGCGACATGCTTTACTTCACCTTCGCCGTCAAGCCCGGCGTGCCGCACACGCTTTGGCTCGACACGCGCGACCGCATCCTGCCCAACGGCAAAAGCCTCTACATCACCATCGCCGCCCAGAGCGCGGACTTCAACACCTCCGCTCTTGAAGGCGCCAGCCTGCGCCTCATCTTCAAGTCCTACAAGGACGCGCTGCCAGAGCACGTCGCCGACCGCCTCACCCAGGTGCGCGACGAATACGCCAACATGGTGGAGGAAAGCGTGAACTCGCGCCGCCTCAACCTCTTCAACCGCTTCGATGGCGACATCACCGACCTGCTGCGGGTTGACCCGCAGAACGATCTAGGCCGCAAGTACTGGCATGAGAAAAATATGGAGCAGGTGCGTCCGCCGTTCATCGTGCCGCAAGCGCCCGCGGGTGTGCCCCAGTGGGCTTTCCTGCAGGTCCAGGATCTCGGCTATCTCAAGCACCTCATCAACTGGTACATCGACAATCGCCAGATTTCGAACGGCGAATTTGGCGGCGGCCTCTCCGACGATAGCGACTTCACCGAGTGGTGGCCGGGCCTCGCCATGATGGGCTCCACTCCGGACAAAATCAAAGCGTCGCTTTGGAAGGAAATGGAGGCCATGTACGACCAGCACATGTTCACCAATGGCCTTGCCACCATCCAGACCGATGAGCTGCACAGCTACGAGGACGGCCTCAACGTACTCGGCGAATCTATGATGCTCGACTTCGGCAGCCCCAGGCAGATCGAGCGCGCCATGGTTACGGCCAAGCGCCTCGAATGGCTCAGCGGCATCAACGCAGCCGGCCACCGTCACGTGCGTTCCAGTTACTTCAACGGTGCAAAGATGGCCGAGAGCGGCGTGTGGGGATGGTCCAAGGAAGCCTCCTACATGGTCTTCCATCCGGCGCTTTCGCTGGTGCTCTTCAACGGCTCGCCGGAAACGCGCAAGATGATCATCGAGCTCGCCGACGGTTTCCTCGCGCACTACAAGCCCGGTCCTAACGGCAAGATGGCGCTGCATACCGAGGTCAACTTCAAGACCGACGAAGACAAGCCCACCGGCATGAGGCCGTGGTTCATTCTCTGGGCCGCCTATCGCTGGACCAACGATCCAAAATACGTGAAGCCCTTTGTCGATGCGCCCGTTGAAGCGTTGCAGTTGATCAACTCTGACGCGCTCGACATGCTCAACCTGCGCAAGACCGCAACCGATCCGCTCATCGTTGCGGCCAACAGTACAACGCATTCGAATGAGACCGTCTCGCAACTGGCCTGGCAAGTAACCGGCGACACCTCCTATCTTGACAAGGTCTACGCCTCGCAAATCCAGACCGCCCATGAGCGCGAATTCATCAACACGAAAGGCAGTCTCTGGATCGATCGCATCTACTTCAACAACGGCGAACTGCAGCGTTCGCGCCTCGGCGGCGTAGCGCTCATGCGTAATTATTGCTACCCCGGCAACGCCGTCAGTTGGCGATTCGATGCGCCCGCGAATGATCAAAGCGTCGCCATCCTCATCCCGGAAGCTACGCCCGATCACGTCAAGATCATCGCCTACAACCTTGATCCTGTCCCGGTGAAAGCGCGCATGACAGGATGGGAAATCGATCCCGGCCAATGGACTATGACGCAGGGCACGCAGAAGGGAATTGGCAACGCACAGCCCACGGCCGATGCACCGGTCCAAAACCTGGAAACGCGGAGCGTCGCCTTCGAGCGCAGCAAGAACATCGAAGTTACCTTCGCCCCGCACACCACTACGGTCATCGAACTCAAGCTCGCAACGAAGGGAACGCCCTATTGGTCGCGTCCCGACCTCGGCCTCGATCCTGAAGACGTAAAAGTTGAAGGCCAGCAGATGACGGTCACGGTGCACTCGGTCGGCGCTGTCGATTCACCCGCCTCCAAGGTCGTCCTCCGCGACCGCGAAGGCAAAACCATCGCCACCGCCAGCGTTCCCGCGTTGAAGGCACCAACCGACCTCGTGCCGAAAACAGCGCAGGTCACCTTAGCCGTTCCCGCCGGCGCAGATTTGAAGGGCGCAAGCGTAACCATCGAATGTGGAGGGAATCTACCGGAGATCACGCTGATGAATAACAGCGTCGTGCTCTAACGTCTGTCGGGAGTCCTGCTTCCCAGGTGTTCCACCGCGGCGGACCGCGGCGGAACACATGGGAAGCAGGAACAAGCGAGAGACCAGCGACTAATTCTTCCGCCGCCGCTGATGCGTCGAAGGAATATTCATATCCTCGCGATACTTCGCCACTGTGCGCCGCGTCAATTGAATCCCTTGCGCCTGTAGCATTGCGGCAAGCTGGTCGTCGGTCAGAGGATGCCCCGCATCCTCATCGTCGATCATCTTCTTCACCTTGCGCTTCAGCACCAGCAGCGGCGTGTCTGCGCCTTCGGGCCCGTTCGATCCCTCTGTGAAGAAGAACCGCAGTTCCAGCACGCCCTGTGGCGTGTGCGCATATTTGTTGGCCACCGCGCGGCTGATCGTCGAAGGATGAACCCCAATCTCCTCGGCCACTTCTTTAATCATCATCGGCCGCAGCGCTTCAACGCCATTGTCCAAAAACTCCTGCTGCCGACGCACAATCACTTCGCACGTGCGCAGAATTGTGCTCTTTCTTTGCGCGATATTCCTCATCAGCTGCATCGCAGAGCGGAACCGCTCCTTCACGTAATCCTTGACTTCTTTGTCGGTATTTTCCGCCGCCAGCATCCGCCGATAGCGCGAGCTCAATCGCAGGCTGGGCAGGTCTTCCTCGTTCATTGACACAACCCACTCCCCGGCGTGCTTCAAAAACACTACATCGGGTTCAATCAGTCGCGTTTGTTCGCGGTTGTAAAGCCGTCCCGGCCTCGGGTCCAGCGTGCGGATAAATTCCATGCCCGCATGCGCCTCTTCAAGTGTCACCTGGGCCGCCCGCGCCAGTTCTTTATGATCGCGCTTTTGCAACAAATGCAAGTGGCTGTCCACAATCAGAGCCCCAACCTCCATGCTGCGCCGGCGTTCCTCAAGTTTTGCCTCAGCCGCAGCCTTCAGGTTACCGTGTGGATTCTCCTCCGGCTCAACGGGCCGCTTGGCATACAGTTGGCCGAACTCGTGCTGCTGTGCTGCAATTTGGATCAGCAAACACTCGCGCAAATCGCG
>DATKWA010000131.1:0-16145 GCA_035529815.1 Occallatibacter sp. | reverse complement strand
GCGCTGCCGCTGGCGATGGAGCGCATGGAAGAGTTTGGTGTGCCGCGGTGGATTGTTTCGTTTGTGATTCCGACCGGGTATAGCTTCAATCTGACGGGGTCGACGCTTTATCTGGCGATGGCAGCGCTGTTTGCGGCGCAGGCCGGCGGGTTGCACTTGAGTGTGGTGCAGCAGATTGTGCTGCTGGCTACGCTGGCGCTGTCGAGTAAAGGCATTGCGGGCGTGCCGCGGGCGACGCTGGTGGTGCTGCTTGGAGTGGCGGGGTCGTTTCAGATTCCAATAGCGGCCGTGTTTATGCTGCTGGGCGTGGATACGTTGATGGATATGGGGCGGACGGGGTTGAATGTGGTGGGGAACTGCATGGCGGCGGCGGCGGTGGGACGGTGGGAAGGCGTGCAAGGACTAGGAACTAGGGACTAGAGAAACCCCTTGGTCGAGTGTTTTGATCCCCCATCCAAACCGCAAAGAGCGCGGTTTGGATGGGGCACCGGGTTTTGTCGAGAGGGATGGAGCACGCGGCAGTAAAAGCGGCGAATCTCGAATTGAACTTCCTACGCCCGTTAAGATAGTTCGTATACATGGCCTTGCTTGATCCAATTCCGTTACAGGTGGAACACGCCGATTTTGTGGCGCTTGAGTGGGAGCCTCTGCTTGCGCTGGTGGCTGGATTTTCTGCGTCGCCGGTGGGGCGGCAGGCGATTCTCGATCTGCGGCCTTCTACAGATGAAGAGTGGATTACGCGTCAGCATCAGTTGACGGGCGAGGTGCGGCTGGCGCTGGAAGAGCAGGTTTCGATTCCACTGGGCGGGCTGTTCGATCCGACACAGCTGGCGGCGAAGGCGCAGATTGCGGGTGCGGCTCTGGAGGCCGGCGAGTTGCAGGCGGTAGCGCGGCTGGCGAACGATGTCGCTTCGTGGCAGGCGCTGTTGCAGTCGCCGCCGGCGCGGCTGGTGGGGAAGTTGCCGGGGTTGTCGGGATTGTCGGCTGCGCTGACGACAAGTTTGCGGCCGCTGGCGGAGACGATTGAGCGGACGATTCAGCCGGATGGATCGCTGGCGGACAATGCATCGCCGGAGTTGGGGCGGATAAGGCGCGAGCAGGAAAGACAACAGCGTGCGATTGAGGAGAGTTTGCGCGCGGCGCTGAGGAAGTTGTCGAGTGATGGAGCGACGCAGGAAGAACTGATCACGATTCGCGGGGAGCGGTTTGTGATTCCGGTGCGCGCGGAGTTGAAGCGGCGTGTGACGGGCGTGATTCACGGGGCGAGCTCGTCGGGGCAGACGGTGTATGTGGAGCCGCTGGAGACGATTGAGCAGAACAACGAGCTGGTACGGCTGATTGAGGAAGAACAGGCGGAAATTCACCGGATTTTTGTGGCGCTGACGCGGCAAGTGGGCAGCTATGCGCAGGGGCTGGTGGAAGGGGCACGAGTGCTGGCGCTGGTGGATGGGTTGCAGGCGCGGGCGCGGTTTGGGCGCGAGTACGACTGCGTTGCGCCGGCGATTACGCAGGAGGTGCTGCATCTGGATGGGGCTCGACATCCGCTGCTGGAGAAGCGACTGCGGGCGACTGGCGCGCGCCCAAATACTGCCGTGGTGCCGCTGACACTTGAGCTCAATTTGGGAGCCCGGCAGATGATTATCAGTGGGCCGAATACGGGCGGCAAGACGGTGACCCTCAAGACTACAGCCCTGCTGGCGATGATGGCGCAGGCGGGCGTGCCGGTTCCGGCGACGGCGGCGAGCTTTCCGGTTTTCACGGCGTTTCTGGCGGACATTGGGGATGCGCAGTCGATTGAGGCTGCGCTTTCGACATTTTCGGCGCACATTACGAATCTCGACCGGCTGTCGCGGCTGGCGGGGACGCACGCGCTGGTGCTGCTGGATGAGCTTGGCTCGTCGACCGACCCGGAAGAGGGAGCGGCACTGGCGGTTGCGGTGGCGAGTCATTTTTTGAAGGCGGGGGCGTGGTCGCTGATTTCGACGCACCACACTTCGCTGAAGGTGTATGCGGCGAATACTGAGGGAGTGCTGAATGCGGCGGCGGGCGTGGATGAGGTGACGCTTGCGCCGAATTATCAACTGCGGCTGGGCGTGCCGGGGGCTTCAGCGGGAATTCAAACGGCGGAGCGGCTGGGGCTGAATCACGAAATCATTGCGGCGGCGCGCGAGCGGCTGGGATCGCAGCAGGTGGATATTGCGCGGTTCCTGGACCGGCTGCATGCAGGGCTGACGCAGGTGGAAGAGGAGCGCAAGGCGACGCGGGAAGAGCAGTACGCGCTGAACCAGGAGCGGGCGAAGCTGAAGCGCGAGGGCGATGTGGAGCTGCGCAACAGGACGCGCGAGCTGGAGACGAAGCTGGCTTCACTGGTGAAGGATTTTGAGTTTCAGATGCGGGAGACGGTGCGGGCGATTGAGGATCGCGCGGCGCAGCAGAAGTTGTCGAAGGAAGCGGAGCGGCGGATCACGAGGCTGCGGCGGGAGTTTCAGGAGAGCTTTAATCAGACGGTGGTGGCGCACAGGACGGGCGCGGACCAGGGAGATGCGAATGCGCAACCGCATGTACTGAAACACGTGGCGGCGGGCGACCGGGTGCTGATCAAGTCGATGGGCAAGGTGGCGGTGGTGCAGCGCGAGGTGGAGAAGGATGTGTTTGAGGTTGCGCTGGGTCCGATCAAGATGCGGGTTCGCCGCGATGAGTGCGCCGAAGTTTCAGGTTCTGGTGGAGATGCTTTGAAATCGGAGAGGGCCGATCCGCTGGCGGCGGCGCGCAGGCAGAAGGGCGTGCATGTGACGGTGACGAGCGCGAATACCGATGACATGCGGATGGAGATCAACCTGATTGGGCGGACGGTGGATGAGGCGACCGAGGAGTTGGAGAAGTATCTCGATCGGGCGTTTATGGCGGGGTTGCCGCGGGTGCGCATTATTCATGGGCACGGGGCAGGGATTTTGCGGCGCGGGGTAAGGGAGTTTTTGAAGGGGCATCCGCACGTGGCTACTTTTGAAGAGGCACCGCAGAATGAGGGTGGGCAAGGGGCTACGCTGGTGGAGTTGTGGCAGTAGTTGCTGCGATCCCACTCAAGCCGGACTACTTCAAGAATCAGGTTCTTCGGCTTCGCTCAGAACGGCTTGAATAGGGCATCCAGTTTCAAACTACATTAGACCGAGTTTTAAATTTCCTTGGACCCAAATTCAAACTACATTGCGTGGAGAAGTTTGAGCAGGCGGGCGAAGGCTCGTTCGCGGGCGGTCTTGTTGCCGGGGACGGTGTTGTTTGGGTCTTCGCCGGCGCGCATGAAGCCGTGGCCTGCGCCGTCGTAGGTGATGGGCTCGTATTTTTTGCCGGCGGCTTTCATGGCGGCTATTGTGGCGGGGACGGTGGCGCCGATGCGGGCGTCGTTGCCGGCGTAGAAGCCGTAGACGGGCGCGGTGATGGTGGAGACGTCGGCGGGGCCAGGGCCGTAGAAGACGAAGGCCGCTGAAAGGTCATGGCGATGGGCGGCAAAGGCGAAGGACTTTCCGCCTCCCCAACAGAAACCTACGACTGCGAGTTTGCCGTTGGCGGCGGGGATCTTCTTGCCGTAGTCGGCGGCGGCGTCGAGGGCGGCGTTGACTCCATCGGGATCGAGGGCAGAGACGGCCTTGATAGTTGCGTCCTGGCTGGGGAATGCGCTGGAGCCACCGCCGTTGGGACCCATGCCGCTGAGCAGGTCGGGCGCGACGACGATGAAGCCTTGCGCGGCGAGTTCGTCGGCCATCTCTTTGGCCCAATCACTGAGGCCGAAGATTTCGTGAATCATGATGACGACCGGGGCTTTGGTTTTGACTTCGGGATAGACGACGAAGGCCTGGATGGTGCGGTTGCCGGCCTTGAGGGAGACGTACTCGCGGTGGCGAGGGGAGGCGTCGAGGCGGGCTTTGGCCCAGTCTTGCGCGTGAAGGGACGAGGCGGCAAAGGTTGAGAGAAGCAGGCCGGCGACGAGGAGAAGAAGGGGACGGGTCGACAGTTTCATGGGGTCGAGTTTAGTCCGGGCGGGGAAGAGGAAGCAAGAGCTGTTTGGCGGAGTGCCGGAATCTCAGGAACCATCTTCTTGCGATCCCACTCAAGCCGCAAAGGGCGTGGCTTGAATGGGACACGTAGTTGACTGGTCGGTCGAGCACCATGATGCAATGGCATGCCGCCGAGGGATCGGGCCAGCTTGCTCAGGCCATGGCTTCGCGGGTCATGGGTTCGAAGTGGAGCTGGCTTGTGTTGCGATCGACGTCGATGCGGACGTGGGAGCCGTGGAGCACTTCGCCATTGAGGATCTTTATGGCGAGGGGATCCTGGACCATGCGCTGCAAGGCGCGCTTGAGCGGACGTGCGCCGTAGGCTGCGTCGGAGCCGGCGGCGAGGATGAGCTGGCGCGCGGGCTCGGTGAGTTCGAGCGATATGGCACGATCTTCAAGCAGCTTGCCGAGCTCGCTGAGGCGCAGGTCGAGAATCTGGCTGAGTTGCGCGTTGCCGAGCGGGCGGAAGATGACGATGTCGTCGACGCGGTTGAGGAACTCAGGGCGGAAGTGCTCGCGAAGGATGCGCATGACGGACTCGCGGGCCTGGTCGAAGTCGTGTTCGGTTTTGAGCGTGTCGCCGACTAACATGCTTGCGCCGAGGTTCGAGGTCATGATGAGGATCGTGTTCTTGAAGTCGACGGTGCGGCCTTTGGCGTCGGTGAGGCGGCCGTCATCCATGACTTGCAGGAGAATATTGAAGACGTCGGGGTGTGCCTTTTCGATTTCGTCGAAGAGGATGACGGCGTAGGGGCGGCGGCGAATGGCCTCGGTGAGCTGGCCGCCTTCGTCGTAGCCAACGTAGCCGGGAGGCGCGCCGATGAGACGGGCGACGGCGTGTTTTTCCATGTACTCGCTCATGTCGATGCGGACCATGGCCTGCTCGTCGTCGAAGAGGAATTCAGCGAGTGCGCGGGCGGTTTCAGTTTTGCCAACGCCGGTGGGGCCGAGGAAGATGAAGCTGCCGATGGGGCGCTTAGGGTCGCTCAGGCCGGCGCGGGAGCGGCGAATGGCGTTGGCGACGATGGTGAGCGCGGGATCCTGGCCGACGACGCGCTCGCGCAGGCGGTCTTCCATCTGGACGAGTTTGTTGACTTCGCCTTCCAGCATGCGGGCGACGGGAATGCCGGTCCACTTGCTGACGATTTTGGCGATGTCTTCTTCGTCGACTTCTTCTTTCAACATGCGGGCAACGCCGGCGGAGTTCTTGCCTGCGCCGTCCTGGGCGGCGTTCAGTTTCGCGAGTTCGGCTTCGAGCTTGGGCAGTTCGCCGTACTGTATCTGGGCGGCGCGATCGAGCTGGCCCTTGCGGGTTTGCTCTTCGGCTTCGAAGCGGAGGGCCTCGATTTTCTTTTTGAGTTCGCTGACGTGGGTGATGGCTTCGCGCTCCATGGTCCAGCGGGCTCGGAGGGCGGTGGTCTGCTCCTTGAGCGTGGCTAGTTCGCGTTCGACTTCCTTCATGCGGGCCAGGCTGTTCGAGTCGGTTTCGCGCTTGAGGGCGGCGCGCTCGATTTCGAGCGATGTGGCTTGGCGCTCGAGCTGGTCGATTTCTGTGGGCACGGAGCCGATTTGAATGGCGAGCGAGGCTGCTGCTTCGTCGACGAGGTCGATGGCCTTGTCGGGTAGGAAGCGGTCGCTGATGTAGCGATGGGATAGCGTGGCGGCGGCGACGATAGCCGAGTCCTTGATGCGCACGTTGTGGTGAGCCTCGTAACGATCCTTGAGGCCGCGCAGGATGGCGATGGTGTCTTCGACGTTGGGCTCGCCGACGTAGACGATCTGGAAGCGGCGCTCGAGGGCGGCGTCCTTCTCAATGTACTTGCGGTACTCATTGAGCGTGGTTGCGCCGATGGCGCGGAGTTCTCCGCGGGCGAGGGCTGGCTTGAGCATGTTGCTGGCGTCGATGGCGCCTTCTGCCGCGCCTGCGCCGACGAGGGTGTGCAGCTCGTCTATGAAGAGGACGATTTCGCCGTTCGATTCTTCGATTTCCTTGAGGACGGCCTTGAGGCGGTCTTCGAACTCGCCGCGATATTTTGCGCCGGCGAGCATGGAGCCGAGGTCGAGCGAGATGACGCGCTTGTCGCGCAGGCTTTCCGGGACGTCGCCTGAGATGATGCGGCGTGCCAGGCCTTCAACGATGGCGGTTTTGCCGACGCCGGGCTCGCCAATGAGGACGGGGTTGTTTTTGGTGCGGCGGCTGAGGACCTGGATGACGCGGCGAATTTCTTCATCGCGGCCGATGACGGGATCGAGCTTGCCGCGGCGGGCGAGTTCGGTGAGGTTCTTGGCGTATTTCTCCAGGGCCTGAAATTTGCCTTCGGGGTTCTGGTCGGTGACGCGCTGCGAGCCGCGGACCGCAGTGAGGGCCTTGAGAATGGCTTCGTGGGTTGCGCCGAGCGAGACGAGGGCATCGCGGGCTGGATCGGCCTTGAGGCCGGCTGCGGCGAGGAGCAGATGCTCGGTGGAGACGTACTCGTCTTTGAAGTTGGCGGCTTCCTTGAATGCCTGGTCGAAGACGCGGGTTAGCGCCTGACTGGCGGCGGGCTGGGCGGCCGATCCGGCGACACGAGGCAGTTTTTCCTCGATGGCGTGGAGGTCGTTTTCGAGCCGTTCGGTGGGGACGCCGATTTTTTCAAGGACGGCGGGGATGACGCCTTCGCGGTCTTCGAGAAGAGCGAGAAGAAGATGGACGGGCTGGAGCTCGGGGTTACCGAGTTCGGAGGCGCGCTCCTGCGCTTGCTGGACTGCCTGCTGCGACTTGACGGTGAATTTCTCCCAACGGATGGCCATGGATTCAGCTCCCAGCTTCTAGCTTCCAGCTTGTTCCTGCCGGAAGCCGGTGTCCAGCGTATCTTCAGATTGGTTCCAGGTTCGCTTTGGTTTCAGGTTCACTTTTGGATTTTTGATTTTGTACTTGAAGAGACGGATGTAAAAAATGCAGGCGCCGGGCTGGTAACGAACATTCCCCCAAACCCGGCGCGCTGCTTCTCAGACCGCCAGCCATATCCCCAAAACGCCATAGGCTGACGGCTGAAGGCCGTTTTATGCTGCGATGTTGATCTTGACCTGCTTGGGCTGTGCTTCTGGCTTCTTGAGAAGCTCCAGCTTGAGCACGCCCGAATTGTACTTGGCCTGCACATGCTCCGTGTCGACAGTGGACGGGAGGGTGAAGGCGCGGAAGAAGCTGCCGTAACGGCGTTCGATGCGATGGAAGTTCTCTTCCTTCTCCTCTTTCTCGAACTTGCGCTCGCCTTTGACGGTGAGCACGTTGTTTTCGACGCTGACGTCGAGGTCCTTCTCTTCGATGCCCGGAACCTCGATTTTGAGCATGACTTTCTTGCTGTCCTCATAGATATCGACAGCGGGTACGAAGGCTGCAGTGGTCAACGGGCTGTCGGCTTCGTTGAGGTCGCGGAAAAGCGTGTTGAACCGGTTCTGCAGTGATACGACATCACGAAATGGGTCCCAACGGGTGATTGCCATGTTGATTTCCTCCATATGGAATTTGATGGCCCAAGGTTGGCAGGGGTTTGATGCCCGCCACTCCTCGATGTTCATGTCTAGATCATAGCACAAATAGATAAGAAAACATGAGCACAACACACTAATATTTTTTAACGTCGCTTTAAGTTATTTATTTTTCAATGAGATTCGATAGATTTTTGTTGATTTTCGGCCTTAAATGTTGTGCGTCGAGGGGCGGAAATGGGAGTTTGATTGTGGGATTTGCCTCGGCACGAAGTGGCATGTTGCAGGGATGTCTGGAGAGGCGGCGGATGGGGGCAAGTGTTTGCGAGTGGCGGGACGGCTCTGATTTTTTGGGCGGAGTGCAGTATGGTGGCGGCGGGTGGCTGCCTGAAGTTTACGCATGAGGGCAGGCGGACATCTGGTCATCTTCCGAGGGGTGGGGTCCTGGTAGATCGCGGGAAAATTCTGCCTGATTGCTTCGACCAATGCGGCGTGTTCAGGGATATTGCTGGCGGGAGAGTCACTGGCTGGCTTGCTTGCGCTCGGGATCGTTCCAGGGCAAATCTTCAGGAAATCTTCCCCAAGCATGCTTCATGCCGCATCTCCTGTGTGAAGGATGTTGATGCCAATTTTGATCTACTTCAATGGAGAATGGGCTTACGTGCGATGGATTGCCTTACGCGGCCGTTCATTGACGGTTCTCTGCTCTTTGCGGTGTTTTTCTGTGGAAAAGCTGCTGGCAATTGCGGGCGCGCGTTTGCTGGAAGGCGGGGCACTCTAGAATGAGTGGGAGATGAACCATCTTTTTGCGCTCCCTGCATACATGGATTGGCACTGGGTTTGGCTTGCCGTGGCGTCGTTTCTGGCCGGGGGGCTGAACGCGGTTGCGGGGGGCGGATCGTTTTTGTCGTTTCCGGCGATGCTGGGGATGAAGATGCTGCCGGTGCAGGCGAACGCGACGAACACGGTTGCGCTTTGGCCGGGGCAACTGACGTCGATTGCGGCGTATCGCGAGGACATTCAAAAGAATCCGCGGCTGGTGTGGCCGATGGGGCTGGCGGGGCTGCTGGGCGGGACGGCGGGGGCGCTGGTTTTGTTGAATACGCCGCAGATGACGTTCATGCGCCTTGTGCCGTGGCTACTTCTGGCGGCGGCGACGATTTTTGCGCTGAGCGGGCCGGTGTCCGGGTGGCTGAGCCGGCGCAAGGGAGCAATGGCTGGATCGAAGCATCCGCCGCGGCTGTTGCCTGTGTTTGTTGCGATGATCGCTGTGTGTTTTTATATTGGCTACTTCGGGGCGGGCGCGGGGTTCCTGATTATCACGCTGCTATCGCTTTTCGGGTTTGACGATCTGCACGAGATCAACGCGCTGAAGGTGGTTGCGACCACGATGGCGAACGGGATTGCGTTTGTTCTGTTTGTGGTGAACGGGCAGGTGGTGTGGCGGTATTGCCTGCTGGCGATGGGGGTATCGGCGATTGGCGGCTATAGCTCGGCGCGTTATGCGCGGATGGTTCCGCAGAAGATATTGCGGGGGCTGGTGGTCGTGATCGGGCTTTCGATGGCGGCCTGGTTTTTCTGGAAGCAGTGAAGGGGCAGCTAGAATAGAGTCATGAGCCACGAAGGGATTCGGATTTCTACCAAGGAACAGCAGGAGCGGGAGAGCGCGGAGACGCGGCCGCTGCCGCGGATAGCGGTGACGCCGGCGAAGGTGCGCGTGCTGCTGACCGAGGGCAAGGGGTTGGAGATTGACTGGCAGGACGGGCACAAGAGCGCCTGGAGTTTTGCGTGGCTACGGGATGCCTGCCCTTGCGCGACGTGCATTGAGGAGCGCGAACAGCAGGGGCGGAAGCCAGGACAGGGGAAGGCGAAGGGCGCGGCTTTGTTGCCGATGTATACGCCGCCGGCCAGGCCCAAGAGCGCGCAGGCTGTGGGGAGATATGCGCTGCAGTTCAACTGGGAGGATGGACACTCGAGCGGGATTTATTCGTGGGATTATCTGCGCCGGGTTTGCCAGTGCGGGGAATGCAGGTTTGCGGCAGAGGAGACTTCCGGGGCGCCGAACTGAGAACAGCTTTTAGCTCTCAGCTTTTAGCTTTCAGCTTTTCTGGTCCGACATGGACTTCTACCAATCCCGGACTTTCGTCGCGGCGGGCGGGACATGGGGATCTGCTTTCAATTTTTCCGGACATTACAATTAGAGGCGCCTGCTTGACGCGAGTCGGGCGCGCGCGGCTTGTGATGAGTTCCTTTGCTCAGCGGAAATGAAAGGTGGAAAGTCATGGCGGAGGTGAAGGTGGATCGGCGGAGATTTTTCGCGGGAGCGGCTGCGACTGCAGTTGCTGTATCGAAGGGCCCGCGGCTGTGGGCACAGCTTCACCCGTTCCCGCTGCCGCTCTTAGATCTTGGGGGAAAAGCGCGGGCGGTTCCTTCGGCGGATCAGCTTGCTTGGCAAGACCTTGAGATTGGAATGTTCGTTCACTTTGCGCCGAATACCTTTCAGGACAAAGAGGGGGACGATCTTTCAACGCCGCTGAGCGCGATCAATCCGGATATCGATACGGACAACTGGGCGGAGTGCGCGGTCAATCTGGGGGCTCGGTACATCGTGTTTGTGGCCAAGCATGCGGGCGGATTCTGCATGTGGCAGACGAAGACGACAAAATATTCCATTGCGAACACACCATGGAAGGGCGGGCACGGGGATGTGCTGGCCGACTTGTCCGCCTCGTGCAAGAAGCATGGGTTGGGGCTGGGGGTTTATCTTTCTCCGCGGGACGATTATTTTGGGGCGAACGTGGGCGGAATCTGCACGGACAAGAGCAAACAGCCGGAATATGACGCGATGTATCGCGAGCAACTGAGGGAAGTGCTGACGCGGTATGGGGAGATGGTGGAGGTTTGGTTCGACGGGTCGAGCGTGGTGCCGACGTCGGACCTGGTGCGCAAGTATGCGGCGCATGCGGCGATTTTTCAGGGGCCGGACGCGACGATTCGCTGGGTGGGGAACGAGAACGGCTTTGCGCCTTATCCGTTGTGGGACGCGGAGTCGATGGCGGATGCGCGGAGCGGGACTTCGACTTCGCTGCTGGGCGACCCGGATGGGGACGCGTGGGTTCCGGTGGAATGCGATGTTTCGATCCGGCGGCCAAATTGGTTCTGGAGCACGAAGAACGCACGCAACCTGATGACGCTGGATCAACTGCTTGAGGTCTATTACCGGTCAGTGGGGCGCGGCGCGCAGCTTTTGCTGAACATTCCGGCGGACACGCGTGGGCACATGCCTGATGCGGACTTTGCGCGGGCGCGGGAGTTTGGCGGGGAGATTCGGCGGCGATTTGGGAAGAGCGTAGCGGAGACGGCGGGGACCGGCGCGCGGATTGAGCTGCGCTGGTCGAAGAGCACGCGTATCGATCATGTGATTCTTGAAGAAGATTGCCGGTATGGACAGAGGGTTCGCGGGTTCCGCGTGGAGGGTCTTGAGGGCGGGGAATGGACGCCGCTTTATACGGGAAGCTCGATTGGACACAAGCGGATTGTGCCGATTGCGGCGCGCGAGTACGCGGCATTGCGGACGGTGGTGACGGAGAGCGCGGGCGAGGCGAGGATACGGCGGTTTGCAGCGTTCAATACGGGGGTTGTGGCTCCGGCAACATGGGATGCGCCGGCGCACTTGTGGGCTGATAATGCGGTGGGGCACTGGGAGAATGGGAAGTTTGACGTGGAACTGACGAAGAAGATCAGCGAGGCGACGCAGTACAGGCTTCGGTTTATTGGAGAGGGACAGCAGGTGGACAGGATCGGCGATGTGCGGCTGCAGGTGGGCGGGGCGGCGTCTCCTCAACTGGTGCGGCAGGACCCGGCGGCACGGAATGCGCTGATTCTGACGATGACGGAGATTGGGCAGGCGGTGGTAGTGAGCGGAAAAGTGGAAGGCGCGGAGAGCGGAACGATTTTGCTGCAGAAGATGTGAACAGCGCTCTGAACGGGCGGACAGGCAAGGAGAACGGGATGAGGATTGGATTTCTTGGATTGGGGAAGATGGGAACGGCGATGGCGCTGCGGCTGGTGGGGGCTGGGCACGAGTTGTCGGTGTGGAACCGGAGCGAGGCGCGGACGAAGCCGCTGATCCACGAGGGCGCAATTGCGGCAGGGACTCCGGCGGAGGCTGAACTGGGCGCCGATGCAGTGATTACGATGCTGTTTGACGATGCGGCGCATGAAGAGGTGCTGTTTGGAGCGAACGGGTTGATGGACGCGCTTTCGCCGGGCTCGCTGCACATCAGTTGCAGCACGATCAGCGTGGCGCTGAGCGAACGGCTCACGGCGGAGCACGCGAAGCGGGGGATCGACTTTGTGGCTGCGCCGGTGTTTGGGCGGCCGAACATTGCGGCGGAAGGGCGGCTTTGGATTGTGGTTGCGGGCGAGGAGAGCGCGGTGAACAGGGCCCGGCCGATACTCGAGCCGATGTCGAGGGGGATTTCCGTTGTGGGCAAGGAGCCGCGGCAGGCTCATGCGGTGAAGCTGGGCGGGAATTTTTTGATCAGCGCGATGATTCATTCGCTGTCTGAGTCGTTTGTGTATGCAGCGGGGCAAGGGATCGACCCTGAGACGTTTCTTGAGACGGTGAACAGCGCGCTGTTTCAGTCGCCGTTTTATGCGGCGTATGCGAAGGTGATGACGCATCCGCCGGAGGAGCCCGGGGCGACGATTGGGTTGGGCGCGAAGGATTTGAGTTTGTTCCGGGCGGCGGCGGCGAGCGGGAAGACGCAGTCGAGTCTGGCGGATGCGATGGCGGAGATTTTTGCCGAGGCGCAGCGGATCGGGCTTGGGAGCGAGGATTGGGCTGTGGGGCAATACAAGATGGCGCAGCGTCGGGGGAAGATCTAGATTTCCGGGTGCAGGACTGAAGATTCTGTTTATTGGACACTCGCATACGTTGTGTTTTGCGACACAGATCAGCTTGGGCCGTTGGTTAGGATAGAGACATGGATTTGAAAGGGAAGATTGTTTTTGTGACGGGGGCGAGCGCTGGGATTGGCGCAGCCACGGCTCTTGCATTTGCGGCCGAGGGCGCGCGGTTGCTGCTGGCGGCGCGGCGGGTTGGCAAACTGGCCGATGTGGCTTCGTCTGCGTTGGCGCTGGGCGCGGCGGCGGTTCACTCCGTTGCCCTGGACGTGCGCAACCGGATTGCGGTGCAGCGGACGATGGACGAGTTGCCGGAGGAGTGGGCGGCGATTGATGTGCTGGTGAATAACGCCGGACTGAGCCGCGGGCTGGACAAGCTTTATACGGGGAAGATCGAAGACTGGGACGAGATGATCGATACCAACGTCAAGGGGCTGCTTTACGTGACGCGGTCAGTGGTGCCGGGGATGGTGGTGCGAGGCCGGGGGCACGTTGTGAACCTTGGTTCGACGGCGGGCGAGATTGCGTATCCGCATGGGGCGGTTTACTGCGGGACGAAGGCGGCGGTGCGGCTGATCAACGATGGGTTGCGCGAGGATTTGCTGGGGACGCCGGTGCGGGTAACGACGGTTGACCCAGGGATGGTGGAGACAGATTTCAGTCTGGTGAGATTTCGGGGCGATGTGGAGCGGGCGGCGAAGGTGTACAAAGGCGTGACTCCGCTGACCGCGGAGGATGTGGCCGAGACGATAGTGTGGGCCGTCCAGAGGCCTGCGCATGTGAATATAGCGCGGGTGGTTCTGACGTCAGTGCACCAGGCCAATTCGCTGCTGTTTCATCGCGAGCCGTAGGGTCGAAAGGCTGGGCGGGCCAGCAGCGTTAGCCCATGGCGCTGATTTGGCCTTCGATTTGTGCCAGGGCAGCTTCAAGAGCGGCGCGCCGGGCAGGACTTGACGTTCTTTGCGAGAGGATGTTTTCACGCTGAAGGTTCAGAGCCTGTTTTTCGCGTTCGCGCACGGCGTGCTTGGATGCTGCCAATCGGCGCGCGTCTTCGGTTTCAAAACCGGCATCTGCGCCGGCCTCAGGTTGCTGCAAGGCTTTCGCCATCTGCTCCTCCACGGATTTACTATCGGATTCAACGAGACCTATCTTCATTCTACGAGTGTTTTATGAGTTTGTGTCCCGCGCAGAGAATTTGGATGGTTGCGGGAAGATGGAGGATTACACGATGCGTGCCTGGCAGATTTCTTCGTTTGGCATTGATTCCTTGGAGTTTGTGGAGCGGCCGACGCCGACTCCCGGGCCTGGCGAAGTACTGGTCGGGGTGCGTGCGATTTCGTTTAATTATCGCGACTTGCTGGTGATCAAGGGAAAATACAACCCCAGAATGAAGCTGCCGCGGATTCCCTGCTCGGACGGAGCGGGGGAAGTGGTGGCTGTGGGCACGGGCGTGACGGCGTGGAAGCCTGGGGACCGGGTAGCAGGGATCTTTATGCAGAACTGGCTGGACGGGCAGTTGACGCCAGTGCGGGCCAAGGGCGCGCTGGGCGGGGATGTGGACGGAATGCTGGCCGACTATGTGGTTTTGAAAGAGACCGGTGTGGTGGGGATTCCGGAGCACCTGAGCTACCAGGAGGCAGCGACGCTGCCTTGCGCGGCGGTGACGGCGTGGAATGCGCTGGCAGCGGGGAACCTGAAGCCGGGCGGGACGGTGCTGATCCAGGGAACGGGCGGGGTTTCGATTTTTGCGCTTCAATTTGCGCGGCAGATGGGATTGCGGGTACTGGGGATTTCCAGCAGCGACGAAAAGCTGGAACGGGCCAGGAGACTGGGTTTGGGCGCGGGGCTGAACTACCGCGATAACCCGGACTGGGAACGCTGGGTGGTGGAGCAGACGGGCGGCGATGGGGTTGACCTGGTGGTAGAGGTGGGCGGTGCGGGGACGCTGGGTCGTTCGCTGAAGTCGATACGGACCGGAGGAACGGTGGCGCAAATCGGCGTGCTGACCGAGGGTACCGAGCCACTGCCGATGGCGGCGATTCTGCACAAGGTGGCGCGGATACAGGGGATTTATGTGGGCTCGCGGCGGGACTTTGTGGAGATGAACAAGGCGATCTGGCTGGGGCAATTGCGGCCTGTGGGCGAGGAGTTCCACTGGACGCAGGCGCGAGAAGTTTTGATGCGGATGGAAGAGGGGAGCCACTTTGGGAAGCTGGTGCTTTCGGTGGGGTGAAAGAGCAGGGACCAGGGAGCAGGAGACTCCTGGGTGGAGGTTCCTGCTGTTGCGCCAAGTGAGTTCGCCAGTGAGTGTGGCGCTGATTAAGGAAGAGGTGTGCCGGCCTGGTGGTAGTGGGATTTATCGGCGAAGAGTCGTTCGGCGTGGCGAGGGTCGTTTTCGATGTGGGGCGTGCGGTCCCAGATCATGGTGGCGCGGGTGTTGAGGCGGTAGGCGGGCCAGTTTGGAATTCCGGCGAAGTTTGGATTGCCGGTGCGGCCGTAGTGGATGAGCATCGAGGACATGGTTGCGGCCAGCGCGTTGGCGGCGGCGAGCTGATCGCGGGATGCGCCGATCTGCACGTCGGCCATGGCGATGTTGTCGAACATGAAGGGAATGTCGATGGTGTGCATGGCCTTGCCGTTGGCGCCTGGAAAGTTCATCTGATAGACCCAGGTGTGCGGCTGGCTGACGGGATTCCGGGCGCGGCGCTCGGCTTCCCAGCGCTGGCCGGGCCAGGCGCGGAAGGCTGTAGCGGCGGCTGTGTCGACCTGGTCGGGTGTGTAGTTCGGATAAATCTCGCGATATTTGGCTACGACCTGTTCGGCGGTGTAGGGGCCGAGGTATTGACTGACCGCAGTAGAGAGGACTTGTGCGGCGTTATCCCAGGTGATGCTTGCCGGGTGGACGGGCATGGCGGTTTCATCGTGGACGTTGCCGAGGATCATGGGGATTCTTTCCGAGAGCTTCGGCGCGTCGGGGTCGAAGGGATTGCGGGGAAGAACGATGTGGTCGACGACGGGAAGCCAGTCTGGACTGACGGCGCGAGCGGCGGTTTGAATCTGCTCCATGGTGATTGCGTTGAGCTGGGCGGCGAGATTTTTGCCGGGCGTGACGCCCATTTTTTCGAGGACAGTTTTGGCGCGATCTGAGGCGATCTGGATGGAGGCGCCTTTGATCTGCTGGCCGCTCATGGTCATGACGCGATGGAAGAGGCCGCTGGCCGCGGGAGTGGCCATGAGCGTGGCGCATTTTGCGCCGCCGCCGGACTGGCCAAAGATGAGGACGCGGGATGGGTCGCCACCAAATTCGGCGATGTTGTCGCGGACCCACTTGAGGGCGAGGATGAGGTCGAGCTGGCCGACGTTTCCGGATGCGGCATACTCGGGCGCGAGATTGCCAAGGTAGAGATAGCCGAAGGCGTTGAGCCGGTGGTTGACTGTGACGACAACGACATCGCCGCGATGGACCAGCCGCGTGCCGTCATAGAGGTCGCTCGTGACAGTTCCATTGTTGTAGGCTCCGCCGTGGAAGTAGACGAGGACGGGACGGCGGGCGTGGTCGCGCAGGCCTGCTGTCCAGACATTGAGGTGCAGACAATCTTCGCTCTCGACGCCTACGTCGCGGGAGACGCGCGGGGCCAGCTCCGAGCGGGGGCGCGCGGGGGACAACTGCGGCGCCATGGTGGTGAAGCGGGTGCAGTCCAGGACATTGCTCCAGGG
>DATKWA010000130.1:0-56313 GCA_035529815.1 Occallatibacter sp. | reverse complement strand
ATTTTGGAACGCTCGGCTTCCAGTTCCGGCAATGAGTTTGGCATGAAAGTAGCCTCCATTGACTGAGTGTATATCAACACTCAGAAACAGGAGATAAAAAAGAGAATCCAAGCCAATTGCCATTTCTGTGTCGCGCACCCGCAGGGGACCTGCATCGTCTTCTGGACCCGGAAAACGAGCCTTTCGCAAAGACAACGAAGGTGCCGCCGTTGCCCGCGTATGGGCCCGATCCTTATCTGGGCTCGGCTCCAGTGGTGGGGACGCAGCCGCAGTCGTATACATCGCAACAGCCGGACAATGCGCCGGATGCAAATCCTGCGATTCGCATCATTCCTTCGACGCAGGCACCGAACCAGCAGCTGTTTCATCAGCAGAGTGCAATACGCGAGACCACGGACGAGGCGCTTTCCAATCAGTCTGGCTATGCGGGATTGGTGGTGCGCGACGCGGTGTATCGCCCCAGCGGCCAGCCCGCAGCCGGCCAGCGGCAGGGGACGATCGCTTATCAGCAGCCTGTTTATGGCGATGGAGATGGCGATTCGAATGGAGCGGCGCCGTCGCGATTGCTGATGGCGCAGTATTCCGGGACAACCGCCGTGCCGATCGTGGCCAATCCTCCTCGCTCGATGGCCTCCGATGCGTGGAAGGGACTGGTCTTTTCTCTGATGGCGGAGAACAAGAACGCCGAGGCTCTTGAGACTCTGAACAAGATTCCACCGGATGTGCGCCGGCAGCTTGAAGCCGACATTGAATTTGTGCAGGGCGTGGCCAGCCTCTATGTGGCCGTGGGAGATGCGGCGCGGGCGGCGGATTACCTCAACCGCGTGGAAAATTACTATCTTGTGCACCGCGCCTCAGCCCCGGCGGGTCTTGAGATCCAGCATGCGTGGCTGCTCTACAACGTGAAGGATGACTTCGGGCTGTATCCGGTTCTGTCGAGCCTGGATAGCCGCACGGATTTGACTGCCGCGCAACGGCAGCAGGTGGAGACGCTGTGGGCGGATTGGGCGGTGCGCCGCGCCACTACGGCGATGGACACAGGCAATGTGCTGCGCGGCGTTCAGTTGCTGCAGGCTGCGTCGCTGGACTACCCGGACAACATGGACGTGCGCAAGGCAGTTGCAGGCGCGTACGCACGCGTTGGCCGTGCAAAGGAAGCGGTGACGCTGTTCAAGGCGATTCCCATGGACAACGCAACCCCAGGGGACTACGAGGGCGCGATTTCCGCGGCACTGGAAGCGACGGACATAGCGCAGGCCGAGACGTGGCTGCGCCAGGCGCTGGCGCATTACCCTGGCGATCCGCGGGTTCTTGGGCTGGCGGCACGGTTTGAACAGGCGCGCGGCCACAATGAACGGGCCGCCGACTACTGGCGTGCCGCGCTGGCGAAGATGCCGCCGGACGCGTCCGTGAAGAGTCTCGATAGTGGGCTTGTGAATCCGCCGGGAGCGTATCAGGCATCCGCGCCGGGCGGCACGAGACGGCTTCTCGATCCGCACCGCGATGCCAAGCTGCCGCCGTTGCCTGCCTACGGCCCGCAGAGTCAGGCTCCGGTGAATTTGTATGCTCCGCCGGTTGCAGCAGCGGCCCCCGGGCAATGGCGCGAAGCTCCGTCTGACAATTCGCTGCCAATGCCGGCTGGCGCGGGAGCCTACGCGGCGACGCCGCAGAATCAGCAGCAGGGAACTACGGTGCACAACGCGCCCGTTTATGTTCCGAAAGATGCCGGGCAGGCAAACGCGCCTGATCAACCGATCTTTATCAATCAAAGCGCGACGCAGGAGGCTGTGATTCAGCCGGCGGTGAACAGGACTCGGACCGGAAGTCGGGCTCATTCGACGCACGGCCGCAGAGCCGCCGCGAAACGGCCCAGTTACGCAGGCGGGGTGAACCTGCCGCCTTCCGAGCAGACTGTCGATTCGGCTGAACAGGAGCCAGCGCCGGCGCCCGCCCATCGATTGCGGATTTTATCGGAGCCCATGAGCGCGATGGCTGCCGAGGTGCAGGCCCGTTTCGCCGAAGAAACTGACAGCCAACTGACGCAGGGTTCGGCATCGAGGGTGCCCGTGCTGGATCATGCGCCTGCGGGCCCCCAATTTGGCGGACCTGCTAATGTGCCAGCGACGTTGAGCACGACCGCAGCGCCGACAGGGGGCAATGCTGGCCAGTACTCGGAGACGCAGTACACGCCCTCGGCGCAGGAAGCAGCTACCGGGGCATATTCGGTTCCGCAGCAGCAGACGGCACCGGCCGAGAAGCCCTCGGCTGCTACGGCCTCGGCCAGAAGCCGCAGCAGGCGGCGCAAGAAGACCAAGAGATATGCGACGGCGCAGGCAAAGCAGCCCGCGGGTGGAACGCTGGGCAACGCGCCCGCATTGGGCAGCGCTGGCCAGGGTGCTCCCGAGGCGCCAACTCCGGCCCCGAACTCGCAGTCGCCTTATGACGCGCAGGCCGATCAGACCCCACCGGCTGCCACGGGCACAGGCCTGACGGACCAGGAACTGGAACAGCGCAATCTGCCGCCGCTACGCGGCCCCTGGGTTCGCATCCAGCGGGGCGCCAATCCCACCAGCCCGCGGGACGAAGCTGAAATGCAGTTGCGCTCGATTGAGAGCGGCTACAGCGGGTGGCTTGGCGGATCGGGATACATCAACTACCGCAGTGGCACGCTGGGCTACGACCACCTGGCGGCTCTAGAGGCCCCGTTTGAGGTGTCCACGCCTCTTGGCTATCATGCGCGCTTGACGGTAATCGCGAAGCCGGTATTTCTGGACTCGGGCCAGGCCGATGGCAGCGCCACACTCTCGGTTCTGCAATCGACTACTGGGGGGAGTTCGCTGGTCAACATTCCAGAGCCGATTGGAACGCTGACGGCGACTGACGTGAATCCGCCGGCGCAGCAAAATGCTGTGGGCATCGGCGGCGAGGTGCAGCTGGCGTTTCCGCATGCGGCCATCGCGGGTGGATACACGCCTGCGGGATTTCTGGTTTCAACCTTTACGGCGCGGGGCATCTTCCGGCCGGGCAATGGTCCGATCACGGTCAGCGTGGCGCGCGATTCGGTGAAAGACAGCCAACTTTCCTACGCCGGTCTTCGCGATCCGGCCGGCAACGCGCTGGGCCACCTGGGCCAGATCTGGGGCGGCGTGGTTGCGAACCAGGGCAACGTGCAGTATGTGCACGGCGACGGAGCCTCCGGCTTCTACCTGGGCGCGGGCGGCCAGTACCTAACCGGCTACAACGTGGAGAACAACACGCGTGTGGATGGCAACGGCGGCGCTTATTGGCGGGTGTTGACCGCGCCGGAGTACGGCACCCTGAGCATTGGCGTGAACTTTTTTGCGATGCACTACGCCAACAACCAGAACGCGTTTACGCACGGCATGGGCGGCTACTTCAGCCCGCAGGGCTACTTCCTGGGCAATGTGCCGTTTACCTTTGTGGGCCACTACCTTACCAATTGGCACTACAACGTAGTTGGCGGGCTGGGCGCGCAGGCATTCCAGGAGAACCGGACGCCGCTGTGGCCGCTGGCAGCCGACAAGTCAATTGAGACCAGCCAGAACAACCCGATGCTGCCGGATAAGACCAGCGTGGGCCCGAACTACGATCTGCGCGGGCAGGCGGCCTACCAGATTGGTCCGCACTGGTTTGCGGGGGGCTTCTTCTCCGCCAACAACACGCGTAACTATACTTCGGCTTCGACGGGCTTCTTCATTCGTTACATGTTCCGCGAGCAGCCCTCGACGGCGGCCGGTCCTACGGGGATCTTCCCGACGGATGGATTGAGGCCTTTCACGGTTCCGTAGAGCGAAGGTTCTTCCTGAAAAACTGACAGTGGATGGAGCCGGCAAGGCAGCGCTGCGAGTGGAATTGTTCGACTCAGCCGCGGCGGAGTGCCTTGTTCGCGGGAACAATCTGCACGGTTACGTCGCGCACTTCGGAGAGAAAGCGGTTGAGCACGGAGCCGCTCCAGAGGACGCTCCAGCGTGAGCGTGTGGTTTGGCCGAAGACGACGTGCGAGATGCTCTCCTGCTGGGCGAAGCGGACAAGGGCGTCGGCGATGTTGCGGTCGGTGAGGTTGACGACCTGAGCGCCGAGGTCGCGGGCCATGCGCTCGTACTCCCCCAGCCGCTGCAGGGCTTCCGGATCGCCGTGCTCTTTGTTGTCTTTGGGCCGGCTTACGTAGACGGCGTACCAGTTGCTGGCCAGGCGGCCGGCGATGCGAGCGCCTACCCGGATGAGCCGCTCGGTTCCGGGGCGCGTGGTGAGGCAGACCATCACTTTCTCAGGGATTGGGGCCTGTTCAAGGCCCTGGGTGCGGCGGTACTCACTGGCGCGGCTGCTGACCTGCTCTGCGGTGGTGCGCAGGGCCAGCTCTCGCAGCATGTTCAGATTGCCCTTGCGGAAGAAGTTCGCCAGAGCCTGTTCGATTTTTTCCGGGGGGTAGATTTTTCCCTGGCGCAGGCGCGAGCGCAACTCGTCTACAGTGACGTCCACGTTGACGAGCTCGTCGGCTCGCTTGAAGAAGTTGTCGGGGACGGTCTCTCGGATGACGGTGTTTGCCGAGCGGCTGACGGCGTCGTTGAGGGTTTCAAGGTGCTGGATGTTGACCGCCGTCATGACGTTGATTCCGGCTTCGAGCAGGTCCAAGACATCTTCGTAGCGCTTGCGGTTCTTGCTGCCGGGGACGTTGGTGTGGGCCAACTCGTCGACTACGACGGTGTGGGGATGGCGCGCAATGATGGCGTCGAGGTCCATCTCCTTGAGTTCGACGCCATGGTAGGGAATTACGCGCTGAGGCACGATCTCGAGATCGCGGATGCGTGCCTTGGTTTCCTCGCGGGCATGTGGTTCCACGAGACCGATTACGACATCGATGCCGAGTTGATGCTTCATGCGGTGGGCATCGTTGAGCATGTCGTAAGTTTTGCCCACGCCCGCAGCTGCACCGAGGTAGATGCGCAGCTTGGCCGGTTCCGGCTTCTTTTCCAGTGCTATTTCAGCCATGCTTCAGCCCACCTCAACGGGATGCCGGACTTCACCCACAACAGCTACCGGGAGCGTGAATCGAAAAGTGGTTCCGTGGCCCAGCCGGCTTTCGACGGCGATCTGTCCGCCGAGCGACTCGACCAGGCGGCGGACCAGCGCGAGCCCGAGGCCGGTCCCTTTGTCAGAATAGGCATTGAACCTGTCAAAAATGGAACTTAGACGTTCGGCCTCGATGCCGCGGCCAGTGTCTCGCACGGTGAACTGGACAAAGTCGCTGATCTCCTCGGCGGCAAGGAGAATCTCGCCATCCTGCGGCGTGTATCGGATCGCGTTGGAGATGAGGTTGTCGAGGATGGAACGCAGGGCGCGGCGATCGGCGTTGACAAAGGATAGGTCGGCGAAAGCATTGACGTCGAAATGGATGTGCTTTTCCGCGGCCTCGTCGCATACGCGGTCGCGGGCCTCACCGAGGGCTTGCAGCGGGCGCAGGCGTTCGAGTTTGAGTTCACGCTTGCCGGTGTCGAGCTCGGCTACCTCGATCAGGTCGGTCATGAGATCGTTAAGATTTTCGGTCTCGCTCATTGCCGAGGCCACCAGTTCTGCCTGCAAGGGGAGCAAGTCTCCGCCGAAGCCCTGGCCAAGAGCATAGAGTCCGCGGCGCAACTGGAGCAGAGGATCGCGCAGCTTGCGGCTGGCGACGGCGATGAATTGTGTTTTGAAGCGGTCGGTGTCCTGCAAGGTGGTGACGTCTTCGAGCGTGGTGACGGTTCCGAGCAGGCGGCCTTCGGAGTCGCGCATGGGCATGGTGCGGAGACGATAGCTGCGCTCCTGCTTTCCAATGCGCATGGGTAGCATGGCGGCTTCGTCTTCGGCGGCCACGGCCTTTTGCATGGAGACGGCATCTCGGATGGCGCTCAGAATCTTGTCGCCGCCGGGGGTGTTAGCGAGCGCCATGCGGTCACCGGCAGCCTCACCGAGAAGTTCGGCGGCAGCCTGGTTGACCTTGAGTACGTGGCCTTTGCCGTCAGTGACGATGATGGGCTCGAAGATGGATTGGAGGACGGCGTCGGAGAGCTGGAACTCCATTTGGCGGCGGCCAGCTTCAGAGTCGCGCAACTCGCGCAGCCTAACGGCGATGCGGCTGAGTTCGCTGGCGAGTACGCCGAAGTCGTCGCGGCTGCTCCACTCGACACGGTGTTCGAGATTGCCCTGTGCGATGCGATGGGCGTCGCGGGCGAGGGTGCGAATGGGGCTGAGAACGAAGTAGACTGTACCGATCTCAACGAGCAGCGCAGCCAGGACGAAGGCGTAGGCCAGTGTGGACAGCCCGGCTGCTGCCAGGGCGCTGTGCGTGACGGCTACGAGTGCGGCCGTGAGGCAGGCGAGCAGCACACAGCCAAGAACTAATCGCTGGGTAAGGTTGAGCATTGCCCGGTCTCCGTGCCGGTGGAAGGTATCTTAATATCATTCTCGCGGAAATGGCTCGAATGCGCAAAGTGGGGAAGGAGCGAGATCAGGGTATCTGGCAGACAGCGAGGGTTGCGTTGTGCCATCTGCAGAGGAGGCCATCCGGGGGCGGGTCGGAAACCAGAACCCAGTCGACGCCAAATTGTGCTTTCAAACGCTGAAAATCGGCCAGGCTGAAGTTTTTCCAGCCCTGCTGGGCTTGAACCTCGCGGTTCCACTCCGGGCCTAGCTCGGGGACCTGCGTCACTACGGCAGTGTCCTTGATGGCGTCGGCCAACTGGCTCCGCTCGGCGAGTGCGCGGAAGCTGTGATAGTCCTCGCCCTGGGCTGCAAGGTAGCGCGGGTCGAGGGCAAAATAGGCGTCTTCGGGAGTATTGCCTCGAATCCACGCAAAGGCCTGAAGCCACGGATTGTGTGGGGTGCGTCCTGGCCACTCGATATGGTGGCTGCCGCTGAACTCGGCGCGCTGCGCGGCGAACATGGTGCCGTTGAAAAGGAGCAGGAACACAGCCCATCGCCAGACGGAGACTTTCAGCAGATGCTTTCCGATGAGAGCGCCTGCGATTAAAGCGAGGAAGAAATAAACAATGTAGAGATAGCGCATTG
Organism: Occallatibacter sp.; assembly: GCA_035529815.1. Classification (GTDB taxonomy): domain Bacteria; phylum Acidobacteriota; class Terriglobia; order Terriglobales; family Acidobacteriaceae; genus Telmatobacter. Next base: position 49,248 of record DATKWA010000130.1, on the reverse strand, counting down.
GCTGCAAGGGCGTGAGCCTGACCAACGATGGCGAGGAGAGCATGAGCATGGCAACGGCCTGCTGGAAGACACCGTAGGCGAAGACAGCCAGCGCGAAGCGACCGAGCAGGGGGTTTTTCTGCTTGCGAGCCACACGCCAGAGCAGCCAGAAGAGAAAGAGCGGGGCCAATGCGCCGAGCCACTCATACCAGGTCCACTTGTAGAGGAAGAGGTAAGCGCGGGTATTGAGCGCCTTTTGCCATACCGGGTTGGGCGGCTCGAATATCCAGCTGAGGGGGACAACGGCGGCGGCGGTGGATGGGGCCCTGGCGTAGCGGACGGAGCGGAGCCAGACATGGGCGGGCTCGAACAGGGTCATGGTGAGAAAGAAGCAGAAGGAGATGCCCAATGCGGCCATGATTGGATGCACTAGAAAGGCCAGAAGTAACAAGGGCGCGACGAGCCAGCGCCTTCCGTCTAGGATCCATGAAACAGCCAAGAGAACCAGAGCCGTGGCCACAGTGCGCGCGTGCAGATGCTGGTCGACGAGGAAGAGCGCTGTGCCTGCGACGGGCAGGGTAAACATGGCTGCGACCATGGCCACGCCGGCCCAGTGGGCTCGTTCGTCGGCAAACAATTTTCGGGAGATGCTCCAGCAGGCGAAAAGGATAAGGGCAATCGAGGCGAATTGCCAAATCAACTCCGTGATGGCGACCGGGATGCGGGTTAGATTCGCGAAGGCGGAAACCCAATTGTCGAAATAAGATGCCTGGAGCTGAAGGCGGAAGAACTGAGCATCGTGCGGATAGAGAGCGGGATTCAAATCACCTTTGACAGCAGAGAGATAGACGCCGTCATCTTCGATGCCGGGGTGGTATCCCATCACCGCGAAGCCGAGGCTTGTGAAGCCGAGGATGAGGAGAAGGTTAATTGCAGATTTGTATCGTGGCACGTTTGGTCCCGTATACTCTAGCTCAGAATGTCTTCCACGGTTATTGGTCCATCTTACACAATAGACGGAGCGGCGACGGATTCGGTGACGGCGACAGTGAAGATGGGGTCCAGCGCGCATACGCTGGGACTGACAATTCCGACACTGCGCGAGGCCGAAAACCTTCGCGGCCTGCTGGACCATGTGCGATCGGTGCTTGATCCGGTGGGAATTGTTTACGAGATTCTTGTTGTCGATGACGATAGCCGCGATGGAACCGAGGAGATTGTGACTGCGATTTCGCAACAGGATCCGCGCGTGCGGCTGCTGGTGCGGAAGGGGCAGAGGGGTCTTTCAGGGGCGATTCTTCACGGCTGGAAGAATACAAATGCGTCGATTCTAGGCGTGATGGACGCGGATTTGCAGCACCCGCCGGAATTGCTGTCTGCGCTGGTTGCCTCGATCAAAGCCGGACACGACGTGGCGATCGGGAGCCGGTACATAGCTGGGGGCCGGCTGGGGAATTGGAATCCGATCAGAAAGTTGCTCTCCGCGGCGGCGGTGTGGGTGACTTGGCCGATTCAGAAATCGGGAATGTATGCCAAAGATCCTATGTCGGGGTTCTTCCTGGTTCGGCGCGAATGCGTTGAAGGGATTCGATTCCAGCCGAGCGGATTCAAGCTTCTGCTTGAGGTTCTGGTGCGCGGCCGGATTCGGTCGATCGAGGAGATTCCCTTATCGTTTGGGATTCGACAGCGGGGAGCGAGCAAGGCCACTCTGAAGGTCGGCGTGCATTACGGGCGATTGCTGCTGCAACTCTATGCGTACAGACTTGGACTGCGCCGGGACTGAGGGTTCCTTAGAGTGCCGGGAGCAGTATCCGCAGCAAGAGAAACGCGGCGACACCAGCAAAAAACACCAGAGCCATGCGTATGCCGGGTTCGCGATTGACTTCGGGGACGAGATCGGTTGCGCCCACGTAGATGGCGACGCCGGCGGAGATGGGCAATCCGTAGGGCAACCAAGCGGGTACGACTTCGATCACCAGTACTCCGAGGAGCGTGGCGGCGGCCAAGGCTATAGCGGAGTAGAGGGCTGTGGAGCGGCTGCGTCCACTGGCCAGCATGACGGAGGCCATGGTGAAGCCTTCCGGGGCTTTGTGCAGGAAGATGGCGAGAAAGATAAGCCATCCGAGCCAGTTTGACACCACGAAACCGGAACCGATGGCCACGCCGTCAAAAAGGGCATGGACACTGAGGCCGACGAGCACGGCAGTACCGGTTCGCCTGGTGACCAGTCCACCGTGGTGCGTCTCCTCGCCATAGTGGAAGTGAGAGTTGATGGTGTGCTCGAGGAGGTGAACGACGCAGTAGCCGGCCATGATGAGAATGGGCCCCAGGCGCGGGCTCATGCGATAACTTTCGGGCGCCATTTCGAGCAGGGCGACGGACATGAGGAAGCCCGCTCCGATGGCGACGAAATAGCGCAGATAGCGTTCGACGCCTTTTGCACGCACCAGAACCAGGCCGCCGGCCACATCGGCCAGCGCGGCAATGGTGCCGAGGATGAGGGAGATTTTCAGCATCGGCGTCAGCCGCTGTGCCTGATGTGCATGACGTCGCCATCCTGCACGACGTATTCCTTGCCTTCAAGGCGCAGCGTGCCCTTGGATCGCGCGGCTGCTTCAGAACCTGCGGCGAGAAGGTTGTCCCAGCGGATGGTTTCCGCGCGGATGAAGTGGTGCTCGAGGTCGGAGTGGATGGCTCCGGCGGCCTGGGGAGCTTTGGAGCCGAAAGGCACGGTCCAGGCGCGGCACTCGTCTTCGCCCGCGGTGAAGAAGCTGATGAGGCCCTGGAGTTCATAGCTCTTGCGGATGAGGCGGACGAGACCGCTCTCATGCAGGCCATAGCTTCCGAGGAATTCCGCGGCTTCTTCGTCGTCCATCTCGGCGAGTTCGGCTTCGACCTTGCCGCAGATGGCAGTTGCGCCGGCGTTGGGGCGGTGGGCGACTTCTTCGAGTTTGAAGAGGCTTACGGCTGCGTCGAGATCGACGCCGAGCGTGGTGCTTTCGCCGATGTTAAGCGCATACAGGATTGGCTTTTGGGAGAGGAACATGAAGCCCTTGATGAGTTTCTTCTCGTCGTTGGTCATTTCCAGCTCACGAAGAGGCTGCTCCTTTTCGAGAGCTTCCTTGGAACGGATGAGAAGAGCCTGCTCGCGCTCGAGGTCGCTGGTGCGGCCTTTTTTCAGGTCTTTTTCGAGGCGCTCAAGACGCTTTTCGATTTGCGTGAGGTCGCTGACCATGAGGTCGAATTCGACGTTCTTGATGTCGCGCAGGGGATCGATGGGGCCAACGTGGGGAATGGAGTCGTCCTCGAAGGCGCGGAGAACGTGGATGAGTGCGTCCACCTGGCGCAGGCTGGCGAGGAAGGCAGTTTCCTTGAGCGCGTCCTGTCCGATGGCGGCGACGTCGACAAAATCAACGGTGGCGAAGGTGGTTTTCTTGGGCGAGTAGAGGTCGGAGAGCTTTTGGAGGCGTTCGTCGGGCACGCGGGCTACGCCGATGTGCTCCTGGCGGGAGTGTCCGCGGTCTTCGAGCTTGGCCTTGGTGAGGATTTTGAACAGAGATGTTTTGCCTACCTGGGGCAGGCCAATGATGCCGGTTTTCATGATCTTCCTATGGGGCCCTGTGAGGGCGGGATGGGCGCACTTGGGCCTCTACGATGATACAAGAGCAGGGAACAGGGGTCAGGGATCAGGGATCAGAAATGCAAAGAAAATCTGAGTAAGTATTTATAGCAGAGGCGCTACCGGCGTGGTTGCGTTCGCGGCGCTATGCCTTCCGTGTGTGTGACAACGTGGTTGCTTGTTGTCGTTACGCAGTCTCTGCTTTGGCGACCAGCACAACGGTCGCGATGCCGAGGAGCAGGATGGTCTCTTCGATGAACTCGCTGCGGTTGTGGAGTTTGTTGAAGTGAACGGTGATGGGGTCTGAGGGATTCCCAGTGTCGATTGCGCCGCCGGCGGCCATGCGGTCGCGCTCCATGGAGGGAATGATGGCGAATTGGGAGAAGACGGTGAGGGCGACCATGAGCAGGAGGAGCCCCATGGGCGCCAGGACTGCGCGCGGCTTGTAGATGCCCCAGGCCGGCGCGAGAGCGAGCAGGGCGAGAGCAACCATTCCCGAGACAAGTCCCATGCCGTGAAGAATGCGCAACAGGTGGCCGATGATGGTGCCGGCGATATGGGTGTCAGGGCTGAGCGTGGTGAAGGTGATGGCGGCGACGACGGGAAAAAACATCTCCGCGCCGAGCCATACGATGAGCGCGAGATAGAGGAGAGTGCGGAGAAGGGTCTTCAAGTTCAGCCTCTAGCTGCCAGCGCCGAACCGCTAGCTTTGGCGTTGCACTCATTTTACGTCTGCGGCCGCGAGGTTAAGGTTCGCGGCCGCAGAGAGGCGAGAGGCTAGGCGCTGCGCTTCAGGGCGCGCTTAAGGACGGTTTCAAGGGCTGCCTTTACTTCAGCGTATTGCTCGGGAGATAAAGTGCCGGCGATTTTTTCGCTTTCGAGGGCGAAAAGTTCTTCCTTGAGGGCGTTCAGGAGCGCGTTGTTTCTGGCTGCCGGAGACGATGGGGACTTGTAGGCAGTTGCGCTACTGTGCGCGGTGGTGGTGGAGAAGCTTTCTGATTCGGCTGAGTCAGGAAGTGCTCCCGCAGTGGCTGGCTTGCGTAGCAGGAAGCCGGCTGCGGCGGTGAGCAACAAGGCGAGTGCGCCAAGAATCCACCATTTGTACTTCGAGAGCGGGTCGGGCGTGTCGATGGGAGTGCCGATGCCGCCGCCTGGCTGGTTGCCGGGGCCCGCACTGCCGTTCTGGCTGGCTGCAGCGCCCTGGTTTTCGCGGGGCATGGAACCAGTACCGGCGACAGTGAACTCGATGGACTGGCCGGGCTGGGCCTTCTTGAGCAGCCAGGTCTGGACGCCGGGATCTTCCTGAATGGACTGGAATGCAGCTCCCGGACCCTGAGTGAAGGTCATGCTCTTGGGCATGAGTACGGCGACGTTGTCGGCGGGCATGGTGAGCACGGATTTGAAGGTGTACTTGCCGCTCGAGTAGGGCAGGCCGTAGCTGATCTGAAAGAGGGTATCCTTGTCGCCGTTGTCGGGCTGGATGGGGAAGTTGAAGGAGTAATGACCTTTAGGGCCGTCCTGCTCGAGCTTGACGGAGGTGGGCAAGCCGCCGGGGCGCTGGGCGCCGACGTCGTTGACGACCGCGTCCGCAGGCAGATTGAATTCGAAGGATTTCTTGCTCCACTGGGTGATGGGCGGCGAGCTGGTGTTGTGAACGAAGTAGCGCTCGTTGATTGTGAGCTGGCCGTTGGCGGCTTCTACCTCGATGACATCGGCCTCGATGAACACGCCCTGAACCTTGGCGGCTACGTCGTAGACGGAAATATCGCCGGGTCCGCCGCCCTGCGGCGCGGCAATGAAGTAGCCAGCACCCTGATGGGTTACGCGGACGAGATAAGGGCCGCTGCCGGGTTCGTCGAGCGAATAGTGTCCGCTGGCGTTGGTGGTGGCGTGGGCAACTTCGGCCATGCCTGCCTGCACGTCGACCAGCACGACTGTATCGTCGGCGGCTGGCTTGCCTGTGGTTTTGTTGTTGACCGTTCCTGTGATGGTTGCGGCCTGCGCGAGAGCGGCTGAGCACAACAGGCTCAGAGCAAAAGTGCGAAAAGCGAAGAGGGTCGATTTCATGGTCGTAAGGTCGTCCTATTGGGTGTGACTCTGGTTCGTGGTGAGTGAAGCCAGGAAGCAACCGCAGATTGTTCGGCTCGCTCTGCTCAGGATTACAGGCTTGCAGGCGATTCGTTGAATCTCAGGACTCATCCGCTGCGGGAGATGAGTGCTGGGTCCCCTGGAGTTTCAGGCCTGCTGAAGGTGATCGATCTCGGCGAGTAGATGGGCTGCCTCGTTCTCTAACTGCGCGCGTTGCACGTTGAAGTCCTCTTCAGGGTATTTGCCAGCTTTGAACTCGAAGTTCAGGTCGCGGAGGTTTTCGTAGAGCTGGTCCTTGCGCTCGAGGAGGTAGTCCAAGCGGGTCTTCTGTCGCTGACTGGCGAAGACGTTCTCCGGCCAGAATGTGTATACGAGGAGCGCGAACAAGAGAAAGAGTCCGGCAATCATGCCTTGAGTGTCTGTCATACCCTAAAAGCCTCCGTCAAAAATCCGTTTTAAGCGCCGGTTTCGCGGCGAATACGTTCATGGCGCTCGCGGTCGGCGGGGTCGTCGATTTGTGGCTCGAGCGCGGCCGCCTGCGCTTTGACGCCGGCGATGCCAGCCCAGCGGCGGATCAAGAGAATGGTGCCCAGCAGCGCCGCGCCAAAGACAGCAAAGGGTGCGATCCATGCGACCAGGTCGAATCCCTGGGTTGTGGGCGCGGCCAGCACGGTTGCGCCGTACTCGGCTGTGAACGCGGAGAAGATTTGGTGGTCGGTCATGCCGGAAGCGATATCGGTGCGCAACTCGGCGAGTTCACGTGGGGAGTCTGGGCAGGAGACGTGGTTACATTCTCCGAGCAACTCGCTGCAACCGCAGACGCACATGAGGCGGTGGTCGAGATCGTTGAGGCGTGAGGTTGGACTGGCAGCGCCGAGCGAGAAGCAGACGGCAACGGCGAGGACTCCAGCCTGCACGGCTCTTGACCAAAAAGTGAAACGTGCTGAATCAAGGCGCATCAGATGCCTCCTTTCAGCGCTGGCTCAGTGGGAGCGGGACGCGTGGCAGGCACACGCAACGCGGCAGTTGCCGGGCTGAGGCTGGGTACCAAGGCGACCAAGGTGCCGAAGACGAGTACCACGAGGCCGGCCCAGATCCAGCCGACGAGCGGATTGAGAAAGGCTTTGATGATGGGCTGGCCGGTGTCGGGATTTGTGCCTTCGTAGACGACGTAAAGGTCCCAACTGGGCAGCGAGTGAATGGCTACCATGGTTTGCGGCTGGTTGCTGGCGAGGTATACGCGCTTCTCGGGCGTCATCTGGAACTGCTTTTTGCCGTCGCGGTAGACGTCCAGCATTGCGAATTCGGAGTTGTAGTTGTCGTTCGAGTCCTGGGTGGCGCCAACCTGAACCAGTGTGTAGGGGCCGATGTTGAGCGTGTCGCCCAGTGCCATTTCGCGCTCCTGACTGGTGTTGAAGGCAGAACCTGCGAGTCCGATGACAACAACGACGACGCCGATGTGGATGATGTATCCGCCGTAACGGCGGGTGTTGCGGCGGGTGAGCAGCCAGGTGGCGACGAAGAGGTTGCGTCCGGTCTGGCGGGAGATGACGCCTGCTCCGCGCAGGAACTCGGAGAGGATGGCGGTCATAACAGCGGCGGAGACGGAGAATGCAACGAGCGCATAGAAGTTGCCGTCAGAGAATGCGCCATTTTTCCAGGGGCGCACGCCCACTGCCAGGCAGACGATGACCATGGCCCAAAGAGCGATGACCGGCAGGACGAAGTTGCGCTTGATGGCCTTCAAGGATGTTGATCGCCAGGGGAGGAGTGGTCCGACGCCGGTGAGGAAGAGCAGGAACAGGCCGATGGGTACGGCGACGCGGTTATAGAACGGGGCGCCTACGGTGACCTTGTTTCCGACGACGTATTCACTGAGGATCGGAAAGAGGGTTCCCCAGAGAATGACGAAGCAGGCGGTGAGCAGGACGAGATTGTTAAAGAGGAAACTGGACTCGCGACTGACGAGCGATTCAATATGCTGCTCGCTTTTGAGGTGGCCGCGCTGAAGAACGTAGGTAAAGATGCAGACGGCGAGCACGATGCCCATGAAGACGATGAACCAGGTGCCGATGGAGGACTGCGCGAAGGCGTGGACCGAACTGACGAGCCCGGCGCGGGTGAGCAGCGTACCCAGCAACGTTAGCAGGAAGGTTGAGAAGATAAGCCAGACATTCCAGCTCTTCATCATGCCTTTCTTCTCCTGCATCATGACGGAGTGTAGAAAGGCGGTTCCTGTGAGCCAGGGCATGAAGCTTGCGTTTTCGACCGGGTCCCAGCCCCAGTAGCCGCCCCAGCCGAGGACCGCGTAAGCCCAGTGCATGCCGAGGAAGATGCCAGCGGTGAGGAAGAGCCATGTGACCATGGTCCAGACGCGGGTGACTTTGATCCACTTTTCGCCGGGGTAGCGCATCATGAGTGCGCCGAGTGCGAAGGCGAAGGGAACCGAGAAGCCGACGTAGCCGAGGTAAAGCATGGGCGGATGAATCACCATCTCCGGATACTGGAGCAGTGGATTGAGTCCGTTGCCGTCGGGAGGAATGGCACCCTTTAGCAGCGCGAATGGAGGCGCGGCAAAGTTGAGGACGAGCAGAAAGAAGACCTGAATTCCGGCCAGGATGGTGCCGGCGTAGGCGTAGAGTTTTACATCGGTTTTGTGGGTGAGGCGGAGGACAAAGCCGTAGGTCGCCAGCAGCCAGGCCCAGAGGAGCAGCGAACCCTCCTGGCCGCTCCACAAGGCAGAGAACTTGTAGGGGCCGGGAAGGGCTCTATTCGAGTGCTCCATGATGTAGGTGATGGAGAAGTCGTTGGTGAAGACGGCCCAAACGAGCGCGAAGGCGGCTGCGGAGACGGCGAGAAATCCGGCGATTCCGGCACGGCGGGCGGTGTCTGCCAGTCGCTCGGGCGAGATTCGTGCGGGCTGTCCCGTTGCAATGAGCCGTAGGGCAAACGCTCCAGCGAGGAGATTGTAGGCTGCCAAAGCCAACGCGATGAGAAGAGCAAAGCTACCGAATGCTGCCATTATGATGGAGACTCCACGATGATTTTCGCATGCTGAACTGGGAGGAGCGAGAATCCCGATGCGGTAATTCTCAATCCATCATAGGCCTTTTGTGTGTGATCCTGCTCACACCGTGCGGATGGGTGCGCCCAGTGCAAGAGCGGGATCGAGAAGGAATCAAGAATGAATTAATCAGGAATTTAAGAAGGAGTGAGGAAGGAATCAGGCGGGCTTAGGCTCATTTTGCAGGAGCATCTGGCTGGCAAGTGCAAGAATCTGTTCTGCCACGAAGGGGCGGGGAAGGAAGCGGACCCCTTCGCCCGAGTAAGCGCAATGAACTTCTTCGGAAGCTCCCAGAACCAGGACGGGGAGCGAAGGCATGCGAATGCGGAGCTCTGCGACGAAGGCGGGCACTCCAATGTCGGCGAGTCGATGTCCGGAGACGACGAGGCCAAGGTTGCCAGCGAACTGGGGCTGCTCCACCAGGCGAAGTGCTTCTGCTGCTCCAGCAACACGAAGTACGTCTGCGAATCGTTTTTCCAGAATGGACTTGCGTACGAACGCCTGCAACGGGTCGTCGTCCACCAAGAGAATTTTCAATATCCACCCCAGATCTTGCCGACCTATCTATCGGCCCCGCGAAACTGTAACTATCTGTGTATTGGGATGCCCTGCTTGGCGGTTCTGTTGCCTAAGGCAGGGGAATCAACCGAAAAGGAGCTCCTTTTCGCGCAATTGCTTGATGGCGTCGCGGAGGCGGGCGGCCTTCTCGAATTCAAATTTCTTTGCGGCTTCGCGCATCTGGATTTCGAGTTTTGCGATATGTGCATCGAACTCGGCTTGCGAGGTAAATTCGGGCAGATCCGCAGTTTCTTCTTCGTCGATATCGCCATATTCGGATTTGAGAATCTCGGCGAGACCCATGTCGATCTGGCTGACGATGGATTGGGGCGTGATGCCGTTTTCCTCGTTGTAGGCCTTTTGAACGGTGCGGCGGCGATCGGTCTCGTCCATTGCGCGGCGCATGGAGTCGGTGATGCGGTCTGCGTAAAGGATTGCGCGGCCCTGGAGATGGCGCGCTGCGCGGCCCATGGTCTGAATGAGCGAGCCGGCAGAGCGGAGGAAGCCTTCCTTGTCTGCGTCGAGGATGGCGACCAGAGAAACTTCGGGCAGGTCGAGGCCTTCACGGAGAAGATTGATGCCGATGAGTGCGTCGTACTCGCCACGGCGCAAAGCGGCAAGCAGCTTGACGCGTTCGAGGGTTTCAATCTCCGAGTGCATGTAGCGGCAGCGGACGCCGACTTCAGTGTAGTAGCCGGCAAGATCTTCGGACATGCGCTTGGTGAGGGTGGTGACGAGAACGCGCTCATTGCGCTTGGCGCGGTCGCGGATTTCGGCGAGCAGGTCGTCGATCTGGCCTTTGACGGGGCGGATTTCCACCTCAGGATCGACGAGACCGGTGGGGCGGATGACTTGCTCGACGACGACACCGGCGGAGCGGGTGAGCTCGTAGGGGCCGGGGGTGGCGGAGACGTAGATGGTCTGGTGAATGCGGTTTTCGAACTCCTCGAATTTGAGGGGGCGGTTGTCGCGTGCCGAGGGAAGACGGAAGCCGTAGTCGACGAGGTTCTGCTTGCGGCTCTGGTCGCCGAACCACATGCCGTGGACCTGGGGGATGGTGGCGTGGCTCTCGTCGACGAAGAGGAGGAAGTCGCGGGGGAAGTAATCGAGTAGTGTGGGAGGGGGTTCGCCGGGCAGGCGGCCGGAGAAGTGGCGCGAGTAGTTCTCGATGCCATGGCAGTATCCCATGGACTTGATCATTTCGAGATCGAAGCGGGTGCGTTGGTGGATGCGCTGCGCCTCGACCATGCGGCCTTCAGCCTCAAGCTCGGCGACGCGTTCGTTCAACTCGGCCAGGATGGTGGTGATGGCTTCTGCCTTGCGCTCGGGCTGGACGACGTAGTGGCTCTTGGGGTAGATGGGCAGGCGGGAGTACTTTTGCTTGACGGTGCCGAAGAGCGGGTCGATTTGTGAGAGAGACTCGATTTCGTCGCCGAAGAGTTCGATGCGGTAGGCGGTCTCGTCGTAGGTGGGGAAGACTTCGATGACGTCCCCTCTGACACGAAAAGTGCCGCGGCGGAAGTCGGTGTCGTTGCGTTCGTAGAGGATTTCGACCAGGCGGCGGGTGATGTCTTTGCGGCTGATGTGCTGGCCTTTTTCAAGCAGCAGCAACATGCCGAAGTAAGCCTCTGGCGAGCCAAGGCCGTAGATGCAACTGACTGAGCTGACGATGATGGAGTCGCGGCGCTCGAAGAGGGAACGGGTTGCGGAGAGACGGAGCTTGTCGAGCTCTTCGTTGATGGTGGCTTCCTTCTCGATGTAGAGGTCGCCGGCGGGGATGTAGGCTTCGGGCTGGTAGTAGTCGTAGTAGGAGACGAAGTACTCGACTGCGTTGGAGGGGAAGAACTGCTTGAACTCGTGATAGAGCTGGGCGGCGAGGGTCTTGTTGTGGGCGAGGATGAGCGCGGGGCGGTTGGACTCCTCAATGACCTTGGCCATGGTGAAGGTTTTGCCGGATCCGGTGACGCCGAGGAGGACCTGGTGCTTTTCGCCGGCGGCGAGGCCGCTGACGAGCTCTTCGATGGCGCGGGGCTGGTCGCCCTTGGGTTTGTAGTTGGTGACCAGTTGAAAGTCCATAGAGGGATTATAGGGCAGGGGCGAAAAAGGGGCGAAGAGGCGCGGGCTGAGGATATTTGGCAATGGCGGGGAACGCGCATGGGTCGCGCATGGGTTCTGATAGGCTATGAACGCTTGAAAAAGACATTTTGAATGGAGGTGCGTGATGGGTATTCGTTTGATGGCGGCTTGTTGTTTGGTGGGGATGGGTTCGTTCGTTGCGGTGGCGCAGATGAACAGTGGCGCGGCGAAAGTGCCTGAGGCTGGAACGATTGTGATGCCGGCTGCTGCGCTGAATGCGGAGTTGCACCTGATTGAAGGCGAGATGATGGGCGCGGTGAAGGCGATGCCGGCGGATAAGTTCGACTTTGCGCCGAGCGCGTCAATTTTTGTGGCGGGGCAGAAGACGGAGTTTGCAACGGTGAGGACGTTTGGCCAGCAGGCGACCCACGTGGCGCAGGCTAATTATTCCCTGTTCTCTGCCATGAGCGGGCTGAAGCCGGACGTGGACACGAAGGCACTGGGGACGCTGACGAAGAAGGACGATATTGTGGCTGCACTGGCGGCATCGTTTGCGTTCGGGCATAAAGCGATTGGGACTTTGACGGCGACCAACGCATTTGAGGCACTGAAGTCGCCGGAGCCAGGTTTGCAGACGCGTTCGACTCTTGCGGGGTTCGCGGTGAGCCACGCTTTTGACCACTACGGCCAGATGGTTGAGTACCTGCGCATGAACGGCATTGTGCCACCGGCGAGCGCGCGGTAGGCGCCGCTAGCGACCGGGATCCATGGCGGTTCTTGCGCACCCGGGAGCGTGAGTTTTCAGGATTTTGCACCATCCGTTCTAACGGCCCAATGGCTTGGGGCTGAGGAGTGCGGAGCCCCAAGATGGTGGGTTTGGGGGAGGAAGGGGCTGGATTGCCTGCGGAGAAGATGAGTCGAAAAGAGGATGAATTTCCTGTAACTGCCTGAAAATCCTTGAAATTACAGGTGAATTCGCGCTATATACAGGATTACCGGCAGATTTGCCGGAGTCAGGTTCTTTTTCGTTCATCCTGCTGGAGGAAATCATGCGACACGCCGCAGTTCGTTCAAACCTTCTGGTTCCCGAGGTGCGGGAGGTCATGGATATTCGGCAGGCCTCCGACTACCTTGGCATCTCTCCCGACACACTCTACAAGTATGCGTCGGAGGGTTTTGTGCCGGCGTTCAAACTGGGCAACCGGTGGCGCTTCAAGCGTTCTCGGCTGGATGAGTGGATGGATCGGCAGTCGGATATGCAGGCCGAAGAGGCTGAGGTGGATCCTCGGCAGCGGAAGCCGGTCAAGCCGGCGATGTAGGGGTTCGGACCTTCGGGCGCATCAAAGGCGAGACCTCTACTGATTCGAAATCGCTTTCTGCTGTTATTCTTACGCGGTGGATTATTTTCGCCGGATTGGCGCGTTGCGCCGCAAATTGACGCGAGCCGGACTTTCGGGACTCGTTGTTACCCATCTTCCCGATCTTCGCTATCTGTGTGGGTTTACCGGGTCGAGCGCTGTTTTGGCGGTCACGAGCCGGTCGGCGCGTCTGTTTACGGATGGGCGCTATAAGACTCAGGCGACCGAGGAAGTAAAGGCTGCGCAGGTGGAAATAGTTTCCGGCTCACTGTCGGTTGCGGCGGTGCAGTGGCTCGGGGCGCAGCCGGGAGTGGAAGCGGCTGGCTTCGACGCTTCGCGGACGACGGTTGCTGAGTTGGCTCGCTGGAAGGCTGCGCTGCCGGCGAGTTTGCGGCGGACTTTTCTGTCTGCGCTGCCTGCCCCACTGGTGGAGTCGCTGCGACTGATCAAGGACGAGGATGAGCTTGCGTTGATGATTGAAGCCGCTTTGACGGGTTGCAATCTGTTTGAGCACATGCTGACTTTTATCCGGCCGGGGCTGCGGGAGATTGATGTAGCCGCCGAACTGGAGCACCAGGCTCGACTGATGGGCGCAGAAGCGATGTCGTTTGAGACGATTGTGGCTTCCGGAGTGCGATCTGCGCTGCCGCATGGACGGGCGACCAACGCCTTGTTGCCCCGCAGAGGGTTTGTTACGCTCGACTTCGGTATAATCCTCGGAGGCTACTGCTCGGACATGACGCGAACCGTTTACCTGGGCAAGCCGAAGGCCGAGGAACGCAGGGTTTATAACGCGGTTCTTGAAGCGCAGGAGGCGGCGGTGGCAGCAGTGGTCTCCGGCGTGAGTTGCGGAGAGGTCGACGAAGCAGCTCGCGCGATATTGCGCAGAGAGGGTTTGGCAGAGGCTTTTTCCCACTCGACTGGCCATGGAGTGGGGCTTGAGATCCACGAGCCTCCGCGGGTTGGTGCGGGACAGACGACCCGGCTGCGTGCTGGCATGGTGATTACGATCGAGCCGGGGGTTTACCTTGCGGGCGAGTACGGAATTCGGATTGAGGATATGGTGGCAGTAACGGGGTCGGGAGGCCAGGTGCTGACGCCGTCGCCGAAGGCCCTGATCGAGTTGTGAGGCAGGGTTTTGCTAAGAATGACCTGGACGGCTGAGAGAGGCTGGCAGGCGGGCACCACTGAGACGTGGGAGAGTCAGGGAACGAATGAAACCAGAGGATATTGCAGATCTAAAGCAACTGATTGAGTTTTTGCAGGAATATCAGGTTGCGGAATTCGATCTTGACCGCGGCGATACGAAGATTCGCCTGAAGTTCAATCAGCAGCAGAGCGGGACGGTCAGCCTGGGCGAGCTCGGGAGCGTGCTGAGTCCGGCTCAACTTGGTGTGGCGCACACGGGCGGCGGAATTCCGATTGCTTCCACGGGCGCTGCCGCAGTGCCGTCCGCAGCGGATCCCAATGAGGGATTGCACGTGCTCAAGTCCCCGATTGTCGGCACATATTACGGTTCACCATCTCCTGGCGCTGCGCCATTTGTAGCAGTTGGCGACCGCGTGGAAAAAGGCCAGGTTGTCTGCATCATCGAGGCAATGAAGCTGATGAACGAGATTGAATGCGATGCGACCGGAGAGATTGTGAAGTGCCTGGTTTCCAATGGACAGGCGATTGAATTTGGACAACCTCTGTTTTCAGTGCGGGTGAGTTAGAACAATCGTAGAGGCCAAAACTCACGGCGGAGGCCGATGAGGGAATTTGGAGATTGTACCGGCCGGCTCGTTGACACTCTTCGCTCGGCCAGCTCTGCCAACTCCGCTCAATAAAGGACGTGAATGTTTCGTAAGGTTCTGGTTGCTAATCGAGGCGAAATTGCGCTGCGGATTCTGAATGCCTGCAAGGAGCTGGGGATTCGGACGGTTGCCGTGTACAGCGAGGCCGACCGCAATGCGCTGCACGTGCGCTTTGCCGATGAGGCGATCTGCATAGGGCCGCCGCGCCTGAGCGAGAGCTATCTGAATGTGCCTGCGGTGATTTCCGCGGCCGAGATTGCGGACGTGGACGCGATTCATCCTGGCTATGGGCTGTTGAGTGAGAACGCGAACTTTGCCGAAGTGTGCCGCGCGTCGAACATCAAGTTTATTGGGCCCCCGCCGGAGGTGACGCGGCTGATGGGGGAAAAGGAAAAGGCGCGGCAGGCGATGAAGAAGGCCAAGGTGCCGATTCTGCCGGGCTCGGATGGCATTCTTGCCACGGTGGAAGAAGCGCAAGCGTGGGCAAAGAAGGTGGGATTCCCGGTCATTTTGAAGGCGAAGGCCGGCGGCGGCGGACGCGGGATGCGGATCGTGCGGTCGGTGGATGAGTTGCCCAACCAGTATCATGCCGCAACGGCCGAGGCCACCAATGCGTTTGGCAACGGCGAGCTTTACATGGAAAAGTTCATCGAAAACCCGCGGCACATCGAGTTCCAGATGCTGGCCGACGAACACGGGAACGTGGCATCGCTGTTTGAGCGCGAGTGCTCGATTCAGCGCCGTCATCAGAAGCTGATTGAAGAAGCGCCGTCGCTGCAAGTAACGCCGAAGATGCGCGAAGAACTGGGGCGCACACTGTGCCGGTGTCTTGCTGAAATTGGATATCAGAATGCGGGGACGGTTGAATTTCTAATGGACGCGGATCGGCAGCTTTACTTCATCGAGATGAATACGCGCGTCCAGGTGGAGCACCCGATTACCGAGGCCATTACCGGAGTTGATATTGTGAAGGCGCAACTGCGGATCGCATCCGGGGACAGGCTAGGGGAGATTTTGCCGCCGAAGCTGGAGATACGCGGTCACTCGATCGAGTGCAGGATCAACGCGGAGCATCCGCGGAAGTTTACGCCTTCTGCAGGGAAGATTTCGGCGTTTAATGTTCCGGGCGGCAACGGGGTGCGCGTGGATACGGCGCAGTATGCGGAGGGCGTGATTCCTCCGTACTACGACTCGCTGATTGCCAAGCTGATTGTGCATGGCTGCGACCGGGCCGAGGCCATTGCCAAGATGGAACGCGCTCTGAGCCAGTTTGTGGTGCAGGGCGTAGAGACGTCGATTTCGCTGCACGA
Source organism: Occallatibacter sp. (assembly GCA_035529815.1). Taxonomy (GTDB): domain Bacteria; phylum Acidobacteriota; class Terriglobia; order Terriglobales; family Acidobacteriaceae; genus Telmatobacter. Next base: position 33,400 of record DATKWA010000130.1, on the reverse strand, counting down.
GGCGATCTTTCAGGATGAAGGCTTTCGTGCGGGTGAGTTTACGACGGGGTTCATGGAGAGCTTTCTGGCGGCGCGGGCCGAAGTTCCCAAATAGGGCGCGGCTTTACCTTCTACCCTTCAAGATGCAAGAATCGTTTTGCTTTTAGCAGCCGGATCAATCGAAAACCAGCGAGCAGGTCGATGGGGCGATAGATCGCAGGGGATTTTTGCGTTCTGAGAGAGCGAGAGGGAAATGAAAGCAAGCGGATTTGTTTGGGCCGGCGGAGGCGTTCTCTCTGCGATTGTTTTTGTGTGTCTGGCGTGCGCGGTTTGCGGGGCGCAGGGAACGGTTGGGTGGCCTGTGTACGGCGGCGGGCCGGGGGCTGACCACTATTCCAGGCTGGCGGAGATCAATCGCACCAATGTAAAGCAACTGAAAGTTGCGTGGAGCTTCGATACCGGCGAGAAGGGCGGGTTAGAGAACAATCCGCTGATTGTGGAGCGGACACTTTATGCCTACACGCCGACGCTGAAGGTGATTGCGCTGGATGCTGGAACGGGGAAGCTGAAGTGGAAGTTCGACTCGGGGATTGACGGGACGCAGCCAGCGCGCGGGGTTGCGTACTGGACCGATGGCAAGGACGAGCGGATTTTTGCCGGCGTGATGAACTTTCTTTATTGCCTGGATGCGCGGACGGGCAAGCCGGTGCCGTCGTTTGGAGAGGGCGGGCGGATTGACCTGAGGAAAGGACTGCGGGGGGATTACCTGAAGCAGTCGATTGCGCTGACCACTCCAGGAATCGTGTACAAGGATCTGATTGTTGTGGGCGGACGCAATCCGGAGACGCATCCTGCGCCTCCGGGCGATATACGCGCTTTCGACGTGCGCACGGGCAAGCTGCGGTGGAGATTTCATACGATTCCGCATCCGGGCGAGCCGGGCTATGAAACGTGGACTCCCGGCGCATGGAAGACGGCTGGCGCGGCGAATAACTGGGCGGGCATGTCGCTGGATGTGAAGCGAGGGATTGTTTATGTCCCGACCGGCTCGGCGGTGATGGACTTCTACGGCGGCGACCGCGTGGGAAACGAGCTTTACACGGATACTCTGCTGGCGCTGGACGCGAATACGGGCAAGTTGCTTTGGCACTTTCAGGGTGTTCATCACGACATCTGGGATCGCGATTTTCCGGCGCAGCCGGTGTTGTTCACACTGCAAAGGGATGGTAAGAGCGTGGATGCCCTGGCGCAGATTACCAAGCAGAGTTACATCTACGTGTTCGATCGGCTGACGGGAAAGCCGTTGTTTCCGATTCATGAGTATCCGTATCCTGCGAGTACGGTTCCGGGTGAGGTGACTTCGCCAACACAGCCGAAGCCGGATTTGCCGGAGCCGTTTGGACGGCAGCGGCTGACCGAGGACATGCTGACGAACCGCACGCCCGAGGCGCATGCGTGGGCGGTGAAGGAGTACCGGACGCTCCGCAGCGATGGGCAGTTTTTGCCGTTCTCGCTGGACAAGCTGACGGTGGTGTTGCCGGGGTTCGACGGGGGCGGAGAGTGGAGCGGAGCGGCTATTGATCCGGCTACGGATGTTTTGTATGTGGGGTCAACGGAGATGGCGTGGCTGGGTGGGCTTGTTCCGGTGGTCGAGAGCAAGGATCCTGGTGCGGAGATCTATCAACGGCAGTGCGCGATGTGCCACGGAGTGGACCGTGCGGGAGCGCCGCCGGCGTTTCCGTCGCTGGTAGGGATTGTTGGCCGGCTGACTCCGGAGAAGGTTGAGGAGCAGGTGAAGAAGGGCAAGGGGAGAATGCCATCGTTCCCGAACCTGGACAGCGCGGCGCTTACTTCTCTGCTTGATTACCTGCGCAGCGGGGCGCCAACAGCTAATCCGACTGGCGTTGCGGAGATGAAGGCCGCGCCGTCGGCGCTCGAGATGACGGACGAGCCCGCGGCGGACAAGGCCGGTGCGGCTGTGTATCACGACCAGTGCTCGATTTGCCATGGTGAGCACCGGGAGGGAATTGCGCCGGACTTCCCGATGCTGCTTGGATTGGGGAATAGGCGGACTGCAGCGCAGACGGTTGAAGTGATTCGCAAAGGCAAAGGCGCGATGCCGCCGTTTCCGGAGTTGAAGGGAGCGGACATGGAGGCTCTGCTGCGGTTTTTGCAGGTGAGCAACCACGCGGATGCGCAGGGCGGGGCGGACAAGAAGACGCCGCCTGAGTATATTTTCACGGGCTACAAGAAGTTTCTCGATCCGGATGGGTATCCGGCGATTGCGCCGCCGTGGGGCACGCTGAACGCGATTGACCTGAAGACGGGCAAGTTTCTGTGGAAGATCAATCTGGGGGAATATCCCGAACTGGCGAAGCTGGGGATGAAGAACACAGGGTCTGAGCTTTACGGCGGTCCGATTGTGACGGCGGGCGGGGTGGTGTTTATCGGCGCGACCGCGTATGACCGGAAGTTCCACGCTTTCGACAGCAGCACGGGCAAGTTGCTGTGGGAGACGACACTGCCGTTTGCGGGGATTGCGACGCCCTCGACCTACACGGTGGATGGGCGGCAGTACGTGGTGATTGCCTCGAGCGGCGGGCGCGATCCGAAGAGGCCGGTGGGCGGAAGCTATATTGCGTTTGCTTTGCCGCGGTGAGGCGTGGCGAGTTGTGCGCTGCCGGAATGGGCGTCTAGATATCTGGAGTTGCATCTGCAGTTGCGGCGGGTTAGTGAGAAATTCACGGAAGACATTCGTTTTTTATTCGCTTTTGCGGGAAGGTTGAGATATGCTTGCTCTGCAACATGGGAGGTTGCACGAATGGATTTCCAAAAAGCTCTGATTGTTGAGTATGACAAAGAGATCGCCCGGACGCGGAAGATGCTGGAGGCGATTCCGGCAGATGCGGATTTCAGCTACAAACCGCACGCGAAGTCGATGAGCCTGGGGCGGCTGGCTGGGCATGTTGCTGAGTCCGCCGGGACCTGGGCGAATAGTGCGCTGGCCAAGGACAAGATCGAGATGGTGGCCGGCGAGAAGTATGAGCCTTACGCGCCGGCCAGCAAAGAGGCGCTGCTGGCGAAGTTCGAAAAGGATACGGCGGAGACGAAGGCTGTGCTTGCGGGGTTTGCGCCGGCGAGGTGGGATGAGAATTGGAAGTTTATTTTCGGTGGGCAGGCGGTTATTGATGACACGAAGTATGAAGTGTGGCGGACGTATGTGATCAGCCACCTGGTGCACCATAGGGCGCAATTGGGAGTTTATCTGCGGCTGCTGGATAAGCCGGTTCCGGGAACATATGGGCCTTCAGCAGATGGGATGTGAGACAAGCAGGGACTAGAAATCGTGCCCGGTGAGGTGCCCCGTGCTCCATCGTTTGCGCCGAAGAGACGGCAACGGTGGTGCGTGGGGCATTTCTTGCATGAGGGGACGTGGATCCGGTTACTGACAGGGTGGGGTGGCTGCGGATAGGCTAGGCTTATGGCTTTTTCGTTTCCACGTGTTTATCCGATTCTTGATGCTGCGACGATTCCGAGTGCGGGGCGGGCGGAGTTTCTTCGCCGACTGGGCGGGTCACTGGCGGAGGCTGGCGTGACGCTGCTGGAATACCGCAACAAGACCGGCAGTGACCGGGAACTGCTGACGGATGGGGCTGTTTTGCGGGAGGCGATGCCTGCCGGGAATGTGAAGTTAATTCTCGATGATCGTGCTGATCTGGTTGAACAAATGGGGTTTGACGGAGTGCATGTTGACGCTGGGGATATACCTCCCGGCGAGGCGCGGCGACTGCTTGGGCCGAATCGGATTGTGGGTACATTCGGGGGTGCCGAGGCGCTGTTGCCGGGGATTCTGGACGAGCCGGTGGATTATTGGGCCGTGGGTCCGGTGTATGCAACTACGACCAAGCAGACCGACAAGAAGCCGATTGGGCCCGACGGGGTGCGGCGCCTGCGGGAACTGGCGGGGCCGGACCGGGTGTTGACGGCGGCGGCGGGGATTACGCTCGAGACGGCTCCGCTGGTGCTTGCGGCAGGCGCGACGACGGTTGCGGTTTCGGCGGCGATCTTTCGGGCGGCTGATCCGGCGAAGGAGTTTCGTCGGTGGGCGGCTGTGATTGGGAATGCGAAATAAAAGTAAAGACATCGACAGCGGAATCTAGTAAGAATCTTTAGAAGTGACGACTCCCGAACTCTCTCCAAAAGCAGAAGCAGGCAAGGCTGGGGAGGCCCCCAAGCTGGCGCAGACCCTTGGGCTTTTCAGCGCGACGGCGATCGTGGTTGGGTCGATGATCGGGTCGGGGATCTATATCGTCGATGCCGATATTGCGCGGGGGACCAACTCGCCGGCGCTTTTTCTGGGCGCGTGGGTGGTGACGGCTGTTTTGACGCTGATTGGGGCGCTGAGCTACGGGGAACTGGCGGCGATGATGCCGAAGGCGGGCGGACAGTACGTCTACCTGCGGGAGTCGCTGGGGCCGCTGTGGGGATTTCTGTTTGGATGGACGCTGTTTCTGGTGATTCAGACGGGGACAATTGCTGCGGTTTGCGTGGCGTTTGGGAAGTTTCTGGGGGTGTTTTTTCCGTCGGTCTCGACGACGCATTGGCTGTGGCATATCGCGCATGTGCCGGCGCTGCCGGTGGGTCCGATGGTGCTGGGCAACATGGAGATTGGGGTGAGCACGGCGAACCTAACTGGGATCGTAGTCGTGATTCTGCTGACCGTTGTGAACATCTTTGGAGTGGGGCTGGGGGCGCTGATCCAGAATGTTTTTACATCGGCGAAGGCGATTGCGCTGGGGGCGCTGATTCTGGTGGCCTTTACGATCGGGCGCAGCGCCGAGGCCTGGCACGCGAACTTCGCTGGCGGCGCGTTCTGGCGGAATGCGAACTGGAGCGCGCTGCATCCGGTGCAGGTGGGCGTGGGCGGGCCGATGGTGCTGGCGAACCTGGTGGTGATTCTGGCGGTGGTGCAGGTGGGTTCGCTGTTCAGTGCCGATGCGTGGAACAACGTGACGTTTACGGCGGGCGAGGTGAAGAATCCGAAGCGGAATTTGCCACTGTCTCTGATTCTGGGGACGGGATTTGTGCTGGGGGTTTATTTTCTGGTGTCGCTGGCTTACCTGCTGGTGCTGCCTCTGCACGGGGATGCGAACGGGGCGACGGTGGCGGCACGGGGAATTCAGTATGCGTCCGAGGATCGGGTGGCGACGGCGGTACTGGGGCAGGTGTTCCACTCTGGCGGGGCGTGGCTGATGGCGGGGGCGATTCTGATTTCGACGTTTGGGTGCGCGAACGGAATGACGCTGGCGGGGGCGCGGGTTTACTACGCGATGAGCCGGGATGGACTGTTTTTCAAGACGGTGGGGAAGCTGCATCCGCGCTACAAGACGCCGGTGGCGGGCCTTTTGGTGCAGGGTGCGTGGACGGTGCTGCTGTGCGTGTCGGGGTCATATAGCCAGTTGCTGGACTACATTATTTTTGCGGAACTGGTGTTTTACATTTTGACGATTACCGGTCTGTTTGTGCTGCGCTTCAAGCGGCCGGATGCGGTGCGGCCGTATAAAGCGTGGGGATACCCGGTGCTGCCTGCGCTCTACATTGCGCTGGCGGCGTGGATTTGTGTCGTATTATTGCGATACAAGCCCCAGTACACATGGCCGGGATTAGTGCTGGTTCTGCTTGGTATTCCCGTATATCTATTCTGGTCGCGCAGGACGGCAGGACCGGCCGCAGCAGAAGCGCAATGAAGTTGTAACCGACTCCCGAGGAGGTCATCCCCGATCCATGTCCAGACTGCTTCGCATTAAACCGATGTCGATGATTTCGCAAGAGGCCAGCGAGCAGGGCGAACACACGCTCAAGCGTTCGCTGGGCGCGATGAACCTTATCACTTTGGGGATCGGCGCGATTATCGGCGCGGGAATTTTTGTGCTGACGGGACAGGCAGCAGCTTTGCACGCGGGTCCGGCAGTGGCGCTGAGCTTTGTGCTGGCTGGCGTGACCTGCGCGTTTGCCGGGCTTTGCTATGCGGAGTTTGCATCGATCATTCCGATAGCTGGTTCAGCTTACACCTACGGGTATGCGACGCTGGGCGAGTTTGTGGCGTGGATTATCGGCTGGGATCTGGGGCTGGAGTACGGGTTTGGGGCGGCGACGGTGGCGTCGGGCTGGTCTGGGTACTTCAATAGTTTGCTGCAGCAGTTGCACATCTACCTGCCGCCGCGGCTGACGGCCACGCCGGGGACGGTGCTTGTTTTCTTTCATGAGCGCTGGCTGCCGCTGACGTCGCTTCCGCCGGGAACGAGTACGGGAGGGCTGCCGCATGTGACGGCGCTGTTCAACCTGGTGGCGATTCTGGCGGTTCTAGCCGTGACGGCGGTGCTGGTGATCGGGATCAAGGAGTCGGCGAACCTGAACTCAGTGATTGTGATGGTGAAGCTGGGGGTGGTGGGGGTATTCCTGGTTCTGGGAAGCTATTTTCTCTTCCACCATCCCGAGCTTGCGCGAGCAAACTGGCACCCTTATATACCACCATCGGATGGTCACGGTAACTTCGGTTGGCACGGGATTGCGGCCGGTGCGGCGTCGATTTTCTTTGCGTATATCGGGTTTGACGCGGTGTCGACGGCGGCGCAGGAAGCCAAGAACCCGCAGAAGGATATGCCGTTCGGGATTCTGGGATCACTGGTGATCTGCACGATCCTTTACATCCTGGTTTCGACGGTTTTGACGGGCCTGGTGAACTACAAATCGCTGAATGTGGCCGATCCGGTAGCACTGGGAATTGACGCTACTGGTGTCAGTTGGGGTTCGCTGCTGGTGAAGATTGGCGCGGTGTTCGGGCTGGGAACGGTGATGCTGGTGATGCTGCTGGGGCAGTCGCGTGTGTTCTTTTCGATGTCGCGTGACGGGCTGTTGCCGAAGTGGGCGTCGCAGATTCATCCGAAGTTTCGGACGCCGTGGATTTCGACGATTTCGGTGGGCGTGGTGGTGGCGATTCTACCGGCATTCCTGACCGTCGGACGGCTGGCGGAACTGGTGAACATTGGCACTTTGTTGGCATTCACGATTGTCTGCGCGGGGGTTTGGGTGTTGCGGCTGCGTCACCCTGGTTTGTATCGGCCGTTCAAGACGCCGTTTGTTCCGGCGGTGCCGATTCTGGGGATGATCTCTGCTGTCTATTTGATGTTGAACCTTCCGCTGCTGACGTGGGAAGTAATGATTGGTTGGTTGCTGTTTGGTTTGTTGATTTACTTTGGCTATTCGATCAAGCACAGCAAGGTGCAGAGGCTGGCTAAGGCGCAAGAGGGCGACTGAGTTGGAGTGTTTGCGCAAGAAAACGGCCTCCCCGCAGGGAGGCCGTTTTGTGTTGGAAGAGCTTTGCCTTTTTGGCTCTATGCGGTGGTTTTGGCGCAGAACTCGTCGAAGGCTCGTGAGAGTTCGGCGGCGATTTGCTGGGCGGTGGACTGCTCGATGACGAAGCGCTGCATGAGGTAGACGAGCTTGCCGTCGCGGAAGATGGCGATGGCTGGCGAGGTGGGCGGGTTGCCTTCGAAGTGGCTGCGTGCGCGGTCGGTGGCTTCACGGTCCTGGCCTGCGAAGACGGTGATCTTGTGGTCGGGCAGGTTTGTGGAGTTGCCAAGGGCCATGCGCACGCCAGGACGCATTTTGCCGGCGGCGCATCCGCAGATGGAATTGACGACGAGCAAAGTTGTGCCCGGCTTGGCCAGGGTAGCGTCTACATCCTCGGCGGTGCGGGTTTCACTGATTCCGGCGCGGACGAGCTCCTCGCGCATGGGAATGACCATCATTTCTGGATACATGTTTGCCTCCGACAGGGAAGTTGTCTGTCTCTATTCTACCGTCAATCGCTCGTGGTGTAGGCTTTATCCGATGGATATGAAAGAAAATCAGACGCTTGCGCCTTTGACGACGTTTGGGATTGGCGGGCCGGCCCGGTGGTTTGTGGAGGCCGGGAGCGAGAGCGAGATTGTGGACGCGGTCGCCTGGGCGCGGGAGCGCGAGGTGGCGCTGTTTGTGCTGGGCGGGGGGAGCAATCTGCTGGTGTCGGATGCGGGGTTCGACGGGCTGGTGCTGCATGTGGGCGTGAAGGGAATCGAGCAGGCCGACGAGGTGTTCAGGGCCGGGGCGGGCGAGTCCTGGGAGCACTGCGTGCGGCGGAGCACGGAAGCTGGATACGCAGGATTAGAGTGCCTGGCGGGGATTCCGGGGTCGGTGGGGGGAACGCCGGTTCAGAATGTGGGCGCGTATGGGCAGGAGGTGGCTTCTGTGATCGAGCGGGTGCGGGCGTTCGATGTGAAGGAGCGGGCGTTTGTTGAGTTGCGCAATGAGGAATGCGGGTTTGCTTACAGGCGGAGCCGGTTCAACACGGTGGATCGGGGGCGGTACATTGTGACGCGCGTGGATTACCGGTTGCGGGCGGGAGGGTCACCGGAGCTGGCGTATGCAGATTTGAAGCTTCACTTCAGGGATTGGGTTTCAGCTCCTTCACTGATTGAAGTTGCGGCGGCGGTGCGCGGGATTCGACAGGGGAAGGGAATGCTGATTGTAGAGGGCGATCCGGATTGCAGGAGCGCGGGGAGCTTCTTCAAGAATCCGTCGGTGGGGGTGGATGTGGCGGAGCGGGTGCGGGCGTACGCGGAGAGTGCGGGGGTGGCGCTGCGCGTGTTTCCGGGCGCTGAGGGCCAAGTGAAGATTCCAGCGGCGTGGCTGATTGAGCAGGCGGGATTCAAGAAGGGGTATGCGGCGGGAGCGGCGGGGATTTCATCGCGGCATACGCTGGCGCTGATTAATCGCGGCGGGGCATCGGCGGAGGAGATTCGGGCGCTGGCGGGGCGGATTGCGGATGGGGTTGAGGAGCGGTTTGGGATTCGGCTGGAGATGGAGCCGGTGATGGTGGGGTATTAGGGCCTGTGAACACTACCTGAGCGGGCAGCGCCGGGAGCCAATTTTTCTCAGTTCTAGGAGTGAGAAGCGACGCATACCGGGTGTCTGCTAGGGACGATTGACGAAGAAATGAGGAAAATTGGCCCCGGCCCGCAGGGTTGTGGCGAAAATCCGGCCATACTTCATTCTCGCCCTTGACGGTGGACCCGCCACAGCCTTCGGGCTCGGCATCGTCTGGCCGGATTTTCACTCGCAACGCTGCCCGCTCAGGTAGTGTTCACAGGCCCTAGGGCGTCATGAGGCGGAGGGCGATTCGTTCGCGCTCATTCTGGAGAACGTCGGTTGCGGGGCCCTGGGCGACGAGGCGACCTTCTCGCAACAGAGCCACTTCCGCGCCCGTGGAGAAGGCGTCGGTGGCGTCGTGGGTGGCGAGGACGGTCTGAATGCCGTTGGTGCGGAGCCAGACCTTGAGGCGGTCTACGAGGGCGTCACTGGCTGTGCCGTCGAGGGCGGAGAAGGGCTCGTCGAGAAGGAGCAGACGAGGGCCCGGAGCCAGGGCTCGGGCGAGGGCCACGCGTTGCGCCTGGCCGCCTGAGAGGTCTTGCGGACGGCGCTTGACCAGGTTGGCGGCATCGACCAGTTCGAGCATTTCGGCGACGCGGGTTGCGCAGATTGCGCGGTCGAGGCCGGAGAGGCCGTAGGCGACGTTGGCTTCAACGCCGAGGTGCGGGAAGAGCGAGGGCTGCTGAGCGACGAGCGCGGTGCGGCGGCGGCCGGCTTTGGTCCAGACTCGACGGGCGGTGTCAGTGAGAATGCGGCCGTCGAGCGAGACGGTTCCTTGCACTGCGTTAGTGCGCCGATTAGTGCCTGGGTTTCTATCAAGGCCGGCGAGCAGACGGAGCAGTGTGCTTTTGCCCGCGCCGGAGGGTCCGAAGATTACGGTCCAATCGGCGGCGAGGCGGCACTCGACTTCAAGATGGAAGCTGCCTCGGCTGGAACGGAGATCGAATTCAAGCACGGCGGCCTCCGCGGACCTGGCCTGTGAGGTAGATGGCCCCGAGGGCGAGCAGGCTGAATGCCATGAGGATGGCAGAGGTGCGGGTGGCAGCGGCGTAGTCGAAGCTCTCAACCTGGTTGTAGAGGACGATGGAGAGGGTTCGGGTTGCGCCGGGGATGTCTCCGCCGAGCATGAGGACTACGCCGAACTCGCCGACGGTGTGCAGAAAGCTGAGGACGGCTGCGGCGACGAGGGAACGGCGTGCCAGCGGGACAAAGAGGCTGAAGACGACGCGGGTGGAGCCTGCGCCGAGCAGGCGGGCTGCGTCGACTAACGCGGGCTGGATGGAAGCAAAGCCGGCTACGAGGGGCTGCACGGCGAAGGGAAGGCTGTAGATGACGGAGCCAACAACAAGGCCCGTGAAGGAGAAGGCGAGGGGGTGGCCGAGGAGAGCGGTGATGGTGCGGCCTACGGCGGTGCGGGGGCCGAGGAGAACGAGAAGGAAGAATCCGAGGACGGTGGGCGGCAGGACAAGGGGCAGGGCGGCGAGAGACTCCAGAGCGGCGAGCCAGCGGCTGCGGCCGAGGACAAGAAGTGCTGCCAGCGGGACCGCGATGACCAGCAGGATCGCTGTGGTCACTGTTGCGAGCCGGAGAGTGAGGATCAGGGCTTGCCAGTCCATCGGTTCCTGTGCGGATCTACCGTTGAGATTCTTGTTATTCCATCCTATCCACAAAAACAAGAACGTGGCGGGGTGGGGCTCCCGGTTTGTTTTCTTGATTCTAGTGGACGGATGTTAGACCACTTTTGGCAAGTTGGGCCTGGATTGCGGGGGACAGCAGGAAGTCGAGGAGCTTTTGTGCGGCGGCGCGCTGGGTTGTGTTGCGGAGGATAACGGCACCTTGCTCTATGGGCGGATAAAGATTGCGCGGGATGACGAAGTAAATTCCAGAGGAGGCCAGGCGTGGGGTGAGTGCGGAGGTGAGGGAGATGAGGCCGGCATCGGCGTTTCCGGAGTCGACAAACTGGGCGGCCTGGGCGATGTTTTCAGCGGTGGCGAAGCGGGGTTTGAGCGCGTTGTAGAGATTGAGGCTGGTGAGGGCGGCGACGGCGGCTCGACCGTAGGGGGCGCGGTCGGGATTGGCGATGGCGAGACGCTTGAGGGCGGGGTTGCGGAGAAGGTCGAGGGACGGCGGAGGCAGGGGCGAGTCTTTGCGTGTCCACAGGACCAGGGTGCCTTTGGCATAGGTGATGGGCGTGGGGGAATCGGCGAGGCCAGCGGCGATGAGGCGCTGGGGGTAGCTGAGGTCGGCGGAGAGAAAGAGATCGAAGGGAGCGCCGTTGAGGATTTGCGTAGTGAGCATTGCCGAGGCTTTATAGGTGGCATTGGCGCGGATGCCGGTGGCTTGGTGAAACTGCTCGAGGATGGGGGGCAGGACGGGCTCGAGGTCGGCGGCGGCGGCGACGCGGAGCGGGGTTTGTGCCGAGAGCGAGGCGAGTGCAGCGAAAGTAAGGAGAGCGAGGAAGAGTTTGTTCGATTTCAAAGCGGGTCGATCTCCGTCCACTGCAAAAAACTGGTCTACGCTGGTAGGCTAACACCAGACAGGAAAGACGAAGCCGAGAGCAGGAAAGACGAGGCGATGAACGACAATTTGCACCAGTTACGCTGTTTTGGGTGCGGGGCTCGGATTGCGGGCGCGGATGCGCTGCCTGACTTCCGCTGTGCCGTTTGCGGAGATCTGTTTGAAGTGGAATATCCGGGGTGGAGTCAGCGGCGCGGGCCTGATCGTCCGAATGCCGGGGCATTGAAGTGGCTTTGGCGGGAGCGGAAGAGCTCAAACGAGGCGGTGGATCAATCGGGTGTGTGGCGTTTTCGTGAACTGCTGCCGATTCTTGAGAGTTTTGGCAATGCGGTGACGCTGCGGGAGGGCAATACGCCGCTCTACCACTTGACGCGGGCGTCGAAGGCGCTGGGGATCGACCAGCTTTTTGCCAAGCATCAGGGAATGAATCCGACGGGGTCGTTCAAAGATACGGGGATGACCGCGGCGATGAGCGTGGCGCGCGAACGCGGGTTTGAGTGGGTGGCGTGCGCATCGACGGGAAATACATCGGCGGCGATGGCGGCTTATGCGGCGCGTGCTGGACTGAAGAGCCTGGTGCTGATTCCTGATGGAAAGATTGCGTGGGGGAAGCTTTCGCAGGCGATGGACTACGGTGCGGTGACGTGCCAGTTGAAGACGGATTTCGACGGCTGCCTGACGCTGCTGACGCAGATTGTGAAAGAAGCGCCTATCTATCTGCTGAACTCGGTGAACCCTTACAGGCTGGAGGGGCAGAAGACGCCGGCGTTTGAGATTGCGGAGTCGTTTGACTGGAATGTGCCGGATCACGTGATTGTTCCTGGGGGCAACCTGGGGAACAGTTCGGCGCTGGGCAAGGGCTTTCGCGAGATGAAGGAACTGGGGCTGATTGCGCGGATGCCACGCATCTCGGTGATTCAGGCGGCGGGGGCGAATCCGCTGGTGCAGAGTTTGGCCGCACATAACGGTGCGGAGTTGAAGCCGGTGGAGGCACAGACGCGCGCGACGGCGATTCGGATTGGGAATCCGGCGTCGTGGCGCAAGGCTGTGCGCGTGATTCAGGATACGGAGGGTTGGTGCCTGGATGTGACCGAGGCAGAGATTGCGATTGCGAAGGCGGAGGTGGGCGCGGAAGGATTGGGCTGCGAGCCGGCATCGGCTGTGACGTTGGCGGGGCTGAAGAAGCTGCGCGCACAGGGCGTGATTGCGTCGAATGAGACGGTGGTGCTGGTGCTGACCGGGCATACGCTGAAGGATGCCGATTACACGATTGATTTTCATCGCGGGACGCTGCTGACAGCAGAAGAGTCGGCAGGGAAGCAGCAGGAAATTGATGCGCTGCGCCGCAATGCGGTTGCGGTGGATGCGACGCCCGCGGCGGTTCTGGCCACGCTGAAGGACAGTGCGGGATGAACGATCAATTTGCGCGCTGGGGCGATGGAGAGTCTTCGACGAATGGAATGAGGCTGCGGCTGCCTGCGACGTCGGCGAATCTGGGGCCGGGGTTCGACTCGGTTGCGGTTGGGCTGAATTTCTATCTTGAGATGGATGCGGAGCCGGCGGCGGAGTTTTCGATTGCGGCGACCGGGCGCAATGCGGATCGGTGCGGACAGGTTGAAGACAACCTGATTCTTGAGACGTACAAGGGGCTGCTGGTGAGCCACAATCGGCCGATTGTGCCTCTGGCGATCCAGATGCGCAATGAGATACCGCTGGCGATGGGGTGCGGATCGTCGGCGGCGGGGCGGTTGGCCGCGATTGCGCTGGCAGTTCACTTTGGTCAGCTTGGTTGGAGCAGCGAGCGGATTCTTTACGAGGCTTATCTGCTGGAGGGGCACCCGGACAACGTCGCTGCGTGCTGGCTGGGCGGGTTTGTGGCGGCGGCATGCGAAGGGAATACTGTTCACGCAGTGCAGGTGACTCCTCCCGCGCATTGGCGGGTGATTGTGGTGCTTCCGGCCGATTCGCTTGCGACGAGCAAGGCGCGGGCGGTGCTTCCGGCGAGTTACCCGCTGAACGATGTGGTGGCGAACATTCAATCGGTTGCGATGCTGGGATTGGCCTTTGCGCAAGGGCGTGGAGACCTGCTGCGGACGGCGATGAGCGACCGGATTCATCAGCCTTATCGGGCGCCCATTTGCTCGCTGCTGCCAGTGCTGCTGCCATTGGTTGGGGAGCATGGGATTCTTGGCGCGGCGTTGAGCGGGGCAGGGCCGGCGGTGCTGGCGATCGTGGAGAGCGAAGCGAGTTTGGGTGAGGCGTCGGCGGCAATTCGTAGAGCATTGGGCAACGCGCTGGAAGCGGAGCTGATGGTCTGCCGCTTTGAAGATTCCGGAGCCAGTGTGACGATAGGGGACGGAGTGGCCAGACCAGTGGAAAACGCCCCAAGAGTGCATAATTGAAGGGGTTATTATTGGGTTAACTTTCGATGAAACCCCGTATCATTGTGGATAGTCACCAGGCTAGAGTTACCATTTTTGTTACTCAAGATTTCTTGCTATTTATCAAATCAACACCTAAATTCGGTCCGTGGGCAGTTCTGGGGGAGGGCTGCTCTAGCGCCCGTGATCCTTTTAGGATCCGGGCGCTTTTGATTGCGGGCAGCACGGCATCGTGCGCAGCATAAATAGTTTGAATTAAGCTACTTATTTCGTTTCAGCTCAAGATCAGCCCGGACAGTATTTTTAGAGTGGAGGCGCTGCTTGCGACTTTGCGCAGGCATCGAGCATCTCATGTAACGAAGACGTCCTGTACACTTTAGGGAGTAAAGGCAGGCAAGGAGAGACATGGCTGGATTGGGAGTTCTTGAAGTTAGCGATGCAACGTTTGATCAGGAAGTGCTCCAGAGCGAGCAGCCTGTTCTGGTGGATTTCTGGGCCGTCTGGTGCGGTCCGTGCAAGGCCATTGCGCCCATTGTGGATGGCGTGGCGGCTACTTATGCAGGCAAGCTGAAAGTTACCAAGGTGAATGTAGATCAGAATAGCGCGACGCCTTCACGTTATGGCATTCGCGGTATTCCAGCGCTATTGTTTTTCAAGGGCGGCAAGGTGGCGGACCAGATTGTTGGTTATGTGCCTCAGGAAGTGATTGAAGAGAAAGTGCAGAAACTGCTGGCGTAAGAGCAGCCGCGGAGAATTCAAGCAAGGATAGCGAGGCAATACCCGGCAGGAGTGCCGGGTATTGCCTCGCTTGTTTTTGCGGGCTTTGCGCGCTGGAGCGATGCTGTGGTCAGGAGCCCTGGCGAAACTGAATGATGCGGCGTCGGTCGCGCTTGGAAGGCCTGTGTTCGGGGAGCGGGGCGTATTGCTGCATTGCTTTGCGCTCTTCGGCGAGTTTGAGGCGGGCTGCGCGGCTGGACTCGGTTTCGCGGTAGAGGGTTTGGGCCTGGGCCGCGGGGCCGCGCATTTCGCTGAGGACGAGGACCTCAATCTGAAAGAGGCCGGCTTCGTTTTCGATTTGGAGCATGTCGCCGGCGTGGACTTCGCGGGAGGGTTTGGCGCGGAGGCCGTTGGATTGGATGCGGCCGATGTCGCAAGCCTTGCTGGCGAGGGCGCGGGTTTTGAAGAAGCGCGCAGCCCAGAGCCATTTGTCGATGCGAACGGAATCCATAGGTCTATGGTACTGAAGGCAGCGGTGCTGCGGCGTGCGTGATTGGGGTGAACCGGCTCAGGCGTCAGTCGGTTGTGTTTCGTGGAAGTGACGCCAGATGGATTCGGCGGTTTTGCGGGGGACTACGGCGGCTAGGGAATCGGCGGTGGCTTGCTGGACGTCGCGGAGGCTGCCGAAGTGGGTGAGGAGGCGCTGGCGGGTTTGGGGGCCTACGCCGGGGATGTCGAGGAGCTGAGAGGCGCGGTCGCGGATGGAGCGGCGCTGGCGGTGATAGCCGATGGCGAAGCGGTGGCTCTCGTCGCGGATGAGCTGGACGAGATGGAGGACGGGGGAGCGGCGGTCGAGGACTACGGGCTCGGCTTCATTGCCGTGGACGTAGATGACTTCTTCTTTTTTTGCGATGGAGGCGAGGGGTTGGGTGGTGAGGCCGAGGGATTCGAGGGCTTCGGCGGCGGCGTGGAGTTGGCCGAGGCCGCCATCGATGAGGACGAGCGAGGGCATGGTTGCGGGCTCTTTGGATGGACGGGATTTTTCGGTGCCTGGTGTTTTTGTCATTTCTTCGAGGATGCGCTTGTAGCGGCGGTGGACGATTTCGCGCATGGAGGCGAAGTCGTCTACGCCGAGGACGGTCATGACTTTGAATTTGCGATAGGCGGCTTTGTTCATCTTGCCGTCTTCCCAGACGACGAGAGAGGCGACGGTTTCAGCGCCCTGGATGTGAGAGATGTCGAAACACTCGATGCGGCGGGGCAGCTCGGGGAGCATGAGGGCGTCGGCGAGGGCTTGCTGAATAGCTCTGCGGGATGGCTCGAGGACGCGGAAGCGCTGGGTGTAGGACTGCCGGGCGTTCTGGCTGGCGAGATCGACGAGGGAGCGCTTTTCTCCGCGCTGGGGAACGGCGATCTCGATGCGGTGGCCGGTGCGCTCGGCGAGGAGAGCGGCAAGGGCTTCGCGGTCGTGGAAGTCGACGGGGATGAGGATCGACCGCGGGACGTAGTGCTGGTCGATGTAGAGCTGTTTGAGAAGGGCGGAGAGGGCCGCTCCGGGGTGAAAGGACGGTGAGTTGGCGTTGCTTGTATCCCAGGTCCCCAAGTGCGAGGGACCTGGGGCACCCATTCTTTGTGGGTCCTGGAGTTCAGATTCTTCCGGCGTGAAATTCTCGATCAGTGTTGGCAGGTCTTCCCAGAAGAATTCGCGGCGGTCGACGATCTTGCCGGCGCGCATGTGGAAGAGATTGACGGCGAGGGAGCCGTCTTCGAAGTGATAGCCGAAGACGTCGGAGTCGTCGCTGAGCTCGGCGGTTGCGATGCGCTGCTTTTCCTGAAGCTGGTGGATGGTGGAGAGCTGGTCGCGGAGACGTGCGGCGGCTTCGAAGTGCTCGGCTTCGGCGGCGGCGGTCATGCGCGCGATGAGCGAGCGCTCGAGTTCGGCATGGCGGCCTTCGAGGAAGAGCTGGGCGTCGCGGACGGCGCTTTGGTAGAGCTCTGGGGTGGTCAAACCCTCGACGCATGGGCCGAGGCAGCGGTGAATGTAGAACTGGAGGCAGGCGCGCAGATGGTAGCGCGAGAGATCGACCTTGCAACTGGGGATGAGAAAGCTGCGGTGGATGAGTTCGACGATGCGATAGGCAAGGTTGCCGGGAAAGTAGGGGCCGTAGTAAGCGGCGCCGTCTTTGCGCAGGCGGCGGGTGACGAAGACTTTGGGGAAGCGGTCGGCGAGGGTGAGCTTGACGTAGGGGTAGGTTTTGTCGTCGCGGAGGAGGATGTTGAAGCGGGGATGGCGCTGCTTGATGAGGTTGTTTTCAAGAGCGAGGGCCTCTTGCTCATTGGCGACGAGGATGTAGTCGAGGTCGACGGCCTCGCGCATGAGGGAGCCGGTTTTTGCGTTAACCTGCGAGGCTTCAAGGAGGTAGGAGCGGACGCGCGCACGGAGGCTCTTGGCCTTGCCGATGTAGATGACTTCGCCTTCGGCGTTTTTGTAGAGATAGACGCCCGGCTGGGTAGGCAGATTTCGGATTTTCTCGTAAAGGTCCATGGCGGCGAGGGCCATACCTAGGATAGCGGGATTGGGCTCGAGTGTGGGCTGGCGACGGGCGGAAGAAGAGTGGGTGTGCGTATTCCTTACCGGATCGTGTAAAACCTACACAGTTCGAGGGTTGGGGGCTTTTGCATGGATTGCCTCTAAAGGTAATAACAGCAAAGTGTTACGTGAAGAAGTGAGATTGGCACGCCAGATGCAATATAAGAGGCGAGAAAGTGAAACCTTCTCCGTGACTGTTCGGGTGGAAATCCGTTACGAACGGCGGAAAGGATGAGGAGATTGAGCATGAATCGATTTGGATTTGTTTGGATGGCGGCGGCGGCGTTGGCTGTGGCAGGCGCGAGTGGTTGCGCCACAAAGAACTATGTGCGCACTCAAACGACGCCTCTCGTGGAACGCACGGACCAGTTGGACGCAAAGACCGCTGCGAACAACCAGCAGATTCACGAAGTGGACAACCGGGCGCAGGCGGGGATCAGCCACGCGCAGGGCTCGGCGGATGCCGCTACACAGAATGCGCAGAGCGCGAGCAAGTCTGCCGGCGATGCGGAGATGGCAGCCAACAATGCGGTGCATCGCGCAGACTCTCTGGACAGCGTTGTGAAGGGGCTTGACCAGTACAAGCAGATTGCGGACGTTACAGTGACGTTCGGCTTTGACAAGGCCGTGCTGACCAGCGACGACAAGGCGCAACTGGACAGCTTTGCTGCGTCGCTTGGCACGGCGAAGAGCTACATCCTGGAAGTGACAGGCGGAACGGATTCGACGGGGCCTGCGCAGTACAACTACGATCTGAGCCAGCGCCGCGCGGATGCGGTGGTGCAGTACCTGGCGGCGAAGTACGGGATTGAGCCGCACCGGTTTTATCTGATCGGTATTGGCGAGGATAAGGCAGTGGCACCGAATAACACGGCGGCAGGACGGAAGCAGAATCGCCGCGTAGAGGTTCAACTGCTGAGCAATGCGAGCGATCAGAGCGCGCAGCAGACGGCCTCGAACCAGGGACCGAGCTTGTAGTTTTTTCCCTGAAGAATTGATTTGAGTTGTGGAACGGCCGGTTCGCTGAAGCGAACCGGCCGTTTTTTCGTTTATTGCTGGCGGATGTGATCGGCGCGGACATCGTTGGCAGTGAAGAGGCTGAGGAAGGGAGCGCCCGAGGCGGCGGCTTCTACGGCGGGGCGGCCGTTGGCTTCCTGACGCTCGACGATGCAGACGACGGCGGCGACGATCATGCCGGCTTCGCGAGCGGCTTCGATGGCGTTGATGGTGGAAGAGCCGGTGGTGCAGACGTCGTCGACGATAACGACGCGCGCGCCCTCGCGGCAGAAGCCTTCTATGCGGCGGCCAGTGCCGTGGGCTTTTTCGGCCTTGCGGACGAGGAAGCCGTGGAGCATAGGCGCACTGGGGTTGGAGAGTGCGCGCCAGGCGCTGGCGGTGGCAACGTTGGAGACGATGGGGTCTGCGCCCATGGTGAGGCCGCCGACTGCTTCGGCCTGAATGTTGTGCCCTTCGAGAAGTTCAAGGATGGCGTGGCCTGTGAGGCGGCCGCCTTCGGCGTGGAGGGTGGTGGTGCGGCAGTCGATGTAGTAGTCGCTGGTACCGCCGGAGGAGAGCTTGAACTGGCCGAGGCGGAAGCTGGTGCGGGAGAGAAGCGAGAGCAATTGCTGGGCGTGGGTTGGTGTGGTCATCAGAATCGATTGTAATGGGGTGGGTTGAAGCGCGCGGGTCATTTCGTCAAGGCAAAGGCGAGGGCAGGGCGGTGAGGGATTGCGGTGAGCGCCTGCGACACCGCGATTATCTGTCGTGTTGCGGTTGTGATTTGAAGACTCGCGGCGGTTGAGGTGTTGTTTTGCGGGTTGCCGCTCACATTTTATCCAAATGGCGGAAGCCACTGGTTCCTACCATCATGAAGAAAAAGAGGAAGAAATTATAGGAGGCGTGGACCATGACGCTGGCGGCGAGAGAGCGGGTGCTGAGGCGGGCCCAGCAGAGGACGAGGCTGACTCCGATGAGGAGGAGAAACGGGCCCCATGAATAGCCTGTTTGTGCGGCGTGCATGCCGGCGAAGGGAATGCTGATGAAGATGGAGGCCGTGATCATGGCGCCGAGAGACCAGCGAGGCTGGCCATTTTCGTCGAGGGGGCGGATGGGCGCGTGGGTCGCCTTTTCGTTGATCCAATCAAAGGCTGTGCAGAATGCGGGGAGAAGGAAACCACGAAAGACGAGTTCCTCAAAGAAGGGCGCTAAGGTTACACCGAAGGCAAACAGTATCCAGGCTGCGCCGGGAGTGCGGAAGATCTTGTCGATGGGCGCGTCGTCTGGACCGGGCAGCAGAACTCCGTTGATGAGGGCAAGGGAAAAGCAGACCGAGGCGATGATGAAGA
The DNA here is from genome assembly GCA_035529815.1 of Occallatibacter sp. Taxonomy (GTDB): domain Bacteria; phylum Acidobacteriota; class Terriglobia; order Terriglobales; family Acidobacteriaceae; genus Telmatobacter. The sequence continues at coordinate 13,901 of DATKWA010000130.1, read as the reverse complement.
GGCGGAGGCGCAGCTTGAAGGCGATTGCCCCGTTCCATTGAACGCCGGCGAAGAAACCTTTGTGCCAGATGAGAGGAAAGAACAGGAGGCAGGCGAGCAAGGTGATGAGGTAGAGGATGGCTTCGCTGCCGAGGGTGTAGTGGACGTCGGTTACTGCCTTTTGAAGACTTGAAATGCCGAACAGATGAAAGTGAAGCGCGGAGCGAATGAGAAGGGTTGCACAGAAGAGACCGGAGAGGGTAAAGACGGCGAGGATGACGACATGGCCCAGATGCGGCGTACGCACGGGGGAATGAAACTCGGGCTCGTTCCAGGATTGAAAGAGGGGTTGCTCGGCGGGGGGTGGTTCGTCTCGCCGTTCGGCGTTTGGGGCGTCGAAAAAGGGATTAGCGGAATCTCCAGGCCCGACGATGGGGACAGCAAAAGGCTCAGGGAGGGGAGTTGCGTCCTGTTTACCTTCATCGGAGAGTGGAACGTCGGTAGCGTGCCCGTTTGGATGCGCGCCTGAGTCATCGGATGGGTGCGGGGTGTTATCGGATATGGAGCTGAACTCGTTTTCGGGCTGGGTGGTCATGGGCGGCCGGTCTTTTTGTTCCGGAATGTGGCTCGTTTGTATTCTTTCTGTCCGTCCGGAGCCTTTGCCTTGGAGCGCTTTTTTGCGGCGGGACTATCTGACGGGTTCGACTGCAATAGGAGATCTTCAGTCTCTGAGGCTTCTACCGATAGTACATCGTCGTCGGGGTCGGCTTTCTTGAAATGCCCGTCGCTGTCTGTGTAATAACGCATGAGGAATTGGCCGGTATAGGAACCGGGAGTAGCGGCTATTGTTGCGGGGCGGCCCTGGCCGACGATGCGGCCACCGTCTTCTCCGCCTTCGGGGCCGAGGTCAAGAACCCAGTCGGCATTGCGGATGACATCGAGATTGTGCTCGATGATGATGACCGAGTTGCCGAGATCGGCGAGGCGGTGAAGGACCTCCATGAGTTTGCGGACGTCGTCGAAGTGGAGGCCGGTGGTGGGCTCGTCGAGCAGGTAGAGGGTGCGGCCGGTTTGGCGCTTGGAGAGCTCGCGAGCGAGCTTCATGCGCTGTGCTTCGCCGCCGGAGAGAGTGGTTGCGCTTTGGCCCAGGTGAACATAGCCAAGGCCCACGTCGACGAGGGTTTGCAGCTTTTGGCGGACCTGAGGCACGTCGGCGAGCACGGGCAGGGCGTCTTCAATGGTGAGATCGAGGATGTCGGCGATGGAGTGGCCGTGGAACTTTACGGCCAGCGTTTCCTGGTTGTAACGGCGGCCGTTGCAGACTTCACACTGGACATAGACATCGGGCATGAAATTCATTTCGATGCGGCGCTGTCCGTCGCCGGTGCATGCCTCGCAGCGGCCCCCGGTGACGTTGAAGCTGAAGCGTCCGGCCTTGTAGCCGCGTTCGCGCGACTCAGGGAGCATGGCGAAGAGATCGCGGATGGGCGAGAAGACCTGAGTGTAAGTGGCCGGATTTGAGCGCGGGGTGCGGCCGATGGGGGACTGGTCGATGCGGACGACTTTGTCGAGCTGTTCTGCGCCGGTGAGGTTGTCGTGTGCGCCGGGCTCCTCGCGGGAGCCGTAGATGGTTTTGGCGAGCGAGCGGTAGACGATGTCGTTGATGAGGGTGCTTTTGCCGCTGCCGCTGACGCCGGTAACGACGGTCATGATGCCGAGGGGGATGCGGATGTTGAGGTCGTGGAGGTTGTGTTCGCGGGCGCCGGTGACGGTGAGCCATTTGCCGGTGAGTGGGCGTGGCTTGGCGCGATGCAGCATGGTGACGGCCCCGGAGAGATAGCGCCCGGTGAGGGATTCCGGCGTGGCCATGATCTGTTCCGGTGTGCCTTCGGCGACGACGAGGCCGCCCAGGCGGCCCGCGCCGGGGCCGAGGTCGAGGACGTAGTCTGCGTGGCGGATGGTGTCTTCGTCGTGCTCGACGACGAGGACAGTGTTGCCGAGATCGCGGAGACGTTCGAGGGCCTGGATGAGGCGGTTGTTATCGCGCTGATGGAGGCCGATGGAGGGCTCGTCGAGGACGTAGAGGACACCGCGCAGGCGAGAGCCTATTTGGGTGGCGAGGCGGATGCGCTGGCCTTCGCCGCCGGAGAGGGTTGCGGCATTGCGATCGAGCGAGAGGTAGGTGAGGCCGACGGCGCAGAGGAATTCGAGGCGCTCGACGATTTCGTGGCGAATGCGCTCTGCGAGGAGGGCTTCGCGGGCCGTGAACTTGAGGTTGATGGCGGCGGAGAGGGCGCGGTTCAAGGCGAGGGCGGTGAAGTCGGCGATGGAGAGGCCGCCGATTTTGACGGCCAGCGATTCCGGGCGGAGGCGTTTGCCGCGGCAGACGGGGCAGGGCGTTGCGGACATGTAGTTCATCATGTACTCGCGGTAGCCTTCGCTGCGGGCTTCGTCGACGCTGTCGCGGAGGAAGCTGAGGACGCCGTGGAAGCCGGTACGAGGGGCTTCATTTTTTGGCGGGCCGTAGACGAGGATGTGCTGGTGTTTGACGGGCAGGTCTTCGAAAGGGAGCTTGAGGTCGATGTCGTAGCGGTCTGCGGCGAGATGGATGAGCTTGAGCAGATATTGCGAGGAGGAGCCGGGGCCGAGGCCACCATCGAGCAGGGGCTTGGACCAGTCGGTGATGACTTTAGCGGGATCGAGGTCGTAGAGCGAACCGAGTCCGTGGCACTCCGGGCATGCGCCGAAGGTGGAGTTGAAGCTGAAGCTGCGTGGCTCGAGCTTGGGGACGTCGAGGCCGCAGTCGGGGCAGGCCATGGAGGAGGAAAAGAGGTGTTCCTCGCCTCCAGTGACCGCGGCCAGGACGAGGCCGTTGGCCAGTTGGAGGGCCTTAGCGACGGCCTGATCTAGGCGCTTTTCTACAGAGGGCTTGCCTGGTGGGGATGGATTGACGGCATGCTGAGGGAGCGTGTCGGCTGGGGAGGGTTTGAGGAGGATGCGGTCGATGACGGCTTCGATGGTGTGGTTCTTGCGGCGATCGAGCAGAAGTGGTTCGGACAGGTCGTGCATCTCGCCATCGACGCGAGCGCGAAAGCCTTGCTGGTCAAGCTGATCGAGCAAATCCTTAAACTCACCCTTGCGGCCACGGACGACCGGGGCCATGATGGTGACGCGCTCTCCCTGGCCCAGTTCGAAGACGCGCTGCACGATCTGCTCGGCGGTCTGGCGGGCGATGGGGCGGCCGCAGTTGGGGCAGTTCGGGGTTCCGACCGAGGCGTAGAGGAGGCGGAGGTAGTCGTAGATCTCCGTGATGGTGCCCACGGTGGAGCGGGGGCTGCGGCTGGTGGTTTTCTGCTCGATGGAGATGGCGGGGCTGAGGCCCTCGATGGAATCGACATCGGGGCGCTCGATCTGGTCAAGGAACTGACGGGCGTAGGCCGAAAGGGTCTCAACATAGCGGCGCTGGCCCTCGGCGTAGATGGTGTCGAAGGCGAGCGAGCTTTTTCCGGAGCCGGAGAGGCCGGTGACCACCGTGAGCGTGTTGCGGGGTATGCGCACGGCTATGTTGCGCAGATTGTGCTGGCGCGCCCCGCGCACCGAGATGTGTGTGATGGCCATGGTGAGGAAAGAGGGACAGAGGACGCTTTCGAGGACGGTTTGCGGCAAATTGCCGCATTAGGAGGCCCTTGAAGTATTCTATTAGTGAAGAGAAACAAGGGTCAACGCGGCCTGAATTCCCAAAACGATAGCATTAACTTTTTGGGAACTGTATTTAAAGATATTTTCGAGTCTTTGAGCTCGCTTGTTGCAAGCCTTGGCACAATCAATTCAGGCGGGATCGATGACGGACTTGTTGAATTTGTTCATGTTGGTTTGTGCGGCTGTTGGGTCAATGGCATTTGGCATTCTGGCGGCATATTGGATTCTTCGAGCGGGATTCGCTCTGCTGCGGCCGCAAAGGCGGTCAGCCGAGGTGAAGGTTCATCCCGAAGCGGCGCGGGTGCATTGATCCGAGCACCGATTGTGTGGTAATTCCGCGAGCCAAGCCCTTAATACAACTGAGAACCGTCCAGCGTCTCGCTATTGCGGGTTATTTCCTTGTAGTATCTGCTGCTGGCGCTGTTGCATTTCCTGCATGATCTGCTGGGGAGTGCGTGGCTGCGCGCCCGGTGTGAAGCCGTTGCGGATATTTGGAGGCGGTTCCGGCACGGGCTCGGGTTGCGGCTGACCTTCGGCGTCGGCGTTATCGTCGTTTGCGGCGGGCTGGTTGTTCGCGGCGGGCTGGTTGCTGGCATTGACGGACTGCGGCGCGGTTCCGGTGGACTGAGCGCTCAGCACGATTTCTCGTGGGGCACCCTGGCCCTGGCCTCCGATGAGCAGAAGGTTATAGCCTGAGCCGTTGAGCAGCTGCACCAGCACGTCGCGCGCATTGCCTGGGCCATAGGAGCCGAAGATGCGCTGATCGGCGATGCGTTGATCCTTACCGAGGCCCTCGAGTTTTGCGCCGGTGGCGGTGGCGACATCGTTCAGGATTTGCGCGAGGGTGGAGTTCGAGGCTTCAATGTGCAGGCCCTGGCTATTCCACACGACGGTGGCATCGGTGGGGCGGTCGTTGACGGGCCAGTTGGGAGGCTTGGGCGCGGTGATTGCGGGCGCTGGGGAGGATGGGGCGTCAGGATGAGCGGCGGCGGCCTGGTGATGCGGGTGGATTGATTTGCGCGGGGTGGTTGGCGTTGCAGTTGGCTGCGCGGGCGCCATGAGCGGGAGTGCCGCGAGCATGGACGCGAAAATGATCTTCGTCTGGGAGGGAAGGATTGATCCCGGCGTGGGTTTTTGCGCGATCTGTGATTGCGAAGGCATGTTTGTGCGCATGAGAATCGGCTTCCCTGGCCAGCGGCGGCGTTCCTGGGTGTCACGCAGCTGCAATTTCGTACCTCTCCACTGTACTAGACTACAAGTGGCCCATGGACGCTCGCATAGCGGGTTTCGTGGGGTGGGGAGGGTGATCGAAGATGCCAAGGGAGATGCGCCGCTGCTGGACAGGTTTGGCTCTTGTGGTTTTGTTGTCGCTGCCGGCGGCGGGACGGGCTGCTACATGCACGGCGCAGGCCGAGCTTTCGGCCCAGGATCGCTCTGCGTTGGCTGGATTGGGCGGAAGGCTGGCGGAGGCCGTTGTGCAGCAGGACGAGGCGGCATTGCATGCAGCGCTGCTTCCTGCCGAGGCGGCGGAGTGGAGCGGGATTCAAGGGGCGATTGAGCAGGCTGGGCCGCTGGTGAAGGGCGGGCAGATTCAATTGAGGAATCTGTACCTGCTGGATGCGTCCACCATGACTGCGCCTGCCGATACGCAATTTTTCTGCTCGAATGGGAACGGGACGCTGACTGTGACGATCACCATGCATGCGCTGCCGCCGGGACGCTATGCGGTGGTGCTGGCCGATGCGGCAGGGGCTCCGCTGGCTGGGCAACTGGGTCTGATCCTGGCCTGGGACGGTGCGGCGTGGCGGCTGGCGGGGCTTTCGGCGCACCAGGGAGTCTTCGACGGACACGACGGCGTGTGGTATTGGGCGCGTGCGCGTGGGCTGGCGAAGGTTGATCCATGGAGCGCGTCGTACAGCTATGACGCGGCCCGATATCTGCTTCTGCCGCTGGATTTTATCTCGTCGCCGAACCTCGATAAGCTGCATCAGGAACAGGCGGCCATTCAGGGCGGGCCACAGGATGTGTTTCCCTATTCGGTCACAGCCGGAGATAGAACCTGGAAGATCGACGCGGTGGTGCTTGACCCGTCGTTGCACCAGGCCGATCTGGCTGTGGTGTACGAGTCGACAGGTGTGACTGATCCTGCGGCGCAGCGGACGGAGGCGATTGCTGTGTTCACTGCGTTTCTGAAGGCGCAACCGGGGCTACGGCAGAACTTTCATGGACTGTGGGCTTATGCGGTGAAGGATGGGAAGCGGACGCCGGTGATGGAGCTGCCGATGGGGCAGATACCGTAAGGCGCAGGGAATGAGTGACATAGGGACTAGGCTTACGGCCCTGATTCTCTGTTGCGATCCGAAAAGACGAAAGGCATGATATTGGCTTCAACAATCGATTTGCGTTCGGATACGGTTACTCGGCCTTCGGTGGAGATGCGGGCGGCGATGGCGGCGGCGGAGGTGGGGGACGACGTTTATCGCGAAGACCCTACGGTGAACCTGCTGGAAAAGCGTGCGGCGGAGGTTTTTGGGCGCGAGGCGGCGCTGTTTGTGCCGACGGGTACGATGGGGAACCAGATCGCGATTCGGCTGCTGACGCAGCCGGGGCAGGAAGTGATCGCGGAGTCACGGGCGCACATTCTGGATTGGGAGATGGCGACGACGGCGGTCTTCTCCGGATGCCTGGTGCGGGCTGTGCCGGCTGAGCGCGGGATTCTGACGTGGAAACATATTGAACCGGCGATTTATGCGCGGGGGGCGTTTCGGGCGGCCACGGGGCTGATCGAGATTGAGAACACGGCCAATCTTGCCGGCGGGGGGTGTACACCGGTTGCGGTGCTGGAGGAGATTTGGGCGGGAGCCAAGGAGCGCAAGCTGCCGACGCATCTGGACGGGGCGCGGATCTTTAATGCGGCAACGGCGCTGGGCGTGGATGTGAAGGCGCTGACGCGGGGCTTCGATACGGTGATGTTCTGTTTGTCGAAGGGGCTGGGCGCGCCTGTGGGGTCGATGCTGACTGGGTCGGCTGAGTTGATGGAGCGGGCGCGGCTGTTTCGCAAGGCGCTGGGCGGAGGAATGAGGCAGGCGGGAATTCTGGCGGCTGCGGGGCTGATTGCACTGGAGCGGGGACCGGGACGGCTGCACGAGGATCACGCCAATGCGCGGATGCTGGCCGAGGCGCTGGCGGGAATGGATGGCGTTCTGATCAATCCGAATGAGGTCGAGACAAACATTGTGATCTTCCGGTTGACGGGGAAGAAGAGCGCGGTTGAGTTAGTGGCGCGGCTGAAAGCGCGGGAAATTCTGATGAGTGCTGTGGGGCCGGACACGATTCGCATGGTGACGCATCTGGACGTGGATCGTGTGGCTTGTGTTGCGGCTGCGGAAGCGCTGGCCGAAGAGATAGCTGCGGCATAGTGAAATGGAAAAATCCCGGCTGCCTATTGAGGCGGCCGGGATTTCCTGTTTAGTGGGGGGTCTGGAGAGCGGGTTTACTTCGTGGGGACGCTGCTGATTGTCTTCAGGACGCGCGAGACGATCTGGTAGGGGTCGCCTTCGGAGTTGGGACGGCGATCTTCCAGGTAGCCTTTGTATCCGTTCTTGATGAAGTTGACAGGCAGACGGATGGAAGCGCCGCGATCGGAGAGGCCATAGCTGAACTTGTCGATGGCCTGGGTCTCGTGTTGGCCGGTAAGGCGCAGGTGGTTATCCGGGCCGTATACTTCGATGTGGGCTGCGATGTTGTTCTCAAAAGCCTTCATGAGCTCTTCCAGGTATTCCTTGCCACCGACTTCGCGGAGATGCTTGTTGGAGAAGTTGGTGTGCATGCCCGATCCGTTCCAGTCGCCCTTGATCGGCTTGCAGTGCAAGACGAGATCGATTTCGTACTTTTCGCAGAGGCGGGCCATCAGGTAGCGAGCCATCCAGACATCGTCCGCGGCCTTCTTGGAACCTTTGGCGAAGATCTGGAACTCCCACTGTCCCTTGGCAACCTCGGCATTGATTCCTTCGTGATTAATGCCGGCGGCGAGGCAGAGTTCGAGGTGCTCCTCCACGATCTGGCGTGCGATTGAACCCATGTATTTGTAGCCAACGCCGCAGTAGTACGGTCCCTGAGGACCTGGAAATCCATCCTTCGGGAAGCCGAGCGGACGGCCGTCTTTATAGAGGAAATATTCCTGCTCAAAACCGACCCAGAAGTCGGGGTCGTCCTCAATGGTGGCGCGGGCGTTGGTGGAGTGCGGAGTGCCATCGGGGTGCATGACTTCGCAGAGGACGAGATAAGCGTCCTTGCGGGATGCATCGGGATAATGAGCCACTGGCTTCAGGATGCAATCTGATTTATGGCCCTCGGCCTGCATAGTCGAGCTGCCGTCAAAGCCCCAGAGCGGGAGATCGGCGAGGGTGGGCGGCTTCTCAAAAGACTTGAGTTGAGTCTTACCGCGCAGTTCAGGAATAGGTTGTTTTCCGTCCAGCCAAATGTATTCGAGCTTGTACTTCGTCATGGATCTCCTTTTGGGGTGAAAACCTGATTCTACTCAAAGTAATCGTAGAGCTTCGGGCATAAGGAATCCGTGAAGATTGATTTCAAAAGGTGGGATGGGGAGTATGGCCTCAATGGTGACGGGCGATGAGCATCATGAGGAGGAGGATGGCAACCGGAATCATTGCCAAGGCACCGTAGTAGAAGATTCTGCGGGAAAGGTGGGATTTCCGCCTCTGCCAATTGCGCAGCTCGTCTCTGTCTTCCACGCCGACCTGGTCAAGGTGTTCCAGATCGTGTAGAAAATTGTGCGCAGTGTGGTAACGCTTCTGGGGGTCTCTCTCAAGAGCCCGATAGAGGACTTCCTGCAGTTGCGGAGAGATGGAAGGGTCGGCAACTGAGGGAGGAACGGGGTGGTTGAGGACGCGGTCGTTCATTGCAGCCAAGGGCGAGGGGCCGGAAAAGGGGAGTTTGCCGGTGAGCATCTCATAGAGAATGACGCCGATGGAGTAGATGTCTGAGCGACCATCGCCGCGCTTGCCTTTTACCTGTTCCGGAGAGATGTAGTTAGGGGTGCCGAGGGTGGCGGTGAAGTTGGCATAGGTGAGGCGTCGCGCGGAGGCGTCGCCGGCAATTCCAAAGTCGATGAGCTTGATATGGTCGTGTTCGTCGACCATTATGTTTTCCGGCTTGAGGTCGCGATGGACGACGCCGTTGGCGTGGATGTAGCCGAGAGCATGGAGAACTTCGATGGCGATGCGAATGGCGCGGTCGTGCGGAATTTTTCCCTCATCCATGATTTGGCGGAGGAGCCGGCCCTGGCACCACTCCATGACCATGTATACGCGGGAGTGCTTTTCTCCTCCGAAGACGCGCATGACATTGGGGTGGTGCAATTTTTCTCCGATGTCGCCTTCTCGCTTGAATCGGTCGGAGAGGATGGGGTCGGCTTCCATGTCGGGGTGGGGCACTTTGAGGGCCACGACACGGTTGTCGCGCATGTCCGTAGCGCGGTAGATGGAAGCCATGCCACTTCGGGCCACAGCGGCATCAATCCGGTAGGAATCGATCTGCGAACCGGGTTCCAGACTGTCGTATAAACCCATCGTGAGGTGCACTCCGTTGTCAGGTGTCTTACTAATACTTTACCGGGAAACCGGCTGGAAGCGGCAATGATTGCATAAGACTTTTCGTGCGCTTGCCAATGTCAGGACTGGAGCCTGTAGGGGCGTCCGCGATACATGCCAACCTGTTCGACGGAGCGAACCCGGATGACCTGTGCCGTGGTGTTGTCGCCGCCGTCGATCTCAACCGCGCGGGCGACCAACTCGCGGGCAATTTCGTCCATGGATTTCTTCTGTGAGGCGATTTCGGCGATCATGGACTCTTTCATTTCGTCGTGGAGGCCGTCTGTGCAGAGGACAAGCATATCGCCGGTCTGGAGCGTGAGCGCGGTTGTGTCCGGGGAGATAAACATCTCCGGCCCGAGCGATCGGATGAGGACGTGGCGTGCGTCTGAACCTGCGATTTCGTCGGCGGAGATCAAGCCCATTTTTCTTTGTTCGTTGACCAGTGTATGGTCCTGTGTGACCTGCCTGGCCTTTCCATTGCGGATAAGGTAACAGCGGGAGTCTCCGATGTGCGAGACAATGGCCTGATCGTAGCGGAGGGCGCAGGCAACAAGCGTTGTGGCCATTCTTTTGCCGCGATACTCCGGGGCGAGGGAGCAATCGTGGACAGCGGCGTTGGCGTGCTGAATAAGGCGCGGGAGGAGGCTGATGAGCATGGTTCCGGCCTGAGCTTTGGCGAACTCCTCGGTGATGACGGAGATAGCGGTCGCAGAGGCGACCTCGCCGAATTCCATACCGCCTACTCCGTCGGCCACCGCGAACAGGTAGCCGTGAGATCTGGCTTGCTGGCGCGAAGAAGGGATAAACGACCCCATTGCGTCTTCATTGTTGGTGCGAACTTTCCCGAAATCGCTCGCCTGGCCGAACTGTATATCCAACATGGGCGCCGCCGCCTTGAGTTTCTTCCAACCGTGGAAGGGAAGTCTTTCTGTTAATGATTGTGAGACATCAGTATCAAAATGGCCACTGGGTGGTTATCCGCTCGCGATCTCTGTGAAGAGATCGCGAAGAGATTCCACCCAGCGGTTGTGTTCAGTTTCGGGTGAAGTCGATTCTGCTATTTGGACTCAAGCAGGATCGTCTTTCCCTTGGCCTTGGATGAACGGAGGAAGTAAACGGCTCCGTAGATGCCCCAGACTGCCGAGATGCCTAGAGCGAGCAAGGGTTCCTTGAAAGTGCCGAGGCCAAATATAGGACCGGCGAGGTAGAAGCCCATGCAGACCAGATTGGCAATGAGGCCGAATCCGGGGATGAGCAGGTGGAGTACGACGTTGTAGTCTGGCCGCTTGTGGAAGGCGACGATGCAGAGGAAGCAACTGAGCGCGTAGAGGATGAAGGTGCCGAAGTTGGAGGTGAGGGTTATGGTCAGCAGCGAGTTTGGCAGCGCCGCCAACTGGTCATGAGAGAGGTAACCCCAACTGGAGAAGATGCCGTGGGGAAGAGCGGCAATGGCAGCATCGGTGGGTGCGCCGGCGTCTCCGAAGACCAGTGAGACGGCTATGACGCCGATGACCGCGGAGATGATGGCCAGAGTCCAGATGGCCTTGCGGGGCGAGAGCGATTCGGCGTGGAGAATGCCGAAATGCTCGGGGGCTTCGTCGTCCTTGCCCATGGCATAGGTGACGCGTGCGCCAGTGTTCATGCAGCTCAGCGTGGTGCCGATGAGCGCGAAGAAGACGGTGATGGCTTCTGCGAGCATGAAGTACTTGCCGTGTCCCTGACCGAGCAGTCCGTCGCCGACGATGATCATCATGTCGCCGATGGGCGCAGCTGAACTGGCTGCGCTTGCCATGGTGTACCCCGAGTTAAGGAAGTAGTTGGCCGCGAAGTACTCAAACAGGTAGCAGATGACTCCCTGAATGAGGAGCGAGGAGATGACAGCTATGGGGATATGTTTCGTTGGATTTTTGGCCTCGCCTCCCATCGCGGTGACGGACTCGAAGCCGACCAGGATGAGAATGGCGACGGTGGCCTGGATGAACATGAAGCTCAGCTTGTGGGGCACGACGACTGAAGCGGCGTTGGGATGGGTGAGGAAGTTGCCGCTTGCGTCGGTAGTGGGATATGTGACCTGGTAAGGAACGGGCTTTCCGGCGGCGTCGAGCAACGGCATGGGGGCGCCGCTGGCGTCGCGAATGGTGGATCCGTCCTTTGCCGTGGCGTACTGATAGGTGTAGGTGGAGAGCGTCTGCGAATCGTATTGGAAGCCGGGCGTGCCGGAGGGGTGGCTGGCGCGATAGCCGAGTGCCAGTACGCTGAAGACGACCAGAGCGGAGATCTGGATAACGTTAATGGCGATGTTGACGGCCGTCGATGCGCCGGCGCCCTTGGATGCAATCCAGGCGACGAAGAAGGCGAAGACGACGGCAACGAGAGCCATGAACAAGGGGCCAGGATTGGAGCCGCTCATGACGTTGGGGTAGAGGAAGCCAACGATGTATCCGCAGAAGATGCCGGTAGTGGCGACCATGACGCCGGGATAGACCCAGTAGTAGAGGTGCGAGCCCCAGCCGACGATGAACTTGGCGACACGGGCGTACTTGAAGGCCTTGTCCTTGGATAGCATGGCCTGCTCGGCATAGTAGTAGCTAGAGCCTGTGCCGGGATAGAGCTTGGAGATTTCGGCGTAGGCAACGGCAGTGGCTAGACAGAGGAGTAGAGCGGCGAAGATGCCGATCCACATGGCCGGCGCGGTGGAGGGCTGGCCTTGTACTCCAGTGGTGGCCTGGATATAGAAGGTTAGCCAGAGGAAGGCGCCGGGAGCGATGAGCGCCATTGCGTTGCTGGTCAGCCCGGTGAGCCCGAGGGTGGCCTGCATTTGTGGTGCTTTTTGATCTGCCATGATCATTCTCCTGAAGAATCAGTTTGGTAGGTCTGCTCCCGAAAGTCTCCTCCGGGAATCTTTAGCTGCTTGCCCGTGTTTTAAACGCATTCCGGGCATGTGCAAGCGTTTTGGGTTCTTGCGTGTGGCATCCGTAATTCCGGTTAGCCAGTTGAGGTTATATAGATTGCGCCGGCCAGGGATGTATGGTTGTCTGGTCGGCGCAATGAGTTACCTGGTGTACAGAGAGCTTATCTTTGATTCCATCAGGACGGAATAAAGATAAAGTCCGGATGTTAGCGCTTGGGTCCGAAGAAGGCAATAAAGGCCACTGTCAGTGTGGATTGCTGATCAGTGGTCTGGTTTGCCAGCTTGTTGAAGAAGTTCACGTTGGAAACATCGCCGCGATATTCAATTCTGGTCAGTGCACCTTCGGTCCATTTGTACTCGTAGGTGAAGGTACCTTCGTAGAGGTGCTGCGCAGTGCCGGTTTGGAAACCGTCCGGATCGTTGAAGTATTCAAATCGCATTGCGACAGCATTTTTGGCCGTTGCCTGGACATGAGCTGCAACGGCTACGCCGTCCCAGTGATGAGTCAAAGTGTCGCCCTGAGCGGCGATTGCATCCGTATTCTGTCCATAATCGAAGTTGACGTAGGCGTTGACCTTGCCGGGGGGCGTCAGCAACAGTGTTGTGTCGATCAGGTTGCGCAATCCACTCGTGGTGTTGGCGTTCTCTGGGCCGACGTAGTAGTTCAAGAACCAGCTTGCCTTGGGTTTGACGTAAGCACTGGTGAAGGCGCCAGTCAAACCACCATTGGTCTTGGAGACGTTGTTCCAGCCATTGACCAATTGGAAGCCGATGGTTTCCGACTTGGAGACGGGCATGGAGGTACGTGCTCCAAAGTGCCAGTATGGGATGGCGTTGACGAACAGCAAGGAACGCGAATAGTTCCAGTTATCCTTTGCTTCGATGACTTCGGCACCGGCGGAGGTGACGAATTTTCCGAAGTCTAATTCAAAGCCTTTTGCCTTTGGGGGCTTGATGCTGAGGAAAGCCTGCTCCAGGTAGGGAAGTTGTGATGACGCGTTGCTGTTTGTGGGAGCAGCATTAATGAGCTCATTCGTGCGGCCATAGATGAAGTCGACGTGGGCACCGATTGGATCGGGATCGTGGTTGAGCGTGAGCTTGGCCGCGCTGAGTTCGAACTGATCGGTCTTATCGTTGAAGTTATAGAGCTGGTTGATCTGGTCGTAGCCTGCCGAGGTGTTTGGACGGTTGGCGTTGAAACTGTAGTAGCCGTCGATGAACCCACTGAGGTCCATTGGGCCGACGCTCCATGTTGGCGGGGCCGCAGGTGTAGCGGCGGGCGGTGTTGCGGGAGCTTGTGCGGCAGCCGGAGCCGGGGTTTGCGCGCCAGCGTAGAGGGCGGTTGCCATGGCCACTCCGGCCATCGCTTGCACTATTCGATTCGACATGGATAACATCGGCACTATTCCTCCAGAAAACGATTTTGAAAGGACGAGCAATGAACTGAGCCGGAGATGCGGGAGTTAGGCTTTGTTGTGGCGTATAGCAAATTGCGCACACTAATCCTGCAAGCCCGCGTGAGCTTTCCGGCCCTATGGATTCTCATCGGTATGATTCGTGATCAAACTTTGCTTCCACCAGCTGCGGTAAGAGTCAAGTCCTAAAAGTTCTGTAGAATTCCATTCCTCGGGTTTGTTGGTTCTTGTTTTGTTGGTTGAGAGGGGCCTGCTTGCGGAGGGCGTAGCCCGGAGCAAGCA
>DATKWA010000129.1:0-19584 GCA_035529815.1 Occallatibacter sp. | reverse complement strand
CTTACAGTTGAAACTACTATCGTAGTCGAAGAAGGGTGCTATGAGCGCCAACGCCCGAAAATGACCGAGCCCCACAGTGCAAGGACGTTCTTTCGGTTCAGAAAGATGCACCGCCGTAAATCGCGCATCCCATTCTGTGATCTGACCGTACCGCCCAGCAACCGCTTGGCTTCGCAGTAGCCTCCGTCAACCAGCGATGTTCCCCCGCTGCCGCAAAGTCTCGGCTCTCGTCATCTCCCGCCAAGCAGACGCTCAATGGCGGAACTCAGAGCGCGGGGCTTTTTCCCGGGTCCGTAGCGGGCCACCACCTTTCCCTCCCTGTCGATCAGAAATTTCGTAAAGTTCCACCCGATCGTCCCCGAGCTCAAAAATCCCAGGATGCCCGGCTTCTCCCTCTTGAGAAACCGATATAGAGGATGAGCGTTGGGCCCGTTGACCGCGATCCTGGTAAAAACAGGAAATGTCACGCCGTAATTTTCGCTGCAAAAAGCGCCAATTTCTCCATCCGAACCAGGTTCCTGCCTGCCAAACTGGTTGCAGGGAAAGCCCAGAACTGCAAAGCCACGGTCCTTGTAGGTGCGATAGAGCGTTTCCAGCCCCGCGTATTGCGGTGTAAACCCGCACAGACTGGCCGTGTTGACGATCAGCAATACCTGCCCGCGAAAGTCCGCGAAGCTCTTCTCCTGCCCGTCCGCAGACTGAGCCAAAAGCGGTGCGGAAAATTCATAAACGGTTTGCAATGATCGATCCTTGTGAGGAAAATCCCCGCCATCCAACTGTGCCCTGTTTCCCCAGACTACGTCTAAGAGGGATACCGCACGGTCAGGGGTGGATGCAAGTGAGCCCCAACCCGGTTCGTTCCGGTAGACTGGGTGATGGGTAGTAGCTTATCGAGTGTCCCGGGCGACAGGTCTTCGTCCCTGGGGTGATGGTGAGAGCCCGGCCCCTGTCCGCAAGAGCCAACCGCGGCAGGGAAATTCCGGGAAAGACACGATTTCCGGCCCATCGGCCGCCCCCAGTTTGGGCGGAGCCGCCACGGTCAAATATAATCAATCTTTCCTTGAGGCAGGACCAGATTTTTCAGTAATGAGGGTGTGCATATTCTTCCCGTGAAGCCGATTTTTGGACCGCACCAGCACTTGTGCTCGCCGCAGGGCCCCAGCCCGGTGAAGATCAAGCACACTTCCATCTCCCGCATGATGCGGTTGAAACGCCCTGCCTTGCGTTTTGTCTCGGGCATGGCAGCCAGCCCCGTGGCTTCCTGCGCCCGCCTCCTGCTCATCGTGGCACTGGCCCTTACGGCCGCTACTGCCATGGCCCAGGATCAACAGGCCAGTCCGCAGACCATCGACCAGATTCGCGTCATCGGCAACCGGCGTATCCCCAAGGAAACCATCCTGGCCCGCCTGTTTACCCATGTCGGCGATACCTACGACCCCATCTCCATCGAGCGCGACTTCAACTCCCTCTGGAACACCTCCTACTTCGACGATCTCCGCATCGAGCGCGAGGACACTGAGAAGGGAATCATCCTCGACATCTTTGTCCGCGAGAAGCCAAATATCCGCGAAATCAACTACAAGGGCCTAAGCACCGTCTCTGTGTCCGACGTTCTTGACCGCTTCAAAAAGGTGAAGGTCGGCCTCTCGGTTGAGAGCCAGTACGACCCGGCCAAGATCAAGCGCGCCGAAACCGTCATCAAGGAGTTGCTGGCCGAGCACGGCCACCAGTTCGCCACCATCAAGACCGAAGTCAAGACGATTCCGCCCGCGTCGGTCCAGATCAACTTCAACATCAAGGAAGGCCCGGTCGTTAAGGTCGGCAAGATCAAGTTTGAGGGCAACGAGCATGTCAGCTCGAGAGTGCTGCGCCGCTCCATGAAGAACCTCAAGCCCATCGGCATCCCTTATTCCATCATTTTTGAGGATCTCTTCCCACAGACCTTCGACGCCTCCAAACTCGAGGAAGACACCGAGCGCGTCCGCCAGGCTTACCGCGACCGCGGCTACGCCAATGCAGCCGTCGAGCAGCCCCAGACACAGATCCGCGATCAGGGCGGCCTCAACTGGTTCACATTCCGCCCCAACAAGGGCAAGCGCATCGACATCCTCATGACCATCGAGGAAGGCGGCCGCTACCGCATGGGAAAAATCACCTTCTCGGGCAACAAAGCGGTCACCAACATCAAGGCCTTGCGCGCCACATTCCCCATCAAGGATGGAGAATGGTTTAACGCCACAGCCGTCGGCAAGGGCCTTGAAAACCTCAAAAAGGCCTACGGAACCCTCGGCTACATCAACTTTGGCGCCATCCCCAAGCTCTCCTACGACGACAAGGACAAGACCGTCTCGATGGACATCGACATCGACGAAGGCAAGCCCTTCTACGTCTCCCGCATCGAGTTCCAGGGAAACACCATCACCCGCGATCGCGTCATCCGCCGCGAACTGATGCTCGATGAAGGCTCCGTCTACAACTCCCAGCTATGGGAGTACAGCCTGCTCCGCCTCAACCAGCTCGAATACTTTGAGCCCCTCAAGGTCGATCAGGACTCGGAAGCTCATCAGGACCCAGACAACGGCACTGTCGAGCTGCTCCTCAAGGTCAAGGAAAAGGGCAAGAACTCCATCGGCATGAACGGCGGCCTCAGCGGCATGTCCGGCGCCTTCATCGGAGTAAACTACCAGACCAACAACTTCCTCGGCCTGGGCGAAACCCTCAGCCTGCAAGGCAACCTCGGCAACGTAAGCCGCCAGTTCACCTTCGGCTTCACCCAGCCCTACATCAGGAACCGCCCCATCCAGGTCGGCTTCCAGCTCTTCAACAACAAGCAGGATTACAACGCCGCCAAGAACTATCAGGCCACCACAGGCGCCTCAGCAAATCTTACTTCGGCCGAACAGTCCCTGACGCAGAACTACAACCAAGCCGCAACAGGGTTCAACGTCTCCGTCAGCTATCCGCTCAAGCGCCACGCCTTCCAGCGCATCGGCGCAACCTATTCGCTCAGCAAGTCGTCGATTACCGCCTTCAGCACTGCCTCGCAGACCTTCTTCCAGACCATCAGCTTCCGGTCGGGAATCCAGGGCTCCAATGCGCTCGCTGGCATCATCAGCAGCCAGATATCTCTCACCTACTCCTACAACACCATCAACAATCCGGTGCGTCCGCGCAGCGGCAAGGAGTACACGGCGGCCTTCCAGGCGGCAGGCATATGGGGCAACGTCCGCTATTTCTCGCCGTTTGTGGCCTACAAGCGATTCATGCCCATGCACTACCTGATGCCTTCGGAAAACGGCCACAATGTCCTCGGCATTCGCGCCCAGTTGGGTTACGTTCAGGGCTTCGGCGGAGACGTCGCACCCCCCAACAACCGCTTCTACGCCGGCGGCGAAAGTGAGTTGCGCGGCTTCGACGTCCGCGGCGCAACCCCCTACGGTTACGTCCCCAGCCGCGTCAACTTCCAGCTCACCAATCCTGACGGAAGCTGCGTTCCCCGCGATCCAACCAATCCGGAGGACAACCAGTGCATCCAGGTGCCCCTGCCCGTCTACGGCGTGGCATCCATCGGCGGCGACACCAGCCTGACCACCAACGCTGAATACCGCATCCCCATCGTCGGCACGCTCATGTTCTCCTTCTTCAACGACTTTGGCATCGACGTGGCCACCAACCACGGCCAGTTGAAGCAGAGCCCAGAGGGCTTCGCCTCCCTCACACAGCCCCTCTACGGATGCCCGGTTTTCAATAACGGCTCCTGCCAGGGAGGCATTCCGGGATCGCTGGTCGGCTTCCAGAAGAACATCCGCCCCATCTCCGGAACCAACTTCGTGCCGCGCATGTCGCTGGGCGGCGAGTTGTCGATCATCATGCCCATCGTCAACGCGCCCTTCCGCATCTACTATGCCTACAACCCGCTCCGCCTCTACGAGACGCCGTATTGCAACGACGCCATCTCAGGCAGCAAACAGAGCAGCTGCTCCGGAGAGCTCATTACACGAGCCATGTTCCCGCAGGGCGGCGCTGGCGACTACACCTACAACGAAGCGGTCCAGGCCTACGGCGCTCGCTACATTTTCAGAGAGCCCCGCAAGACCTTCCGCCTCACGGTCTCCACAACCTTCTAACAGTCGCAAATTTCCATCCATCACCAGAAGGGCCGCTCACGCCGAGCGGCCCTTCATCTTTTCAGCGCGTCTCTGTTCCAATCTCAGGGGCGGGGGTTGAGAGAAACCCCCGCCCCCGCCCGTCGCGAAGCCCTTGTCCCTCAAGGGCCCGCAGCGCGCCCCAATCAGTCGCAGCGGCAGTCGTCTGAACCCCCGCAACATTAAAGCAAAATCCCAGCAATTTCCTTGAATTCCCGCGAAAATTCATCCTCCGTCCGTTTGACGCTCCCACCCCAGCCTCCTATAATCCATCTAGTTCCTGCTGACGTCTCCGTCCGTGTCTTTTCCTCTCTCTGCCGCCGTCCGGCGCAGGGTTTCCGAAAAATGACCGTGAGGTTTCTCAGGAGGCACCGGCTCGCTTCGCGCCTCAGCGCGGACAGCCACACAGGAATTCCGAAGGAGCTGTTGAATCACATGAAGCGTTCGCTTGCACTCGTCCTCACGCTGGCCTCTGGCTTTGCCCTGAGCGCCGCAGCCCAAACTCCGGCCGCAGCCCCCGCCGCGGTGCCCGGTCCTGCCAAGGTCGCCGTCATCGCGTTCCAGGTGGCCGTCGCCCAAACCAACGAAGGCCAACGCAACTTCGCCGACCTGCAGAAGAAATTCGAACCCCGGCGTGCGCAGCTCAAGACCCTCAACGACGAGATCGAGACCCTTACCAAGCAACTGCAGGCCGAGGGCGACAAGCTCACCCCCGCCGAGCAGCAGAGCAAGGCCTCTGCCATCGACGCCAAGAAGAAGCAGTTGGATCGCGATGCCCAGGACGCCCAGACCGACTTCACGCAGGCGATGCAGGACGTCTATAACACCCTCGCCTCAAAGGTCTACGACGTGATGCAGTCCTACGCAGAGCTCAAGGGATACACCCTGGTGCTGGATGTTTCCCAGCAGCAGTCTCCTGTTCTCTACGCCTCCACGGCCACCAACATCACCAAAGAGATCATTGACGCCTACAACGTCAAGTCCGGAATCCCCGCGCCGCCCGCGCAGCCTGCTGCAGGCGTGGACGCGCCCAAACCGACAATCCATGCCGCGCCCAAGGCCCCAGTAGCCCACTAGAAATTGGGCCCAGGTACAAATCACCATCAACAAGCAAAAAAAGCCCCTTCCAAGGGGCTTTTTTGCTGTCCGAACCCCAGTGCCTGACTGAAAAACTCCTGCTAATGTCCAAAGCGGCATCAGCAGCCCAGGTCTCCAGCATTCTTCCTCCACGCAGCGTGCAGTTAGGTTCTGGCCCGATGATGAGAGCACAATACTCTTGAAGTGAAAGTGTGACCGGGAGGTAGGCTTTTGAAGGAATCGTGGAACAGAAGAGAGTTCCTGAACGGAGCACTCGCTTCGGCGGGTTCTCTCGCGCTAGCCGGCACAGGGCCCAACGCGTTCGGGGCCAATGCAAAAATATCACCTCTGCAAGGTAGATTCCTGACCCATGTCTCAGTGGTGCGGGTAAACCAGATTGAGGTCACTCGCACGCGCTCCATAGGTCAGGATGAATCCCCCGACAACAGCCCTGCATGTATTCGTGCGCGGCGGGAGGCCTTCGCAAAAGGCTGTCCGGATGGTCGCATGACATGGGCAATCAGTTGGCTGGCGCTCAACGACACCCGGCAGGAGTACAAAGAAGCACGGCGATTGCTGGCTTCCTATCACGACCGCTACGGGGACGAGATTACCTTCATTCCAGGCGGCTATTTTGCGCCTATGTATAACACGCGCGCGGAGATCCGCGAGACGATTCACTTAGCTCTGCAGATGATCTCAGAAATGGTGGGCGGTGGCTATCGGCCGCAATGCGTCGTAGCAGGTTTCATGGATGCGGAGAACCAGAGATATCTCGCCACCGAAGAAGGCATTCATGTGTGTCAGGGACAGATCTGGAGCCAGCATGGAATTGACAATGGCGATGGAGACGGCGGTATCTGCTATCCCTATTACCCCAGCCGCGAGCACTACCTGAAGCCGGCCCAGGGCGCGGCGGATTTTATCGACTGCGTCTGCCTCGATGGTTGGACCTGCGATTTCCTGGCGGCGCGGCGCAACGGCTTCGAGGGCGGATTCAATAGCAGGATGGGTGTCGGCCCCATCGAAACAGTTGGAAATCCAAAACTCGGAACTGTGGGTGGGCGAAAGGAAATGCTCGATACAACCGCCATCCACTTTGACACGGGGCACGCTCTCAATGGATTCGGTTGGGTCACCGGAATCTGGGAGGTATCGATTGGCCATGACGAGGATCTGACCTACTGGTTACAGGCGGTGCGCGACCGGTGGCCTGACACGCAGGTATTAACCGAGGGAGCGTTCGGAATGGAGTGGCGCAAGCACACGCCAAACAATGCTTTGCTGAACTACCGTTTCGATGAAAAGGGAACCGGCGCGCCAGGCTCGGAGAAAGAACTGGAGATCAAGTGGTTCATGAACCAGGAATTCCGGCTCGCACTGCTGCGCAATTGGGAGACAGACAGTCCTTCCATGGTGATCGACTTTACCCGGTACGATTTGAAGGCGCGAGAGCCCGAGGGTCTGCAACGCGAATGGAGCCTGATGAATGTGCTGAACCAGAAGGGCACGCGCCCTCAGGACAAGCCGGTTCGGTTGGGAAA
Source organism: Occallatibacter sp. (assembly GCA_035529815.1). Taxonomy (GTDB): domain Bacteria; phylum Acidobacteriota; class Terriglobia; order Terriglobales; family Acidobacteriaceae; genus Telmatobacter. The sequence goes on along the minus strand of DATKWA010000129.1, from coordinate 12,818 downwards.
CTTGAGCGTGGAAGATCAGCGCAGGATGTACGCACGGTATCCCCAATTGAAGAAGCTGGCTTGACGTCAGGCACAAGCGATTTGAGGCAGTGTCGCCTCGCCAGTGCCGCTCGTCCTGTTGTTGCAGCAATCGCCCTGTCGACGCCTTAGGTAAACTAAAAAAACGGCTTAGCCGCGCCCGAATAAAGGGGCGCCGCCCCGGGCAAATAAATATTTTTCCGCCTCCGCCATCTTTGTGGAAAAATTTGTGGATTACTTTCCCAACCCAGGCGTAAAAACTCTAATTTCTTCTCTTGCCAACGGCGGCGCATTCTGGTAGTGAAGGCAAGTCTTTATTAATGAACGACAAACCGCGTCGCAAACTCCACGTGCTGTCCCATTCGTCCCGCGCGGCCACAGATCGCTGCTTTCAGAGCTTTCCACAGTTCTATATGAATAGAACGTGACTAAGTATCCGGTTAGTCAACAAAAAGCCTTACTTCTGTTGATCTTCCCCCACGCGCAGAACCGCCAGGAACGCCTCCTGCGGAATATCGACCTTGCCGATCCGCTTCATGCGCTTCTTGCCTTCCTTTTGCTTCTCCAGCAGCTTGCGCTTGCGGCTGATGTCGCCCCCGTAGCACTTGGCCAGAACGTTCTTGCGCAGCGCGGCCACAGTCTCACGGCTGATAATCTTCGCCCCGATTGCTGCCTGAATCGCTACCTCGAACTGCTGCCGCGGAATCAGTTCCCGCATCTTCGAAACCAGTGCTCGTCCCCGCTCGTAGGCAAAGTCCTTGTGAACGATGATCGACAGCGCATCCACCGACTCGCCGGAAACCAGAATATCCAGCTTTACCATCGGCGAAACCCACTCGCCTGCCAGTTGATAGTCCAGCGACGCGTACCCCCGCGAGATCGACTTCAGCCGGTCGTAGAAGTCCAGCACAATCTCGTTCAGCGGCAACTCGTAGGTCAGCATCACCCGCGTTGGCGTCACATACTCAAAGTTGATCTGCCGGCCGCGCTTCTCTTCAACGAGTTTCAAAATCCCGCCCACGTACTCTTCGTTGGTCAGAATCTTCGCCGTAATCACCGGCTCGCGAATCGCCTCGATGTTCGTAGGGTCGGGCCAGCGCGACGGGTTGTCCACCTCGAGCACGCTTCCGTCGGTTAAGGTGATGTGGTACCGCACCCCCGGAGCCGTCGTAATCAGGTCCAGCTCGTACTCACGCTCAAGCCGCTCCTGAATAATCTCCATGTGCAGCAGCCCCAGAAACCCGCACCGGAACCCGAAACCCAGCGCCACTGAGCTCTCCGGCTCAAAGAAAAACGACGAATCGTTCAGCCGCAGTTTTTCCAGCGCATCGCGCAGCAGCGTGTGTTCGTGCGAGTCCACCGTGTAGAGCCCCGCAAACACCATCGGCTTGATGTCTTCAAAACCCGGCAGTTGGCTCGCGGCGGGCCGCGCCTCGTCCGTCACCGTGTCGCCAATCTTGGTGTCGCCCACGTTCTTGATCGTGGCGGCAAAGAATCCCACCTCACCCGCAATCAGCTCGCCAATCTCGACAGGCTTCGGCATCAGCACGCCCATCGACTCCACTTCAAACGACTTTCCGTTCGACATCAGTCGGATGCGCTGCCCCTTCCGCAGCGTCCCCTGCATCACGCGCACCAGCACAATCACTCCGCGGTAGGCGTCGAACCACGAGTCGAAAATCAGCGCCTGCAGCGGCGCATCGGGGTCGCCCGTCGGCGGCGGCAGGCGCTTCACAATCGCTTCCAGCACCTCGTTCACGCCCTGCCCCGTCTTTGCGCTCACCGGAATCGCGTCGGTCGCATCCAGACCCACAGCTTTTTCAATTGCCTCCTGCGTGCGCAGAATATCGGCCGAGGGCAAATCGATCTTGTTGATCACCGGAATAATTTCCAGCCCATGATTGATCGCCAGATACGCGTTCGCCAGCGTCTGAGCCTCCACGCCCTGACTCGCGTCCACCACCAGCAGCGCCCCCTCGCACGAGGCCAGCGAGCGCGAAACCTCATAGCTGAAGTCCACGTGCCCAGGTGTATCGATCAGATTGAGCTGGTAAGTATTTCCGTCGTGCGCTTTGTACATCATGCGCACCGCGTGCGCCTTGATCGTAATCCCGCGCTCCCGTTCCAGATCCATATCGTCCAGAATCTGCGCCTGCATCTCGCGCCCGGTCACCGAGCCCGTATATTCCAGCAAACGGTCGCTTAGCGTCGACTTGCCGTGGTCGATGTGGGCGATAATGGCGAAATTGCGAAGGAAGCGCGCGTCCATAAAAACCTTGTAAATGGAGGCAAATACGCCATTCCTGCGCGTCCGTCACAGCGGACCTCCATGGCATAGCTTATCATCGCAGTAGTGCCTTTAGTTCCCTTACAGTCCCAGGGGCGGTTGCCTCGTTTCGCGCACGTCAAGTTGAGTAGGCTTCGGCTGCCCGGCTATCTTTTGCTCACCCTGTTTCTTTCCGGTTGCAACCCTTCGCAGCACAAGGCCGCTCCCGCCGCAGTCAGCCCGCAGGCAACCGCACCGGCCGTCGCCGCGCCTCAGGCTCTAGTCGCCCCCGCTCCACCCCCCACTGCCGAGCAGCAGCGTGTCCACCAGCTCATTCAGCAGGTTGAGGCCGCCTACGCCCGCGGCGACGCCGACTACCGCAAGGGCAGGCTCCCTGAGGCTAAGGTCGAATTCGATCGCGCCGTTGACCTCATGCTCACCAGCGGCATCGACATCCACGGCAACGCCCCGTTGCAGGAAGAATTCGATCGCATCGTCGACCAGGTCAATGCCCTCGAAATGGACGCCCTGAAGCAGGGCAACGGTTTTGTCCCCGCCGTCGAGCCCACACCGGCCGACGTCGCCAGCGACGTTACCTTCACCGTCGACCCCAATTTCGTCGCCAGGGCCAGGGCCGACCTTGCCACCACCAAATCCGATCTGCCCCTCGTCGTCAATGACTACGTCGCCGGATTCATCAACTTCTTCGCCAACTCCAAGCGTGGCCACAACACTCTCCTCCACTCCTTCCAGCGCTCCGGCCGCTACAAGGCAATGATTCAGCGCGTCATGGCGGAAGAAGGCGTGCCTCAGGACCTCATCTACCTCGCCGTCGCCGAGTCCGGCTTCAACCCCAGAGCCATCGGCCCTAGAACCAGGCGCGGCGGCAGGGCCGGAGGAATGTGGCAATTCATGCCCGAACCCGTCTATGGCCTCAAGCGCAACACATACGTCGATGAACGCTTCGATCCCGAGAAATCCACGCGAGCCTACGCTCGCTACATGAAGTTTCTCCACGATCAGTTGGGCGATTGGTACCTGGCCATGGCTGCCTACGACCATGGTGCCGGCAACATCCAGCGCGAAGTCGCAAAAACAGGCTACGCAGACTTCTGGGAGCTATACCGCCGCAACGAACTCCCCACCGAAACCCGCAACTACGTTCCGGAAATCCTCGCAGCCATCATCATCGCCAACAACCCCAAGCAGTACGGCTTCGACGACGTCACGCTCGACCCGCCCCTGCTCACCGACACCGTCACCGTCAACTATTCCGTCGATCTCCGCCTGGTTTCGGATTTGGTCGGTGCGCCCGTCGATGAATTGATGGCGCTCAATCCCAGCCTCCTGCGCATGGACACGCCGCCCGACACCACCTTCGATCTCCACCTGCCCGCCGGCACAGCCGGCCTCTTCAACGACCGCATCGCACTCATCCCCGAAGACCACCGCAGTGCCTGGCGCTATCACGCCGTGGCATCCGGCGACACGCTTGCCTCCATTGCCCGCGAGTATCGCGTCGAGACCTCGGCTCTCGCCTCCGCCAATCAACTCCACGCCGGCGACAGCCTCGACGGCGTCGCCGCGCTTGTCGTGCCCGTTCCTCCCTCCGCCGAGCCCTCCGCGCACACCCGCCTTTACACTGTGCGTCGTGGCGATACGCTGGTCACCATCGCTGACCGCTTCGGTGTCTCGCTCAATCAGCTGCGGCGCTGGAACAGAATCTCCGGCATCAGGGTCGCACCAGGGCGCAGGCTGCGCGTAGCCGAGCCAACCGTTGCCCCGCGCTCTTCTAGCCGCCATCGGCGCAAATCGTCGTCAACCGGATCGAAGTCCACCAAATCGAAATCGAAGTCGAAGGCAACCCGGCATTCAGCCGCGCCCGCCAAAACTTCGCGCTCAACAAAGAGCGCCCCGCGCAAGTCCACCGCTCACCCCTCCGCAAAGACGCGCGCAAAGAAGAAGTCCTCTCGCAAATAAAATGCCTTCGCACCCGATTACGTACTTGTGTTTTCATGGGGTCTCCATGCAAGCTATAAGTACACGCGTTTTCGCAAGCGAAAAAGAATTCTTCCTTGCATCACGAAACTGAATATCAAGTGCAGCGGCGAACCGCTGGAGGCAAACGGATGGAAGATGTGATCAGGCTGTATGCAACAAGCGACGGCGATCCCACCGGAGAGCCCAAAGAGTTGAATTCCAATCCAGTCGAAGACTTCGACGAAGAGGATGAAGAAGAATTTCAGATCGCAGGCATTCTCACCTCTTCCGATGACGATGAACTTATTGTTGAAGAGGCGATCGTCATAGTTGAGCCGGTGCCTGCAGCAAAGCCGGCCGCAAAGAAAGCAGCCAAGAAAGCCCCCGCAAAGAAGGCAGCCAAAAAGGCACCTGCCAAGAAAGCCCCTGCAAAAAAGGCTCCTGCAAAGAAGGCAGCCAAAAAGGCTCCAGCCAAGAAGGCTGCTAAAAAGGCTCCTGCAAAGAAGGCCGCCAAAAAGGTAACCGCCAAAAAGATTGTGGCCAAAAAGGCCGCGAAGAAATCCCCCAAGAAGAAAAGCAACGCTGGCGCCAAGGGTGGAAAGGTCAAGGCGAAAAAAGCCGTGACCGCAAAGCGTGCCGGCAAAACCACTCAACGAGGTAAAAAGTTGGCCATTAAGAAAGCAGTAAAGAAAGCCCCCGCAAAGAAGGCAGTCGCCAAGAAGGCTCCTGCAAAGAAGGCAGCCAAGAAGGCTCCTGCAAAGAAGGCAGTTGCCAAGAAGGCCCCTGCAAAGAAGGCAGCAAAGAAGGCAGCAAAGAAGTAGTTCAGGCAACCATCAATTCAAGGCAAGCAAAAGAGCCCGGCTCATCGCCGGGCTTTTCTGCGTCTAAACCCTCCATGCCTTTTCCCGCCCGCGCCCCAAACCAGAAACATATTCGGCCGCGCTCGGTCGGCCACTTAAAGCTCGCTGCGTGCATGGAGGGAGGCGGGGGTTTCAATCCCCGCATAAAACCCACCAGAATCCTGAAAGATCTTGTACGCGGCGTAAGCCGCGTTCAAGATCTTCGTCCGCCACGTTCAGTTCCCCATGAGACGACATATCGGTACGAATCGGCACCTCGATGAGCGCATTGGCGGTCATGCGTCAATGTCCACTCGTCCGCAGACTCTCAGGGCGATATCAATTGTTGGACGAACCAGATCCCTTCGGTTCAGCCAGCGTATAGATGACGTGGATCGTGGTCTTCACTTCCACCGGCTCTCCATTCCGCAGGAAAGGCTTGTACAACCAATGGCGAACGGCGTCGAGAGCTGATTGCCGAAGCTCTTTGGGGCCGGAAACGGCCTTGAGCTCTTTAACCTCGCCTGTCTTGCTGATTACGGCGTCCAGTTGCACATTGCCCTGGATCCGTTCTTTTTTGGCCTCTTCCGGGTAGACCGGGGGAACCTTGTGCACGATTTGATTCTGCATAATGTCCGCCTTCACGACGACCGGGCCGTTGGCATTGGACGGGTGTTGATCATCGCTGGCTGCAAGGGCGTCCACATGGACGCTGAGCGCGATGGTTGTGGCGCAGATGCCGGCGCCGAGCAGGACGCAGGCTGTCGCGGTTGCAAACCTCCGCAGTGTTGACGGGTGGGTCGGTTTCTCTTTCAGTCGCATAACTCTCCTTTCAAGGGTGGTGGCATCGAAGATTCCGATGGCGTGAGGAGTTCTGGCCGGCATTCCTCCGACAAGCAGAGAAGCGAGCCGCAAAAGCGAGCGAGCGTATTGGTGATGATCGGCGAGGCCGGCAGCCAGTTGATCGCAGACCATCTCGCGACTCTCCATCAAGCGGGCGCGGGTCAGGGAGAGAGCCGGATGAAAGCGCACCGGTAGAGCGAGGAACTCGTACACGAGGTTCTTGAGAAAATCATGTCGGCTCATGTGGGCGAATTCGTGGGCAATGGCGGTGCGCAGTTCGGTATCGGGCACCACTTCGAGCATCTCCGGCGGCATCAGCACGAGTCTGCGCCTGATGCCAACAGTGATCGGTCCGTAGATCTGCTGGGATGTGCCAAGTGAAGCAGTTGTGACGCCGAATGTGTCAGCGCATCGCTCCCAGTGGCTGGCCGCATCGGCCGAGAGTTCCACCGCGACGGCATTGTTGCTTAGCAGGCGCGTTGCGTTCAGGCGCCAGATAAAGCGAGCGACAAACCACGCAGTGATTGCCCCGTAGGCGATGGCCAGGGTGGCCAGCAGCCACGCGGGAAAATGTGGATTGCCAAAGGCGGCGCCGGGACCCATCACGACTGAAATGTTCGGCTGGCCGTGGTTGAGCGAACCGCTGGAGAAATTGAGGAGGGCGCGAAGAACATCCCATGGAATGGTGGCGGCCGCAGGCAGCAAAGCCTGCAACAGAAGCACGCTGACCCACACGCGATGTTCGGCGCCCGAACCGAGCGGGCGAAGAGCGCGCGCGGCGAGCCAACCCATGCCGAACAGTAATGGGAGCTGCCAGAGAGCGTTGGCGAGATAGGAAAGAATCATGGATTCCAGCGTTGTCATCAGTTCTTCTCCTCTTCGTTGAAGCGCACGGTGAGTTCGGCGAGCCGGCCGGCGTCGATCTGTCCGTTCTTCAGCAGGCTCATCACCAACTCTTCGCTCGAGCCGCCGAACATGCGATCGACAAGGTCACGGACTCCCTGGCCGAGCGCTTTGGCTTCGGTCACGCGAGCGGAATAAACGTATGCGCGCCCATGGAGTTCGCGGCGCAGCTTTCCCTTCCGCTCGAGGATGTTGAGCATGGTTTGGACCGTGGTATAAGCCAGATCGCGAGAGAGCTCGGCTTGTACAGCGCCGACCGTGCCGTTGCCCAGTCGCCAGATCACCTGCATCAGCTCGAGTTCGAGCTTGGTCAGAGAGGTTTTGGAAGGTCGCGTCATGAACGTCTTCTCCTAACGAGTTAGGAGATTACGCGCGCCGAAGCAATTTGTCAACTAAGACTTTAGGAGTTGGAGTGGTGCATCCCCGCTGGCGCAGGCCCGGGTCCGGGCTGTCTGCCTTCTTTCCGGTAAGTCAACTGGCGATAACAGGCCGAAGCGCTCATTGAGGTTGGTTTCGTACGATTTACAGAATTAGTCCGCTAAAACGCCGATATCGCCAGAAACAATTTCAACGAGCCTCCAACTCCCCCCGTGCCGCCCTCCCCTTGCAGAGAATTAAAGCCAAATCCCGCACAATAGGGGTAGGCGTCTCTCTGGCCCAAACGGTCAAAAACCGCTCCGGAGCAGGGACCCCCCACCCCCCCCTCCCCGTCAATTGCACCGATTATGGTGCAGCCAAAAAATAACATGCCCATAATCAATCATATACAGACGCCATCCAGTGTATAAGTAGTAACGATGGTGTTGTTTTTCGACGTTTCTCGACGAAAACTGAGCCCTTTTCTGACCCAAAATGGGGGTCAAACACCCTCGCGCAACGTTTTTCGAAACGGCCCAAATCGCGCAGCCGCCCAGCGCTGCGCCCGCCGACGCGTGCTGTACCCTGAAAGTGTCTTCCATCATCCAGACGCAGCAAACTGTTTTCATAAAAGACACGAGGTACGGAAGTGAAAGCGAAGGTCAAGAGTCCCGCAAAGACCGGTCAGAAGCGCAACTCGAAGCCCGCGAAGGGCCCTGCGGCCAATCCGCGCCTGTTTACCACGCCGGAAGCCAATGCCATCAAAAAGGAGATTTGCGATGTCGGGCGCAAGCTCTGGCTGCGCCAGTTCGTCGATGGCAACGGTGGCAACATCTCCTATCGAATCGGGCCCAACGAAGTCATCTGCACCCCAACCATGATGAGCAAGTTCGATATGACCCCAGAGGATCTGTCCCTGGTCGATCTCGACGGAAATCAGATTGCCGGAACCGAGCCCAGCACCAGCGAAATCTATCTGCACCTTGAAATCTACAAGGAAGTGCCGGAAGCCAAGGCCGTCGTTCACTGCCACGCCCCGCACGCAACCGCCTACGCCATCACCGGAAAGGTGCCGCCCAACAAGATCATTCCCGAGTTTGAGATCTTCATCGGCAAGGTCGCCATCGCGCCCTACGAAACGCCCGGAACGGTTGAGTTTGCCCGCAGCGTCACCCCTTACGTCAAGCAACACAACGCCGTGCTTCTCACCAATCACGGCCTCGTCTGCTGGGCAGACACCGTAACCCACGCCGAGTGGTACGCCGAAACCCTCGACATCTACTGCTGGACCCTGATGCTCGCCGCGCAAATGGGCGTGCCCCTTTCTTATATCCCGGACGACAAGGTTGCTAACCTCCTGGAGCGGAAGAAACTCTACGGCCTGCCGGACATCCGCTTCGATAAGTCCAGGCCGAAAGAATGTCAACAGGCCGATCTTGCAACGCCCGACTCCATTGCCCTCACGCCAACGCCATGCGAGGGAAACCCAGGGATACAGGCTGCCGCGAATTCTGGAGCCAATGTCGCAGCCAAGGGCGGAGCCAACATGGAAGCACTCGTCAAGCAGATCACGAAGTCAGTTCTCGAGGCCCTCGCCGCCGAGTCAGCTTTGAAACAATAGATGTGCCTGTGACGTTGTTCGGCAGGGAGGCCCGATGCGGATCGAAGCGGACGATGTTCTGATCGTCATCGACGTGCAAAACGACTTCTGCCCCGGCGGAGCGCTCGCCGTTGCCGACGGGGAAGCCGTCATCGAGCCCATCCATCGCGTCGCGTCGCTATTTACGCACGTCCTCCTCACACAGGACTGGCATCCACCCGACCACACTTCCTTCGCAATCTCTCATCCCCAAAAAGAGCCCTTTGAGCAGATTGAACTCGCCTACGGTTCGCAAACCCTCTGGCCCCCGCACTGCATTCAAGGCAGCAAAGGCGCCGAGTTTCATCCCGCGCTCAAGTTGCCGATGGCAGAACTGATTCTGCGCAAGGGATTCGACCCAAATATCGATTCCTATTCAGCCTTCTTTGAGAATGATCGCGTAACGCCCACCGGCCTGTCTGGCTATCTTGAGGAGCGCGGCCTTACGCGCGTCTTTTTCGCCGGCCTCGCGTATGACTACTGCGTCGGCTATTCTGCCCTCGACGCCAGACGCCTTGGCTTCCAGGCATTCGTCCTCGGCGATGCCTGCCGCGCTATCGACCTCAATGGCTCAGCCGCAAAGATCGAGGCCGAGTTCGCTCGCGCCGGCGTTGCCGTCATCGAATGTGCTGCCCTTTCAGCCAGAGCCCCATCCGCGTAGAATCGCAACAGGCCCATCGCACCCGATTCGAACCTATGTCCCGCAACTTCTACATCCTGGCCGCTACGTTGCTGCTCTTCGCGCTCTTCTCAGGGGGCATGTCCCTGGTGCCGTCAAGCTTTCAGCCCGGCCTTCCGGCCAATGCCTCGCTGTGGCGCACCGTAGCCATGTTTTTGTTGCTCTTCGGGCTGATTTCGGCCTTCATCGGCGTAATGAGCCACCTCTTTGAGCAGGTCGACCGCCGCAGCGAAGAATCTCGCCAGGCCACCCGCCGCAAACGCAGAGACGGCCGCAATCAGTAAATGCCTGCCTTTGCCGTTAAAATGAGGTGTGGGATACCTTCCCCCCAGGATCGAGAAGACACCGATGTATGAAGTCACCGTGGAGGCAGGTTTCTCCTCCGGACACTACCTCCGAAATTACAAGGGCAAGTGCGAAAACCCGCATGGGCACAACTATAAAGTTCGCGTCACACTGGCCGGAACCGAACTGGACGAGGCAGGCCTGCTACTAGATTTCAAGCTGCTGAAGCAGGTGCTGCGCCCGGTCATTGATCGCATCGATCACATGATGCTCAACGACTTGGAGCCATTCACTGTGGTGAATCCCTCGGCAGAAAATATCGCAAAATATTTTTACGATCAGACTAGCGAGCAACTCGCCGGGATGACCGCAGGCCGGGTGCGCATCAAGGACTGCACAATTTGGGAGACCGACACCACCACGGCAACCTACTACGAGTAGTACGCTGGCCGAATCAGTTCATCTGCCCCGATTTGGATTGAAGATACTTGTCGAAGGGGATCTCGAAGTAGAACAACTCCTTACCGGGGGGGGTGCGGAGGGCGTGTAAGTGTAGTTTTGCACCCGGTAGGGGGTTGGTGAGGCCGGAGACGTCATAGAAGAGGAAACCGGCCCGGGTGGTGTGGGGTTCGACGACGAGGGCGGCGTACTCGAAGGTGTCGAAGTCCTGCTCTATGTCCTTGATGCTGGCTTTGGGCTTGAATTTGATTTTGGGGAGGGGTCCGGGCATGGGAATGCTGGTCCCCTCGCGCTCTTTACGCGTCATGAGGCGCTCGACGTCCTCGGGTTCTGCGGCCTGGATTCTGTCTCCAGCGGCGGTCTGGAAGAGGATGCGGGCGTCCCTCAGCGAAATGGGCTGGTCGCCGAGGTTGGTCACGATGAGTCGCACTGGCATCACGCCGTGGCTGAGGTAGTCGACGCGGAAGATGGACTCTTTCTCTTTGGTGTCGTAGGGTTCGGCGGCGATGGCCACGTGCTCGTCGGGGTGTATTTCGACGTCGGCGTAGGAGGTGGCGGGCTGCACGGGCGGCGGAGTGTGGTCGCGGGCCAGGGCCGGCAGAGCCAAGCCGAGCAGGAAGAGCGGAATTGCCTGCAAGACCCTCATCGTGCATGACTGTATCATTCTAGGTTGGACTGCGGAAAGGCTTGCCCGTCACGCATGATTCTGTTTCTCTACAACCTTGCCCTGCTGGCGGCTCTCGTGGCCGGCGCTCCCTTCTGGTTGTGGAAGATGGCCACGACGCATAAGTATCGCGAGGGGATGGCGGCGCGTTTAGGACGGGTTCGACCGTTCCCCGGCAGGCGCGGCAGGCCGGTTCTGTGGCTCCATGCGGTCTCAGTGGGCGAGGTGCTGGCCGTGAGCCGACTGGTGGGCGAGTTGGACCGGGCGTTTCCGGAGTTTTATCTGCTCATCTCAACGACAACGCGCACGGGCCAGGAGCTTGCGCGGCAGCGCTTCGGCGCTGAGCGGGTCTTCTACTGCCCGCTGGACCTGCCCTGGGCTGTGCGGGCATATCTGAGAGCGCTTCAGCCACGGATGCTGGTGCTGGCGGAGACGGAGTTCTGGCCGAACCTGCTGCGCGGCTGCTTCCGCCGGAAGATTCCAGTTGCAGTGGTGAATGCGCGCATCTCCGACCGTTCGTGGCCGCGCTATGAGCTTCTGAAGCGGCTGTGGCGGCCGATTCTTGGCCGGATTGGCTGCGTGCTTGCGCAGAGCGAGACGGATGCTGCGCGGCTGAAGGACCTCGGCTGCCTGCCCGAGAGAGTTTCAGTTGCCGGGAACCTCAAGTTCGATGTTCGCGCGGCCAATGAAGCCGACGCTACGGGGCTGCTGAAAACTCTGGCTTCCGGGCTGCGGGTCTTGGTGGCGGGAAGCACGCTTGAAGGCGAGGAAGCGGCGCTGCTGGAAACGTGGCCGCGCCTTCTCGCTGCCGATCCCAATCTTGTCCTGGTGCTGGCGCCGCGTCATCCGGAGCGGTTCGTGGGCGTCGCTGCGCTGCTGGAGCAATCGGGGATTGCGTGGATTCGGCGGTCTGAGTGGGACTTGAAGCCAGAGGGCTCGATGCAGCCAAGCTCGACGCATCAAATTTGGCCCGGCCAGATTGTTCTGCTGGATACGATTGGCGAGCTGGCTTCGGTCTACTCGCTGGCGGCTGTTGCTTTTGTGGGCGGCAGCCTGGTTGCGGCTGGAGGGCACAATCCGCTGGAGCCGGCTCAGTTTGGGGTCCCGATTGTGATGGGGCCAAATTACGTGAACTTCCGGGCTATTACGGAGGACTTGCTGGCGCACAAGGGACTCTGCATCGCGACAAAAGAAGACTTCGCTGCAACCCTGATCGGTCTGCTGCAAGACACTACTGAAGCGAAGGCAATGGGCGCACGCGCACGGGAGGTCTTTGACCAGCAGGCCGGCGCGACGGACCGCAGCGTGGAGGCTCTGCGCAAGCTGCTTTTGCCACAAGCGGCTGAGGAGCGCGCGCGATGAGCCAAGCTTCTTCCGCGCGCCCGTTGCTTGCGCCACTGGTTCCGGTCTACAAGCTGGCGTTGGCGCTGCGCGAACTGCGGCTTGGAAGCAGGCTTGAGCCGGTGCGGCGGTTGCGGCTTCCAGTGGTGAGCGTGGGGAACCTTTCGGCGGGCGGCGCGGGAAAGACGCCGCTGACGATTGCGCTGGCAGAGGCCCTGACACGGCTTGGGCTGAGCGTGGATGTGCTCTCGCGCGGATATGGACGCCGGAGCAAGGCTGCGCTACGAGTTGACCCCAACGGATCTGCGGAAGAGTTTGGCGACGAGCCGCTGTTGATTGCGCGCGAAGCGGGCGTGCCGGTTTATGTGGCGGCGCATCGGTACGAGGCGGGATTGCAGGCCGAGGGCGCTGGGCTCTCGAGTTTGCACCTTCTGGACGATGGGTTTCAGCATCGGCAGCTCCATCGCGAGGTGAATTTCCTGCTGCTCGACGGACGGGACTGGAACGACGGGCTGTTGCCTGCAGGAAATCTGCGTGAGCCTCTG
>DATKWA010000128.1:0-3832 GCA_035529815.1 Occallatibacter sp. | reverse complement strand
TTGCCAGCCTTGGCAATGATGAACGGCTCACCTTTGGAGGCCCGCTCGATGAGCTTGGACAGTTGGGTCTTGGCTTCATGGATATTGACTGTTTGCACCGTTACTCCTAATGACTAAGTTGCATTAGTCTAGTCCATCTATTGACAGCTTGCAACTCCGTCCTCACAGTCCCAGTTTGCTTTCCGCACTCTGCCGGTCGGCTTGGTCCTCGCGGGCATAGCGGTGAACCATGGCGACAGTGAGAGTGTGCAAAGTTGTGGGCTGGGTTAATCTCTGAGGATGAAATGGTCCGCAAAAGTGAATAGATCTGAACCGTGGCCGGGTTATGAAGGACAAATCACTCTCCATCGCCGCAGGCATTGTCAACCCGAAAAAGATCAGGCGGCGTGTACCCGTTCGACCGCGAGGCGCAGCCCCATAGCTTTGAGGATGGCCGCCAAGCTGCTGAGTTCAGGATTTCCCTCCTGAGACAAGGTGCGGTAAAGCTGGGTAGGATTCAAGTGGGCTTTCTCCGCTACGCTCTGCACCCCGCCAAAGGCTTTGGTCATTTGACGCAGCGCGATGAGAAGTTCTCCCTGTTCGCCGTCTTCAAGAATGCTATTCAGCAATTCCAGCGCATAAGCGGGATTTTTTTGGAACAGCTCGGCCATAGCTTCATCGTGTGTTCTGTCTTTCATTGCTAGGTTCTCCTTTGCCAGTCCTGCCAGTATTCGCAAGCGCGGTCGATGTCCGTATCCTGCGTCCGCTTGTCGCCTCCACAGAGCAACAGGACAACCTGGATCCCGGCGATCGCGTAATACACCCGGTACCCATGTCCGACGTCAATACGCAGTTCCCATACCCCGTCGCGGCAAAACTTGTGGTCCCCGAAGTTCCCCAACTCGATCCTGTTGATTCGCCGGTCAAGGGCAATCTTGGCTTTGGTGTCGCGAAGCTTGCGATGCCAATCGGAGTAAATGTCTTTCCCATCTGGGGTTAGGAAGTGGCGTATTTCAAGCACAGTCTTATATTCGTCTATAAACGAATTGTTGTCAAGCAATACTTGCTCCCCCAATACTTGCTCCCCCCTGAAACGAGCATTTTTCAGACATCCCGAAGTGGGCGGAAATTACCGTGGACCAATCACCAAGCGGACTCGCCGATGCCTGGGCGGATCAGGCGCGCATGGATCCCTCGGCGAGGTTCTTCCCTTCCCCCTCTTTTTTGAACCTCGACCGCATCCAGCGGTTCCTTGGCCGCCTCGTCCTCCAGCTCGGCGCTGTAGACGGGCGCGAAGACCTCTTCCATGCGGCCCGCCTGGTAGAGTTCCTCGAGGCTGGCAAGGCCGAAGGTGTCGAGAAACAACTGCGTTGTCCGCCAGAGCTTTTCTCGCCGCGGACCCAGACGCGCCTGGCGCGCGATCAGCTTCCGATTGCGCAGCGTTTGCACCGTTCCGGCGCTCTCGATACCGCGAACCGCGTTGATGTCACCCAGGGCGACAGGCTGCTTCAGGGCAATAATGGCCAGAGTCTCCAGGGCCTGGGCGCTCAACGGCTTTTCCTTCCGCTCCGGCAGCAGACGGCCAATGCGGTCGGCGAACTGGGACTTCATCTCGAGGCGCACCCCGCGCCCCCGGCGCCGCACCTGCACGCCGCGATCGGCCGCCAGCAGGTCCGCCTCGAACTCCTGGAGCGCCGCGTCGAACTCTTGTTCAGTGACATCCAAAGATTGGGCCAGCGCCTCCAGCGTTACCGGACGGTCCGCAGCCATCAGCATGGCTTCGATGTACGGCTTCAGTTCAAAGATTTCCATTCATCCCTCCTCCGTTCTCACAGCCCAAGCTTACTTTCCGCGCTCTGCCGGTCAGCCTGGTCCTCGCGGGCATAGCGATGGACCATGGCGACGGTCTTGTGCCCGGTCTGTTTCATGATTTCGCGGTCGGTGGCCCCGTTGGCCGAGGCCTCGGTGACGAAGCCGGCGCGCAGCGAGTGTCCGCCGTAGTCTGCCGGATCGCCGATGTTGGCGCGGCCCACCAGCCGCTTCACAATTCTTCCGATCGAGTCCTTGTCGAGTGCGTCACCCACGTTGCCGTGCCGCCCTACCCGGCGCAGGACGTAGCCGTCCTGGATTCCAGCGATTTTCAACCAGTTGTCGAGGGCCAGGATGGGGCAGGTGCGGTCATGGATCCCATAAAGAATCTCCACTTCCCTTCCCTTCTTTTCCTGGTCGGTCTTCGACTGCGGAATGGCGATCGTGATCCCCTTGCGGTGGCGATGGATGTCTTCGACCCGCAAGGCCGCCAGCTCGGCGCGCCGCAGGCTGCCGGCAAAGCCCACGAGCAGCAGCGCCTTGTCGCGCGCGGCCGCGATCGGGCCCTCGAGCGACGCGATCATCTGGACGATCTTCTCCCGGGTCAACGGTTTTTTCATGATGGGTGCTGTGCCCAGCTTGCGGCGGATGCCATGCAGCGCGTCGGCCACCAGGGGGTGCCGCATGGCGGCCGGAGAATCGAGGCCCTCGGCCTTGTGCCGGGCGGTGATCGCAGTGAGGCGCCGGGTGATGGTGCTCGACTTGCGCGGTTGGTCACCGTTCGATGGTTTGGCTAGAGCGCTGATGTAGAGCGCCACCGTTTCCGGCTGCGCGGGAAGGAAGGAAAGTCCATGCCTGAGGCACCAGGCCTCGAAGTCCCGCCAGTCGGACTCGTAGGCCCGATGGGTGGCGTCCGCCTTGGCGGCCCCGATAAACTCGGTGGCGGAGCGGGCGGTCTCATATAAAGGGTCATCGGTGCGGAAGGGGCGCAGGGTCAGAGCGCTGGCCGTGAGGCCAACTACCGGAGACGCCGACGCAGGGCCCGTCTCGGGAGGCAGGATTTCTGGGGGATGAGGGTCCATGCGACCTCCTGTGTCCGATTTGGGGCCGTTTTCCGCGGAATTCGGCCCGTGGGTTGAGGCTGACCTATTAACTAGGAGAAAACGGCCACTTCCGCGATTCTAGCATAGAGAGCCTGATAATCTCTTCTTATCAGGCCTTATAGAACATCTCTATTTTGCGTGTTCGCGCATTCACGCTGTTCTCGTGCTATCCTCTCTCCATGCCCGCCAAACCCCGATGGCACGCCAATCTCGGCAAAATCCGCCACACCGTCACCACCCTCTCCGCCCCATTCCTCGATCGGCCAGCCATCGAGCGACTCTTCGGCGTGCAGTCGCGCCAGGCCAACAACCTGATGCGTGGACTCGGCGGCTACAAGGTGGGTCCAGCCACAGTGATCAGCCGCGAGGATTTGTTGCTCCAGCTCGACCAACTGGCCGGTCCGCGCGGGTACGCCGCCGAGGCAACCAGGAAATCGCGCGTGGTAGAGGAACTTGACGTACTTCGGACTGCGTCCCGGCCGCGGAGAGTTGCTCCTGCGCCCCGCCCTACCCATCGCAGTTCCCTGCCGGCCGGCGTCAGCATCTTGGTGCCCGGCCAGATGACCATCCTCTTTTCCTCTCCCGAGGACCTGCTCACTCATATTCTAGGTTTGGCGCAATCTGCATCAACCAACTTTGCCGCTTTCGCTGCCGCGCTGGATTACGGACAGGAACTTGACCAGCAGTCCGCGCCCAGTGAAGCGATCAACGGACGGAACAGAGAATCGGTCCGAAACTCGTAAGGAGGTCTAAATGGGAGAGGAAATCAATTCCAGGATCAGCGTTTCCCTTCCCAATTACGAGGGGCCGTTCGATTTGCTTCTCGCAATGATCCGGCGCAATGAATGGTCCATTGACGACCTGCCGGTGGTGGAGATCACCCGTCAATTTCTTGCCTACATCCAAGCCAAGAAGGAAATCGACGCCGAACTGGGGGGAGA
>DATKWA010000127.1:0-33035 GCA_035529815.1 Occallatibacter sp. | reverse complement strand
GGAGATGGTGATGCCGGGCGATAACGTATCGCTGCAGGTAGAGCTGATTACGCCGGTGGCCTTGGAAAAGGGTCTGCGTTTTGCGATCCGCGAAGGCGGCCGCACAGTAGGCGCGGGCACGGTTGCGGAGATTGTTAAGTAAGAGGACAGAGATCGGGGAACAGGGACCAGGGATCAGTTAAGGTAGACGCCGACTGACCCCTGGCCCCTGAAACCTGAAACCTGATTGAGGACGGTCATGGTAGGACAGAGGATTCGAATCCGGTTGAAGGCATATGACTATCGTGTGCTCGATACCTCTACAGGCGAGATAGTGGAAACGGCCAAGCGCACCGGGGCAACGGTCGCCGGCCCCATTCCCTTGCCGACGATCAAGAACAAGTATTGCGTGCTGCGTTCGCCGCACGTCGACAAGAAGTCGCGTGAGGCGTTCGAAATTCGCACCCACAAGCGGCTCATCGACATTCTGGAACCGACGCAGCAGACCGTGGACGCGCTGATGAAGCTCGATCTGCCGGCTGGCGTCGACGTCGAGATCAAGGCATTCGAGAAGTAAGCTGGCCGTCCAGGCGTGCGCGCTCTTCGAGTGCAAAGGCCCGGGCGAAAATGCGAAGCGATTAATGGTCCGGAAGGACCCCGGCAGTGCGGTGGAACCTGCATCGCATGATGAGGCGAGGAAGACATGGCAGTTACGGGAATTCTTGGAAAAAAGATCGGCATGACGCAGGTCTTCGATGAAAAGGGCGATGTGCATCCGATTACGGTGCTGCAGGCTGGCCCTTGCGTGATTACGCAGTTGAAGACGATGGCCAAAGACGGCTACGAGGCCGCGCAGATCGGACTGGTTGAATTTGTCAAGGCAAAGAACGTGACCAAGCCGCAGGCCGGACACTTTGCCAAGACCGAGGCGCCACCGGTGAAGGTCATCAAGGAAGTTGCGCTCGAGCTCGACGCCGAAGGCGTGGTTGCGGTCAAGGCCGGCGACCGGGTTCTGGTCGACATCTTCTCTGAGTCGCGGTTCGTGGACGTGATCGGCACCTCGAAGGGCCGCGGTTTTGCCGGTGTCGTGCGCAGGCACGGATTTGCCGGCGGACCCAAGTCGCACGGACACATGTTTCAGGTGCAGGGCTCGATCGGCGCCTCCAGCTTTCCGTCGCGCGTGTTTCCCGGCCAGCGTATGCCCGGACACATGGGCGCCGAGCAGGTAACAGTGCGCAATCTGCGCATTCGCGGTATCGATCTTGAAGAGAATCTCATCATGGTCGAGGGCGCGGTGCCAGGATCGCGTGAAGGATACGTGCTGATTTCCAAGGCCAAGACCCCGCCGCGCGAGCGCCGTGGCTTCGCCGGATCCGGCACAGTCGATCCGTTGAAGGCTTCCAAGAAGGCAGGCGGCAAGCGCAAGTAGGACTGGCCGTCCAGGCAATAGCGCCTTCGGGCGCACGAGATTGGCGCCTGAGTTTGACGGGCGCAAAGAAATTGAAGCCGGGAAAGACTCCGGCGGAAGAAGAAGACGATGGCAAAAGTGGATGTAGTCAATCTGAACGGCGAAAAAGTAGGCTCGATGGAGCTGGCCGATGCGGTGTTTGCGCCCGACCAGGTCAACGAGGCTCTGCTCTGGGAGGCGGTCAAGCACTACCGCGCCTCTCTGCGCCAGGGTACGCACAAGACCAAGAGCCGCACCGAAGTTGCCGGTTCTGGCAAGAAGCTGTGGAAGCAGAAGGGCACCGGCCGGGCTCGTATCGGTTCCGTGCGCTCGCCTCTCTGGCGTCACGGCTACACCGTGCACGGGCCTCAGCCGCGCAGCTATGATTACGCGTTTCCGCGCAAAAAGCTGCTCGGTGCGCTGCGCGCGGCGCTTGCCTCCAAGCTCGCCGACGGCACCTTGACAGTTGTCGACTCGTTCGAGCTGAAGGAAGCCAAGACCAAGCTCTACCGCCAGGCGCTCAGCAAGCTGAACGTCACGCGTACGGTCCTGTTGGTCGAGAATGGCAAGACGCTCTCTCAGGCCCTGATCCTCGGCGCGCGCAACCTTGAAGGCGTCGAACTGGTGCTGAACAACGAAGTGCACCCATACGATCTGTTGCGCTACGAGCGGGCCATTTTCTCCAAGGCCGCCATCGAGCAGTTGAGCGAGGCGCTTGAGAAGTCCGTATCCAAACGCAGTGCCGCGGCGCGCAAGCTCGCCGCGCAGACGGAGGCCGCATAATGCCGACTCTTTATACCGTAATCCGCCGCCCCCTGATTACCGAAAAGGGGCTGGCCGTGAAAGAGACCGAGGGAACGCTGGTGTTTGAAGTAGCGCCCAACGCCTCCAAGACAGAAGTGAAGCAGGCAGTCGAAGCGCTGTTCAAGGTAAAGGTGGCAACGGTTCGCACGGCTAATGTTGTGGGCAAGGAACGCCGCCGCGGCAAGTTCGCGGGTTTCCGGCCGGACTGGAAGAAGGCCTACGTCAAGCTCAAGGCTGGCGAAAAATTGCCCGAGTACGTGAGCAACCTGTAAGGCAGCTGGCAGTGAGCAGTTGACAGCCAAGTAGGACTATCGGAGCCCTGGAACGATTGAACGGGCTGCGGAGAAACGGGGAGAACGGGGCTTGAGTTTGGGCGCCGATGCTCTAGGACAAAGACGATGCCAATCAAGACATACAGACCGATCACGCCGACGCTGCGGTTTCAAACCTCGCTGGTCAACGACGACCTGACGACGGATAAGCCGCACAAGCCGCTGCTGGCGGTCCGCAAGCGTACCGGTGGACGCCGCAACACGGGCGACTTGACCGTCCGCCATCATGGCGGAGGTCACAAACAAAAATTGCGCCTGATCGATTTCAAGCGCGAGAAGTATGGTGTGCCGGGAAAAGTGGCTACGATCGAGTACGATCCAGGCCGCTCGGCGCGCATTGCGCTGGTGCACTACGCCGACGGTGAAAAGCGCTACATCCTGCAGCCAGTTGGGCTGAAGGTGGGCGCCACCGTGAGCTCGGGCCCGGAAGCCGACATTCTGGTAGGCAACGCGCTGCCGCTCAAGAATATTCCCGCCGGCACCACGGTGCACGCGATCGAACTGAAGCCGGGCAAGGGCGCGCAGATGGCGCGTTCAGCCGGAACTCAGGCGCAGTTGGTGGCCAAAGAAGGCGATTATGCCCTCCTCAAGCTGCCTTCCGGCGAGACCCGTAAGGTCCTCGCCGCGTGTATGGCGACCATCGGCCAGGTGGGCAATACCGATCACGAGAATGTCGCTATCGGTAAGGCTGGGCGCAACCGCTGGAAGGGCATCCGTCCTACCAACCGCGGCGTCAGCATGAACCCGGTTGATCACCCCCACGGCGGCGGCGAAGGCAAGACCTCCGGCGGCCGTCATCCGGTCACCCCATGGGGCCAACCGACGCGCGGCTACAAGACACGCAACAACAAGCGGACCGACACGTTTATCGTCAGCCGCCGGGCGAAGTAGAGGAGCTAAGGATCTATGGCACGTTCGACAAAGAAGGGCCCGTTCGTGGATACGCACCTGACCGTAAAGATCGAGGTGCTCAACCAGGCCAACGACAAGAAGGTGGTCAAGACCTGGTCGCGCCGTTCAACGATCTTTCCCGAGTTCGTGGGTCACACCATTGCTGTGCATAATGGCAGGAAGTTCGTTCCGGTATACGTGACCGAGAACATGGTCGGCCACAAGCTGGGCGAGTTCGCGCCCACGCGGACATTCAAGGGGCATACCGGCGGTTCCAAGGCCGAAGCCGGCGCAAAACCGCGGTAAAACGGAAAAGTTTGGCAGCGCCAGGCAAGGTCGCCCGGACGCGAAAAGATTGAGGAAGGCAATAGTCATGGCAGTCGAGACAAAGGAATATCGGGCCCAAGCCAGGTTTCAGCGCGTATCGCCGCAGAAGGCGCGCCTGGTGCTTGAGCTGATCAAGGGCCGGGGAGTCCAGGAGGCGCTGGAGACGGCGGCCTTCACCAAGAAGCGCATCGCCCCGGTGATTTTCAAGCTGCTCACCTCGGCGGTGGACAACGCGAAGTATGTGTCCGGCGAACAGGGTACCGATCTGGACGTCGATAATCTTTACGTCAAGACCGCTGTGGCCAACGACGGACCGCGTATGAAGCGCATCCGCCCTGCCCCCATGGGACGCGCCTTCCGCTACCAGCGCAGGCTGACGCACATCGTGCTGTCGGTGGCAGAGCGCCCGGGAACTGCCGGCCTGGTAACCAAGGTGGATGAGTCCGCCGCGGCCGACAAGACCGACGCGCCGAAGACCGCGAAGAAGAAAGCCGCGGCGCCCAAGGCAGCCAAGTCATCAGCAAAGAAGATCAAGGAGCCGCAGGCGGAAAAAAGTGCGGCTGCGGCAACAAAGGCACCGAAGAAGGCCAGCAAGAAGGCCTAGAGGGTTTGAGGAAAAGCATATGGGACAGAAAGTCCATCCTTACGGATTCCGGCTCGGAGTGAACAAGCCGTGGCGTTCGCGCTGGTTCTCCGAGCGCGAGTTTGACAAGCTCCTGGTCGAGGACGTGAAGCTCAAGGCCGAGTTGCGCGACAAGCTCAAGGCCGCCGGTGTTAGCTCGGTTGAGATTGAGCGGCCGGGTAACAAGCTCCGCTTCCTGATCCGCACCGCTCGTCCGGGCATCGTGATCGGCCGCAAGGGCGCCGAGATCGAAAAGCTCAAGACCGAGCTTGGCAAGCGCACGAGCCGCGACGTGTTCATCGACATCATCGAGGTGAACAAGCCGGAGCTGGACGCCCAACTGGTGTCGGAAAACATTGCCCTCCAGTTGGAGAAGCGTGTCAGCTTCCGCCGCGCCATGCGCAAGAGCGTGGATTCTGCCCTCCGCTTCGGCTGCAAGGGCATCAAGGTCAGGGTTTCGGGCCGCTTGAATGGTAATGAAATCGCCCGGTCGGAGTGGTATCTGCAGGGCCGTTTGCCGCTGCATACCCTCAGGGCCGACATTGACTACGGTTTCACCGAGGCGCATACCACCTACGGCGTAATCGGCGTCAAGACCTGGATCTATCGCGGCGACATCTACGAGCAGAAGCGCCGTCAGGCGCCGCCGGTCGGCACGAGCGTGTTCTAGAGGCAGCTATTTGCTTCCAGCCTCTAGCTTCTGGCTTGGGCGCTGCGAAGTCGAGCTGTTGTAGGAAAAGGAATGAAGCTAGCAGCTAGAAGCTAGCAGCTAGAAGCTGGTTTTCGAGGTTTTCGTTATGTTGATGCCAAAGAAGGTGAAGTATCGCAAGCAGCAAAAGGGCAAGCGCCGGGGTAAGGCGTGGCGCGGCTCTTCGCTGTCGTTCGGGGATTACGGGCTGAAGGTGCTGGAGTGCGGTTACATTACCGACCGGCAGATCGAGGCCGCTCGTATTGCGATGACGCGGTTCATCAAGCGCGGCGGCAAAATCTGGCTGCGCCTCTTCCCGGATAAGCCGATCACCAAGAAGCCGGCCGAAGTCCGAATGGGTTCGGGCAAGGGTGCGCTCGACCACTGGGTCGCAGTCGTGCGGCCGGGCAAGGTCCTCTTCGAGATGGAGGGGGTATCCCCGGCCATCGCAGAAGAAGCAATGCGGCTGGCCTCCAACAAGCTGCCACTCAAAACAAAGTTTGTCATGCGGCCCGGCGCCGAGAAGGTTGTTGCCGAAGTAAAGTAAGCCGGTCGTAAAAGTTTGACGCGCTCAACTATCCGCAACTGGATTTGCCTGAGCGCCGGAGAGAGAAACAGATGGAACTCGCAAAGATTCGCAATTTGAGCGAAGAAGAGCTGAAGCACCATGAGAAGACGACGGCCGAACAATTGTTCCGGCTTCGCTTTCAGGTCTCGTTGGGGCAGAACGACGGAGTGAAAAAGCTCCGCCAACTGCGCAAGGAGATCGCGCAGATCAAGACAGTGGCCCGCGAGCGCGAGCTCGGCGGCGGCGCGGTTGCCCAGGCTACACAAACCACGAAGGGAGCGCGCTAAATGACGGCGACGAAGGAAGCAGTGCAGGCGCCGGCAACGGGCGCGCGACGCAATGAGAAGGTTGGCAATGTGGTTTCGACCAAGATGCAGAAGACCATCGTGGTCGAGGTCGAAATGCGCAAGCCCCACGCCAAGTACAAGAAGATCATGCGCTCCACCAAGAAGTTCTACGCGCACGACGAGCAGAGTTCCGCGCGGATGGGCGATGTGGTCAGGATTCGCGAAACCCGCCCGCTGAGCAAGCTCAAGCGGTGGTCCCTGGAAGAGATTGTCCGGCGCTCGTCGCTCGGCCAGATCGAAGATGCTGCGCAGGCAGCCACCAAGTAGCACGAGCGAGAAGGAGAAGAACCCATGGCTGTGCAAATGAGAACCATGCTCGCGGTGGCCGACAACTCCGGCGCGCGCAAGCTGCAGGTAATCCTTCCGCTGGGCGGAGGGTTGGGCAAGAAGGCCGGTCTCGGCGACATCGTCACCGCGGCGGTCAAGGAAGCCTCGCCCGACGGTACCGTGAAGAAGGGCAAGGTCGTCAAGGCGGTGATCGTTCGCACCCGCAAGGAGCATCGCCGGCGCGACGGAACCTACATTCGCTTCGACGAAAACGCGGCTGTTGTCATCGACGATTCGCATGAGCCGGTAGGCACGCGCGTCTTCGGGCCCGTAGCCCGCGAGTTGCGCGAAAAGAAGTTTTTGAAGATCGTTTCGCTGGCCCCGGAAGTCGTTTAAGAACAGGGTCAGGTTTCAGGGAACAGGGATGAGCGTGCAATGAGTTCAAGGTTTCGGTTTTTACTGAACCCTGAACCCTGACCACAGACCCCTGCATTTGGAGAAGACATGCCGAGTTTGAATATTCATCGCAACGATACGGTCAAGGTGCTCACCGGCACCGACCGCGGCAAGACGGGCCGTGTGCTGCGCGTGTTTCCCGACAAGGGCACGGTCCTGGTCGAGCACGTGCGGATAGTCAAGAAGACGATTTCGAGCAAGACCGGCCAGCGCACCAAGGGCGGCATTGCCGAGCAGGAGTCGCCCATCAATGTGTCGAACGTCATGCTGGTCTGCCCTAACTGTGGACCGGCCCGCGTCGGCCATAAGCTCGAGGGCGACATGCGCGTGCGCGTTTGCAAAAAGTGCGGGCACACGCTGCCCACGAAGAAGTAAGTTTGCATCGGCCGGTTGGGAAGGCGCAAAAACGCGCCCTCCTGGACGGCGAGTCACTTCCGCATCGGTAAACGGATCGCTTTGGTGACCCACTCCGGCACCCGGAAGAAAGAGAGCGAAGAGAAAATGGCAGCAAGATTGAAAGAGAAGTATCACAAGGAAATCAAGCAGGCTCTGCAAAAGGAACTGGGACTTGAGAACCCCATGGCGGTGCCCGAGCTGAAGAAGATCGTCATCAACATGGGTCTCGGCGAAGCCACGCAGAACACCAAGCTGCTCGATCCGCTGGTGGCTGACCTCGCGTCGATCACCGGCCAGAAGCCTGTCACCACCAAGGCGAAGAAGTCAATCGCGGCCTTCAAATTGCGCGCCGGCATGTCCATCGGCGCCATGGTCACCTTGCGCTCCGACAAGGCCTACGAGTTTCTCGATCGCCTGATTTCGACAGCGCTGCCCAGGGTACGTGATTTTCGCGGCGTTTCAACCAAGAGCTTCGACGGGCGCGGCAACTACACGCTCGGTCTGCGCGACCAGTTGATCTTCCCGGAGGTTGACTACTCCAAGGTGGAGAAGATGAAGGGCATGAACATCACCATCGTGACCACGGCCCGGGATGACAATGAAGCGCGTGCGCTGCTCAAGCACTTCGGCATGCCCTTCCGGGTAGGCGCGTAGAGCGGGATAAGAGGATTATGGCTACTACTGCAAAAAGAGTGAAGGACGCGCGGAAGCCGAAGTTCAGCTGCCGCAAGCACAACCGGTGCCAACTTTGCGGAC
This sequence comes from Occallatibacter sp., assembly GCA_035529815.1. Taxonomy (GTDB): domain Bacteria; phylum Acidobacteriota; class Terriglobia; order Terriglobales; family Acidobacteriaceae; genus Telmatobacter. The sequence continues at coordinate 25,155 of DATKWA010000127.1, read as the reverse complement.
GCCCGCGAGGTTTTTTGCGCAAGTTCGGCGTTTGCCGCTTGTGTTTCCGGTCCCTGGCGCTCAAGGGAGAGATCCCCGGCGTCGTCAAGTCGAGCTGGTAGTTTTTGAGGGTTCAGGTTTCGGGTGTCAGGGATCAAACTGATTCTTGACTGGCCCCTGAACTCTGACACCTGACCACTGTAGTACGCATTCCCGCAGGTTTCCGTCCGCCGCGGCGGGGGGACGAACGGGGAATGAAGGAGATGGAATGAGTCTGACCGACCCAGTAGCAGATTTTCTGGCGCGGATCCGGAATGCAATCCGGGCGCGTCATCAGAAGCTGGATGTACCGGCTTCGAAGTTGAAGACCGAGATCGCCCGCATCCTCAAAGAGGAAGGGTATATCTCGAACTACAAGACCCAGGAAGAAGAAGGCAAGCTGGTGCTCCGCGTGTACCTCAAGTACGGAGGCACTGAAGCGGCCATCCGCGATCTGGCGCGTATCTCGCGTCCCGGCTGCCGCGTCTATATCGGCCGCGACGAGATCAAGCGCGTCCAGGGCGGGCTCGGCATCTCCATCATGACCACGCCCAGGGGCGTAATGACGGGCCGTCAGGCGCGCCGCGAAGGTGTTGGCGGCGAGCTCCTCTGCGAAGTTTGGTAACGCCCCGCGCCTGGGAGTTTTGGACGAGTGACAGGGCTGAATGGCCCGCACCGGCTGCAGTGGAACGAACGAGCGAAATGCTCGTCGGGACTCGCAAGCCAACAAAGGATTCAAACAATGTCGCGTATTGGAAACAAGCCGATCCCGCTCCCGGCGGGCATCAAGTATAAGGTCGAGGGCAACACGGTTCTGGTCGAAGGCCCCAAGGGTAAGGTGTCGGCGATGATCGCCGAGGGCATCTCTCTTGAAACCAAGGACGGAATTTTGAATGTGAGCCGCGACAGCGACAAGAACGCTGCGTTGCACGGTCTGACTCGCGCGCTGGTATTCAACGCCGTGCAGGGCGTCTCCAAGGGCTGGACCCGCGAGCTTGACATCGTTGGCATTGGCTACCGTGCCGAGTTGAAGGGCAAGGGTACTGTGGTGTTTACGCTTGGCTATTCGCATCCGATTGAGTTTCCGCTGCCCACGGGCATTGAAGTTGCAATTGACCCCAAGCAGACGCACTTGACCGTGAGCGGCATCGATCGCCAGAAGGTAGGCCAGGTGGCGGCCGACATGCGGTCGCTGCGCAAGCCCGATCCGTACAAGAACAAGGGCGTCCGCTACTCTGACGAGAAGCTGAAGAAGAAGGCCGGCAAGACTGGCGCGAAGTAAGAAAACCTGCTTTAAACCCGAACGGCGCCGCAAGGCGGCTCCGCTGATAGGAATGAGAGACCGATGATTACCGAAACCAAGAGAAACGCAATCCGCCAGCGCATTCACGCGCGCATCCGCGCCAAGCTGTCGGGCACCGGCGAACGGCCGCGGTTGAATGTTTACCGCTCGCTGAACCACATCTACGCGCAAGTGATCGACGACCAGAAGGGCGAGACGCTGGCTTCGGCTTCGTCGCTGACGCTGAAACTCAAGACCGGCGGCAACATCGCCTCGGCCAAAGAGACCGGCAAGGCAGTCGCCGAGCTCGCCGTCAAGCAGGGCATCAAGAAGGTGGTCTTCGATCGCGGCGGCTACCTTTATCACGGGCGCGTCAAGGCATTGGCCGACGCAGCGCGCGAAGCAGGGCTGGAATTCTAGCTGGAAGCGAACAGCCGATAGCTGGGGAAACAGGTTTTCCAGGGCATGCAATCAACGGCCCGGAAGGACAGACGAGAGAGCAATGACGATCTTGAAGAAAAAACTCGATGCCAACCAGTACAACCTGAAGGATCAGGTGGTGGCCATCAATCGCGTCACTAAAGTGGTCAAGGGCGGCAAGAACATGTCGTTCGCCGCATTGGTCGTCGTAGGCGACGCCGCTTCGGGTGTGGTCGGCCACGGTTCGGGCAAGGCCAAGGAAGTTCCCCAGGCGATTCGCAAGGGAATTGAAGCGGCCAAGAAAAACCTGATCCGGGTCAACCTGACCGACACCTCGATTCCGCATTTGGTGCTGGGCCGTTTCGGCGCAGGACAGGTGCTGCTCAAGCCGGCGCCGGAAGGCACGGGCGTGATTGCCGGTGGCGCCGTGCGTGCGGTCATGACCTCGGCCGGCGTGCAGAACGTGCTCACCAAGAGCCTCGGTTCTCCCAACCCGCACAACGTCGTCAAGGCCACCTTTGACGCGCTGCTGCAGTTGCGCGACCGGGCCGACGTGGCCGCAATGCGCGGCAAGACCGTGGAGGAGATGTAAGCCATGGCTGAGACCAAGACCAAGACCGCGGCTGAAACCGCGACCAAAATGATTCGCATCGAGTACTACCGCTCCAAGAACTCCACGCCGGCCAAGCACAAGGCAGTCGTGAAGGGACTGGGCTTTACGCGCCTCAATCAGATCGTCGAGCGCGTTGACACCGAATCCACCCGCGGCATGGTGAAAGCCGTTCCGCATCTGGTCCGGATTCTGGAGAACTAGCTTTCAGCCTCTAGCTTCTAGCTTTTTCATGCGGGCGCACATTTCTTGGCCTTCGCAGTGCGAGCTAAAAGCTAAAAGCTGCACTTGAACGCGAGTCGGCAGGGATCAACCCGGCCGGCGCTACAGCGAGGAACAAATGGCAAAGAATCTATCGAATTTGCGCGCGCCCAAGAATGCAAACACAGGGCGCAAGCGCGTGGGCCGGGGCATGGGATCCGGCATGGGAAAGACCTCAGCCCGCGGCCACAAGGGCCAGGGATCGCGCTCAGGCTTCAGCCTCATGCGCGGTTTTGAGGGCGGCCAGATGCCGCTGCATCGCCGCCTCCCCAAGCGCGGCTTTACCAACATCTTCCGCACCGAATACACAGTCGTCAACCTGGATCGCATCGCAGAGACGATCGCCGGCCACAAGGTTGCCGAAATCGCCCTCGAAGACTACAAGAAGCTCGGCCTCGCCTCCAGCAAGAAGGCGCTCATCAAGATTCTTGGCTCCGGCGAGCTGACTTCGGCGCTCACCATCCATGCGCACAAGTTTTCAAAGTCAGCCGTCGAAAAAATCGAAAAAGCCGGCGGCAAGGCCGTGGTTCTTGGCGGCGCAGAAGCGCCGGCGAAGGCCTAAGTCCAGAGAATTCAATGCCTCCCAGGTTCAGGAGCTCAAAAGCCTGAACCGGGGAGGTTGGTTCGCATCTGTGACGGCCAGCATAGTCAGCATTCGCCGCATTCCCGTAAGCTCATTGGAATCCGGAAATGCACTAAGATGAGAGTGCAAGTCAACGACTCAATTGGCGGCAAACGCCTGAAGCGGATAAGCAAACATGCTTGAGAAATTTCTCAATATTTTCCGGATTCCCGATCTGCGCAAGCGCGTGCTCTTCACCATGGGCATTCTGGCTGTCTACCGGCTCGGCGCTTGGATACCAACCCCCGGCGTCAACGCACACCAGCTGGAACTGATGTTCAGCGGGCAGAACGGTTCGGCCCTCGGCCTGATGGATCTGTTCAGCGGCGGCACCCTGCGCCGCATGACCATCTTTGCTCTGGGCATCATGCCCTACATCACCGCCTCCATCATTTTCCAGCTCCTCACCGTGGTCTATGAGCCGCTCGCGCGCATCCAGAAGGAAGGCGAACTTGGCCGCCGCAAGATCACGCAGTGGACCCGCTACCTTACCGTGATTCTAGGCGCGCTCCAGTCCATCGGCATTGCCGCCATTCTTACCCGGCAGGGCCTCGTGCTCAACCCCGGCCCCGGATTCTTGCTGATGACCGTCATCACGCTCACCACCGGCACCTCCTTCATCATGTGGCTCGGCGAACAAATCACCGATCGCGGCATCGGCAATGGCATGAGCCTGCTCATCTTTGCCGGCATCGTCGCCGGCCTGCCTAACGGCGTGGCCGAGCTGGTGCGCAAGGTCCAGACCGACGCCTGGGGATCCATGTCCTTCCTGGTCGTGCTGCTGCTGTTGGTCGGCATGATCGCCGTTGTCGCCTTCATCGTTTTTGTCGAGCAGGCTGAACGCCGCATCCCCATTCAGAGCGCGCGCCGCATCATCGGTCGCCGCATGATGGGCGGCCAATCCAGCCACTTGCCCCTCAAGGTCAACTCCGGCGGCGTCATGCCCGTCATCTTTGCCAGCTCCATCCTGTCGGCGCCCATGCTCTTCGGCCAGTCCGAGTGGGTGCAGAACAGCAAGTTCCTTCAGCCCATCATGCAAGCGCTCGCCCCCGGCTACCCGTGGTACGAACTGCTGGACATGATCTTCATCATCTTCTTCGCCTATTTCTACGTGTCCATCATCATGAAGCCAGACGACATCGCAGACAACTTCCGCAAGTCGGGCTCCTTCATCCCCGGAATCCGCCCCGGCAAGCGCACGTCTGATTTCATCAACGACATCCTCACCCGCATCACGCTGGTGGGCGCACTTTACCTGGTTGTGATCTCTTTGGTGCCGACATTCCTTATCTCCGGCATCCGTTTTGACAAAATATGGCTCATCGGACGGGTCTTTGAGAGCCTGCCGACATGGGCGATTCACGGCATGAACGTGAACTTCTACTTTGGCGGCACTTCGCTCCTCATCGTTGTGGGTGTGGCCATGGACACGGTCAACCAGATCGAATCGCAGCTGGTCATGCGCCATTATGACGGCTTTTCCCCGCGCTCCGGTCGTGTACGCGGAAGGAAAACCTGGTAATGTCTTTATCTATTTCTGCAGTCCATCAGGGCCGGGAAGCGGGTCGAAAGACCACTCCCGGCCCGATTCTTTTGTTGGGTGCGCCGGGCGTGGGCAAGGGAACCCAGGCCAAGGAGCTGGTCAAAATCTGGGGAATCCCCCAAATATCGACCGGCGATCTGTTGCGCGCCAATGTGTCCCAGGGAACTCAGCTGGGACGGATCGCCCAGGAGATCATGGGACGGGGAGAACTGGTGCCCGACTCGTTGGTCGATGAGATGGTGGCTGTGCGGCTGCGGCAGCCAGACACCGCGAACGGCTACATCCTGGACGGCTTTCCGCGCACCCTCGGCCAGGCGGGCTGGCTCGATGGGCGTCTCGCCGCGCAGCCAAATACCCTGCCAGTAGTTGCTGTCAGCATCCAAGTGAACTATAATCAATTACTGCGCCGAATTACCGGGCGCCGGAACTGTCCCGTCTGCCAGACCATCTATAACGTCTACGTCAATCCGCCTAAAAAGGATGGATTCTGCGATATAGATGGTGCGGCGTTGACCCAGCGAGCCGATGACACGGAAGAGGTTTTCAAGGAGCGCATGCGCGCCTATGGAGCCCTTACCGCGCCGGTCGTGGAGCACTATCGGGCATTGGGACGTTTTGCGGAAGTGGATGGAGACCGGCCGATTAGTGCAATCGCGTCCGGAATCGTTGCCGCCGTGGAGCGGTTACGCCAATAGCGTAACTGCACGGCGAGTTTGTGTGTTTATGTCAGTTGTCGGCAATCAGGTGTCGGCCGCCAGCCCGTTCGGGTGCGGAGAGGAACTGAAAGCTGGGAACTGAGAGCTGAAAGCTGGGTTAAGGTTTGGCGGTAGTTCTTAAGTCGTCTAAGGAGATCGAGAAGATGCGCCGCGCCGGCCAGGTGGTCCGCGAGGTGCTCGAACTCGTGCGCAGCCAGGTAAAGCCGGGCGCCACTACTTTCGATCTCGAAAGCGCCGCTGTCGCGCGGCTCGATCAACTGGGCGTCAAGGCTGCCTTCAAGGGGTACCACGGATTTCCCTGCGTGCTCTGCACCTCGGTCAACAGCGAGGTCGTCCACGGCATTCCCTCGCCCAAGCGCATGCTCAAGGACGGCGATATTGTTTCGGTTGATTTCGGCGTCGTGATCGACGGTTACTACGGAGACGCAGCCATTACGGTCCCGGTAGGCGCCATCGACGAAAACGCCGCCCGGCTGCTCAAGGTCACTGAAGCCTCGTTGCACGCGGGTATAGCGGCAGTTCGCCCCGGCGCCACCCTCGGCGATGTCGGCGCCGCGGTTCAGGGAGTGGTCGAAGGCGGAGGCTTTTCCGTCGTAAGGGATTTTGTGGGTCATGGCATCGGGGCTCACATGCACGAGGATCCGCAGGTGCCGAACTTTGGCGAAGCAGGCCGCGGCATGAAACTGAAAGCCGGTATGGTCATCGCCATCGAGCCGATGGTCAATGCGGGCCGGCCCGACGTGATGGTCCTGGACGACGGCTGGACGGCGGTCGCAAAAGATGGAAGTATGAGCGCTCATTTTGAGCACACGGTCGCGGTGACGGACACCGGAGCGAGAATTCTGACCGACTAGAGATATTCGGTCCAAAGGTAAGGCAGCGCGCAAGCGCCGCCGGAAGCGGGATGCAGTTTGTCGAAGGAAGACGCGATTGAGGTAATGGCGGTAGTGGTTGAAACACTGCCCAATGCCATGTTCAAGGTCAAACTCGAGAACAACCACGAGGCGTTGACCCATGTCTCGGGAAGGATGCGCAAGAATTTCATCCGCATTCTGCCCGGCGACCGAGTGGCCGTGGAACTGAGCCCCTACGACCTGAATCGCGGCCGCATCGTCTACCGCTACAAATAGGCTTTTTTTGAAATACCGCGTCTTCGATTTTCGGCGCGGAGAAGGGCAGTAAACAATGAAGGTTCGTGCATCGGTAAAGAAAATTTGCGTCAAGTGCAAGGTCATTACCCGCCGCGGTGTGGTGCGTGTGATCTGTGAGAACGCAAAGCACAAGCAGCGCCAGGGCTAAGCAAGGCCTGGCACACGCCAAACCCTCCATGGATGTCAACGGGGCTAGTTAGCCTGACTTAAGGCTTGCGATGAACCCCGGGAGGCGGAAAGCATAACCCGTGCGAACCGGTTAAGGCCGGGGGCACACAACCGGAAGCAGTAAAGGAATTCAAATGGCACGTATTGCTGGAGTCGATCTGCCCCGCAACAAGCAGGCAAGGATCGCACTCACATACATCTTCGGGATCGGCAACCCGCGCTCGCTCAAAATTCTGGAGAAGGCCAACGTAGACGCCTTCAAGAAAATCCAGGACCTGGGCGAAGACGAGGTCAACCGCATCCGTCAGGTGATCGAGGACGAAGGGAACGTCGAGGGCGACCTCCGCAAGGACGTCCAGATGCACATCAAGCGCCTGATCGACATTCAAAGCTATCGCGGCACTCGCCATCGGCGTTCGTTGCCGGTGCGCGGCCAGCGTACCCACACCAATGCCCGCACCCGCAAGGGCCCGCGCAAGGGCACAGTTGCCGGCAAAAAGAAAGCGACGGGTAAAACCTAATGGCGAAACCAGAGCAGAAAGCCGGCAAAGCAGGCAAGAACAAGAAGTTCAAAAAACGCGAGCGCAAGAATGTTCCATTTGGCATTTGCCACATTCAAGCCACGTTCAACAACACCATCGTCACCATCACAGACCAGATGGGCAACACGCTGAGCTGGAAGAGCTCGGGATCGCTCGGCTTCAGGGGATCGCGCAAGGGCACGCCGTTCGCGGCGCAGCAGGCCGCCTCCAATGCCGCAAGCATGGCCCGCGATCACGGCCTGCGTGCGGTCGATGTGCGTGTAGCCGGTCCGGGTTCGGGCCGCGAGTCTGCAATTCGCGCTCTGGCCGCCGCCGGAGTCGAAGTGCGCTCCATCCGCGACGTTACGCCGGTCCCGCACAATGGCTGCCGGCCACCGAAGCGGCGCAGAGTTTAAAAGCAGTGCGAGTGTGAGTGTGGTTGCTTTCCACACTCACGCTCACACTCAAAGATCCACCGGGCCGGGATGAAGCGCACCGCGCGTAAACCGGCCGTCATCCGAAGTCAGGAGAAGAAATGGCACGTTATACCGGACCAGTCTGCCGCCTTTGCCGTCGCGAAGGCACCAAGCTTTTCTTGAAAGGCACCAAGTGCCTTTCCGACCGCTGCCCCATCGAGAAGCGCAACTTTCCCCCCGGACAGCACGGCAAAGACCGCAAGGCAAAGATCGTCGGCTATGGCCTCCAACTGCACGAAAAGCAGAAGGCAAAGCGCATGTACTTCACGCTTGAGAGCCAGTTCCGCGCCTACTACGAGAAGGCCAACCGCGCCCAGGGCGTCACCGGCGAATTGCTCATCCAGCAGCTCGAGCGCCGCCTCGACAACGTCGCCTTCCGGCTCGGCTTTGCCATCTCGCGCCGCCAGGCCCGCCAGGTTGTGCGTCACGGCCACGTCACCGTCAACGGCCGCAAGGTGAACATTCCTTCCTACCAGGTGAACGTGGGCGACGAGATCGCTGTCCGCGATGTTGCCAAGAAGTTGTTGATTGTGGAGCAGGGGGCGCAGTACGCCGCGCAGAACCCCGTACCGGCATGGCTTGAGGCTAACTTTGAAAACCTCTCCGGCCGCGTCCTCCACCTGCCCAAGCGTGCCGACGTCAACCTGCCCATCAACGAGCAGCTGATCGTCGAACTGTACTCGAAGTAAGTAGTAACAGGGAACAGGGACCAGGGACTAGAAAGCCGGCAGCAGCATAGCTCGCCTCAGTCCCTGGCCCCGTGGTCCCTGCAATTCCAACCGAAGGAGAACTTGCGCGGCCGCCGCAAAATGCATCGCGACGTACATGCCGCGCGGGAAAAGTGAGACGTCTATGTTGTGGAGAGGATTTCAAAAACCGAAGCGCCTTGCAGTCGATGCCGAGACGCTGACAGACACATTTGGCAAGTTCAGCGCCCAGCCCTTTGAGCGCGGATTTGGCACAACCATCGGCAACGCCCTGCGCCGCACCTTGCTCAGCTCCATTGAAGGTGCCGCCGTCACCGCCATTCGAATCGAAGGCGTGCTGCACGAGTTCCAGTCCATTGGCGGCGTTGTTGAAGACGCAACCGACATCATCCTGAACCTCAAGCAGGTTCCCTTCAAGCTCAATGGCGATGGCCCCAAAGCGCTCTATCTGCGCGCAGACCAGCCCGGCATTGTCACCTCCGGCATGATCGAAGCCGATGGCGACGTCGAGATTCTCGACAAGAACATCTATCTCGCCACGCTTTCTGAAGGCGGCAAGCTCGACATGGAAATGCGCCTCAAGCGCGGTCGCGGCTACGTCTCCGCCGACAAGAACTTCGACGCCGATCTCGGCCTGGGCTTCATCCCCGTCGATTCGGTTCACTCGCCCGTGCGCCGCGTTAACTACGTCGTCGAGGCCGCTCGTCTCGGCCAGATCACCGACTTTGACAAGCTCACGCTCGAAGTGTGGACCAATGGGGCCGTCCTGCCCGCCGATGCTGTCGGCCTGGCCGCCAAGCTCCTCAAGGACCACATGAATATCTTCATCAACTTCGAGGAGGAAATCGAAGCCGAAGCACGCGGCGAAGAAGGCCGCTCTCTGCTCCGCAACGATAACCTCAACCGCTCCGTTGAAGAACTCGAGCTTTCCGTTCGCAGCTACAACTGCCTCAAGAACGCCAACATTCAGTCCATCGGCGAACTGGTGCAGAAGACTGAAGCCGAAATGCTCAAGACCAAGAACTTCGGCCGCAAGAGCCTCAACGAAATCAAGGAAATTTTGGCTCAGATGGGGCTTTCGCTGGGCATGAAGATCGACGAAAACGGCAACGCGGTTCCCGGGCCCACCAGCATTCCGCCCGCCACCGCTCTCGCCGCCAGCTACAACCGCTACGACGATGAAGACGAGCCTCTGGATTCTGTGGACCTGCAGTTGCCCACCGAAACCGAGAACTTCTAAAGCCGCCAGGTCGCGGACTTTGCAGAAAATCGGGTGCCCCAGGTCTCGCTTTTGAGACCTGGGATCCCACCCAAGCTAAATTCCGAAAGAGAGTTACACCATGCGCCATCGCAATGCAGGATTCAAGCTCGGACGTAACACCAGCCACCGCCGCGCCCTGTTGCGCAACCTGGTCACGTCTATCATCATCGAAGACCGCGTCGAGACCACCATCACCAAGGCCAAGGCCGTTCGTCCGCTCGTCGAAAAAATGATCACCCTCGGCAAGAAGGGCGATCTCCACTCGCGCCGTCAGGCGCTCAGCTTCCTCATGACAGACAAGTCCGTCACCCGTCTGTTTGAAACCGTGGCCCCACGCTACGGTGATCGCAACGGGGGCTATCTCCGCATCGTTCGCACCGGCTTCCAGCAGGGCGACGGCGCAGAGAAAGCCTTCATCGAACTCCTCGGCGCTGAAAAGCAGCTAGATGCCAAGCGCCAGAAGCGCGAAGACGTCAAAGCAAAGAAGCGCGCAGAGCTCGAAAAGCAAATGGAAGAAGCCAAGAAGGAAGAGCCGGGCGAAGAAGCCGCGTAAGCGGATTCTCTCCTCCAGTCTCCCCCTTCGCATAGAAGGTCACACGGGTGTCTGCCACGGCGGACGCCCGTATTTTTGTCACTCGATTGTGCGAGCCTGAGTCGAAGCAGCCCGCCGGCCATTGGCCAGCCGACAAAACGCTTATACCACCCGCTTCAGACCCTTAGGCCTGAAAAAGCGAATGAACAGGTAAACCAGCAGCTGCATCGCTAGCGCCCCGGTGCAGTCCAGCAGGACGTCCTGCGGCCTCCCCGTGCGATTAGGAAGAAATGTCTGGTGGAACTCATCGGCACTTGCTGTCATTGCTGTTCCCAGCAGGGCCAGCACGGTGTCCACCATGAACACCGTCCGGGGAAGACTCATCCACCACGCCCGCAGCCACGCCAGGCCCAGCAATCCATAGCCGGTGAAGTGCCCCGACTTGCGGATCAAATGATGGATTTCCTCCCAATTCGCATTGCTCACAGGCCCGAAAATTGCCTGGAACAGTAACCGCAGCGGACCGGAAGTGTGATCGGAGCCAAAAGCCGCCGTCGACTCTAGCGCAATAATGCTTATGCCCAAAACAACCGGCCACCACGCCCTGATCCAGAACCTCGCGCCGCGCTCGCTACTCGACATGATAGTTGGGACGGTCACAAGACCGATCTTAAATCCAAAGGGGTAGATCATGCCGGTAAGACAGCGCGGCGCTTCATGGCAAGTAGACGTTCGCTTGCTCGACGGGACGAGGTTCCGAAAAACGTTCCCAACAAAAGAGTCCGCAGAGGCGGCTGAAAAGGCCATGACTCCAAACCCTCAACAGCGGGCGATAGCTCGATATGCTGCGCGCGCCTCGCGCAGCAAGTCGTCAAGCACCGTCCGCTCAGAGAGGCCATCGTTAGGCACATCGGCGCGCTCCGGCCAGAAGAAGTCAGCCAAGCTCACATCTCCAAAGTGTGTGCCGATCTTGCAAAGGCCAAAACCCCGGCCTATCAACGGGCGCTCCAATGGGAACTGAGACTGTTCATCCTCCGCAACGGAATCAGCGTCGACACGATGCGCGCCTTCCGAAAGATCGCGCGGCAAGGGCCGCGCGAACAACTCGTGCCGGAGGATGAATTTGAGGCCGTGTTTGCCATCGCATCGAACCGGCTGCGCCTCGCCATGATTCTCGCCAGAGACGCGGCACTGCGGCGCTCGGCCATCGAACAATTCACCAATTCAAATATCGACTTCGATCATGGTGAAGTGTTCGGCACAACAAAAGGGAACTCGCGTTATCGTGTGCCAATGACAAGCCGACTGCGGGAGATTCTCTCACTCATCGCGCCGTTCGCGGCGAAGGGTGAACCACTCATCGCGACAGTCGGCAGAGACAGAAGACAGGTAAAGGCGTGCACGTTGCTATGGGAGTTGAAAGAGACGCAACGTAAAGCCGGTGGACCGTTTGAATGGTCCATGCATGATCTGAGACGCACAGCGGCGCGCCAACTTTACGAACGGTCGAAAGACATTCGCAAGGTGCAGCGCTTACTTGGCCACGCGTCGCCGGTCGCGACATGGTGGTACATCGGCAACGCGGCCACGGCGCTCGACGCGGCAGACCTAGAACCTGAAAGCATCCAACCGAAGGAAAGGAAAAAAGCATGAGACTCGCACTAATGCAGCATAAGCAACATCTGACCATCCACGCGGCAGAAGAAGAACGGCTGCGGCGTAGCCGCACGGCCCGCGCTCTCGCGCGGTGCCGGACAGAGTGGACATCGGCCTATGAGACGGCCAGCGCAAAAGGCTTGCCCGCACAAAGGGCTCTACGCATGGCTGCGGTGGCGTACAAGCTCGCGATGCCAGAAATGGACAGCCTTGCATCGATCAAAGCGAATATTTCTTGCGTTGCGCAGGGAATTACGATGGAGGTCTTTGACGGGCGGGATGGAAGTCAACTCCTGTACGCGGCGCAGGTTGCCATGTCCGTGGTGAAGGCGAAAGAGGCCAAAAAGTGACCCCACCCCCCACCACAACGAAGCAAGGACGACTCCCACGCGATGGAGACATCTACGGAGTGGACGAACAAGGCCCACTGGTGCGGCAGCCAAAGGCTGCCGCTGCGCTGGCGCGCATCCTGAACAATGCGGCCATGGAGTTGTGGGACGTCTGCACGTACACGGATACAGCCGACATGTGGGAAGAGGCCCGCGCAATCGCAAGTCGAATCCTCGCGGCTTGCCCCTCAAAGTGAAAATAGCAGGAGTGGAAGAAATGAAAGCAATCACAAAACCCGAGCGAAAAAAAGAAAAACTCTACCACTGCCCCACGTGCGCCAAGCGTCACATGGGTCACCCTGAGTTTGGCTGTTTTTGCTGCGCGTCGTGTCTGCAAACGGTCGTCCGTCCGCTCATCGTGACCTTGACGGAAGGCCAGAACAAACGGTGACAACCCCATAGGTTGTGGTGGCGCTACGCGCCACCACAACTAGTGGTATGCTTCTCAGCATGAAAGCTCATGAAGTCCTCGGCCTGAATCCTCGGCCAACTCCCAAAGAAAGAAAACTGGAAGACGGCGCGCCGCTGGCCGCGCGCTGGCTCAAAGCGCCAGCAGCGGAACTACGCAAAGCCTCGCTGGCCATCCGGCTCTCGCGAGAGCCAATCTGGAACGGCGCAGACGCCGAAGAAGTTGAACGCCAGATCACCCGTAACGAAGAGGGAGGCATCCGCCTTGACTGACTTCAATCTCACGCAAACCATGGCGCGGACGCGCATCCGGCAGTGGAACCAAGAGCGCACGGCGCTGCGCGCCGGGCGCGCCAAAGACTACACACCACGCGGTCGCGCTCCGCGCGTCCCCTCGACGTGCCGCTATGACGCGGCGCTCACGCGCTGCCTTGACTTCGAACGCGAGTTTGGCAAACTGCACGAAGAAGATCAACAAATTTTGTTGCTCATCGTGCGCGAGGGCCAACCACAACGCGTGGTGGCAGAGGCGCTGCACATGAGCACACGCTGTCTGAGCTACAAACTGCCAACTGCGCTCGACAGGCTGGCAAACCTGCTCGACCGCGTGAATCTGCTGTGAGCCCGAAAAAACAAGGCCCACAATTGCCGTGTGAGCCGTCGCCGCCGCCGCCGACGTATCCAAGCCTCACCGAAAGTGAAGGCGCAAAGCTGGCAGAAGAACTGCGCCAGCAAGCCGCAAACCAGAAAGCAATGGACGCGCAAGCACGTCGCGCGCCGTGACAAAGCCCACGTCACGCGCCGTGCGCCAGCCTGGACTGCAAGCGGACATCGGCGAAGTCGGCGCTGTAAAAAGCCATAGATACACCAAGCCTCTACAAGGAGCGGCCGGTTTCACCGGCCGGTCAAAATCACCCGGCGCCGTCGCCCAGTCCACAAAGGCGCGCGCCCGTCGCGCGCTGGCTGGAACGCTCGGCGCCTTCCCGCTCCGCGCCGTCGCGCCCAGCCAGGTCGGTCGTCCGCTACGCTTCCTCCCTATCGGCGCATCCGCGCCGCTCCCTGGCTCCCCGCTCCGGCCCGCGCTGCGGCGCGGGTGGCGGGCGAAAAAGCCAGCCCGCCACGCTCCCGCCCGAAAGACTATAAAAAGCCCGCGTCGGCGATAGGACCCCGCCGACGTCGCCGGGGGGACGGTGGCGGCTCTGGTCGACGCCCATCGCCGACGCGGATAGATAAAGAGCCGCCGTGCTGCGCACGGCCACCATGCAGTGAACTGCAACGCACCCCCCGGTGGAATGCAATTGTCACGCGGCGGTCAAGGCGCTTCGCCCGCTGCGCGGCGGGCCAAAGAACGGCCCGGCCCTGACTCACCGCGCCCTAGTGGACCAAAGGGGGTGCTTCTCATGCGCCAAGCCGTCAGTTTCAAGTGTGGTCAGTGTGGCCGGTCGTGTTCGGCCTCGTTACTTATTCACGTCTCGGTGTGGTCAGCGGCCATGGGCCGGGTCGGGTTTCACTTCTGCTCGTGGGCTCATGCCCGCGCGTGGTTCGCCAGCCCGCGCCGGTGAGCCGGGCGCGGCTTCGCCGCGCCTTGTGACAAACCTGTGACCGCGCCATTTCGGGTTTTTGGTCACAATCCGGTCACAGTTGACTTTTAATCGTTTCAAGGAGATACTCTGGGCACGGTCACAAAACCGGTCACAACTGGAGTATCGAGTCCGGTGTCCTATTACTCGACATGATAGTTGGGCGCCTCGCGGGTAATGATCACATCGTGTACGTGGCTTTCGCGCAACCCCGCGCCTGAGATGCGTACAAACTGCGCCTTCTCCTGCAACTCCGCGATCGATCCGCACCCGACGTACCCCATTCCCGACTTCAGCCCGCCCACAAGCTGGAACACCATCGACTCCAGCGGCCCGCGATAAGGCACGCGCCCCTCGATTCCCTCAGGCACAAACTTTGCCAGCCGATTCTGACTCGCGCGTTCGCGCTGCACCACGCCCTCTGTGCTCATCTCGGAGTTGGCCAGGTCGGAGTTGCTCTGAAAATACCGTTCCCCTGACCCCTGGCCCATCGCCGTCAGCGATCCCATTCCGCGATAGCTCTTGAAGCTCCGTCCCTGATACAGAATCGTCTCGCCGGGGCTCTCATCCACGCCCGCAAAAAGCGAGCCAATCATCACCGAACTCGCCCCCGCCGCGATCGCCTTCGTCAGCTCGCCCGAGTACTTGATCCCTCCGTCCGCAATCACCGGAATCCCGCGCTCACGGCACGCACGATAAGCCTCGGCAATGGCCGTAATCTGCGGCATCCCCGCCCCGGTCACCATGCGCGTCGTGCAAATCGACCCCGGTCCAATCCCCACCTTCACCGCGTCCGCCCCTGCGTCCATCAGCGCCAGTGCTCCATCGTAAGTTGCAATGTTCCCCGCCAGCACGCCAATCTGCGGAAACGCCTTCTTCACCGCGCGCACCGCCTCCAGCACCCGCGACGAGTGACCGTGCGCCGAGTCGATCGCCAGCACATCCGCCCGCGCCCGCACCAGCTCCGCCGCGCGCTCCAGGTAGTCGCCCGTCGCGCCAACCGCGCCGCCCACGCGCAGCCGCCCTTGGTCGTCCTTGCTCGCATTCGGGTACTTCAACTTCTTCTGGATATCCTTGACCGTGATCAGGCCTTTCAACTCATATTGGTCATTCACCACCAGCAGTTTTTCCACGCGGTGCTTGTGCAGAATCAGTTCTGCCTCTTCCAGCGTCGTCCCCACAGGCACCGTGATCAGGTCCTCTTTCGTCATCACGTCGCCTACTGGAATATCCGTCCGCGTCTCAAACCGCAGGTCGCGATTCGTCAGAATGCCCACCAGCCGCTTGTCCTGAGTCACCGGCACGCCAGAGATCTTGTACCGCCGCATCACTTCCAGCGCATCGGCAATCATTTGGTTCGGCCCAATCGTCACCGGGTCCACAATCATGCCGCTCTCTGAGCGCTTCACCTTGTCAATCTCGCCCGCCTGCTCGGCAATCGACAAGTTCCGGTGCACAATCCCGATCCCGCCCTGCTGCGCCATCGCGATCGCCATCCGCGACTCGGTCACCGTGTCCATCGCCGAGGAAATCAGCGGCGTATTCAGCCGGATATCCCGCGTCAACTGGGTCTGGGTGCTCACCTGCATGGGCACCACTTCGCTGTAGGCCGGAACCAGCAGCACATCGTCGAAAGTAAGGGCTTCAGGTAGATGATTAGGCAGCATATATGCTTTGACGCGCCTGGCAGCCAGCGGACTCATGTCCACGGCGCGGCAGGCGCTTGCAATCTATTGTAGCGGAGACGCCCACGACGCCCTGAAAATGCCGCATTCTTATTCACGCGGCCACCGCCCCATGGGCGGGCTACCTCCCGCAACCAGGCTCAGACTTAGGCCCAGCTACGCCGTGCTATCGTGGATACGAATTGAGCGAGGGCCATTCCAAATGAATAAACGTAGCCGTTGGATTCCTGGGGCAATAACTCTATGTCTGCTGGCGCAAAGTTGCATCCTGTTCGCCGCGCCTCTACCTCCCACCGTGCAGACAGCCCAGGGCAAGGCCGCCGGCAAGTGGATTATGGAAGGCTCCCAGAAAGCCTTCCTGGGACTCCCCTACGCCGCCCCTCCCGTCGGCAACCTCCGCTGGAAGGCCCCTCAGCCGCCGACCCCTTGGAACGGAGTCCGCGACGCCACCACGTTCGGAAACCGCTGCGAGCAGTGGCACGTATGGAACGATTACTTCTTTCTCGACTCCGGCCCCTCCGAAGATTGCCTCTACCTCAACGTCTATGTACCTGCGTCCGCAAAGCGGGCCAGCAAGCTGCCTGTAATGGTCTGGATCCACGGCGGCGGTTTCTTCGCCGGCGCAGGCTCCGAACCGCGCTATACAAACTCAGAGATTCCCTCCAAGGGAGTCATCCTCGTCACCATCAATTACCGCCTCGGCCTCTTCGGCTTCCTCGCCAGCGAAGACCTCGCCAAAGAGGCTGACGGCCACGCAGGCAATTACGGCCTCATGGATATGGCCGCGGCCCTGCGCTGGGTCAAGGCCAACATCGGAGCCTTCGGCGGTGACCCCGCCAACGTCACCATCTTCGGCGAAAGTGCCGGATCATTCGCAGTCAATGCGCTCTCTGCCGCTCCCGCCGCCCGCGGCCTCTTCCAAAAAACCATCGGCGAGAGCGGCGCATTCTTCAGCAATACGCTTTCCCTGTCTTCCCTCGCCGAGCGCGCCCATCGCGACCAGGCCTGGGTCGATTCGCTCGGCGTAAAAAATCTCGCTGAGTTGCGCCAAATGCCTGCCGACAAACTCATGGCCGCAGCGCAAAAGTCGACCACCATCTTTTTCGGCCCCAATGTCGATGGCGAATTCCTCACCGAGCCCATCCCTGAAAGCTATGCCGCCGGCCGCCAGGCGCACGTCCCCGCAATCATTGGATGGAACCGTGACGAGCGCGCCGGAACACTCTCAAAAGGCATGACCGTAGAAAAATGGAAGGCCTTCGCCGCAGAGCATTTCGGGAACCAGGCCAACCAGTTTCTGGCCGCGTTCCCAGCCAACAGCGACGAGCAGGCAGTCCGCTCCGCCGACCAATACACCACAGAGAATTTCATTGCTCTCGGCTCCTGGCGATGGGCTGAGGCCGCCGTCAAAACCGGCGACTCACCTGTCTATCGCTACCGCTTCGATCGTCCCGGCCCGGCCGAGCCAAATCATCCTCAGGGAAAATACGCCTTCCACTCCCAGGAACTTGAATACGTCTTCGGAACCCTCGACGTGCGCCATCAGGCTGTCTGGCACCCGGAAGACCGCAAATTGAGCGACCAGGTTGAAAGCTATTGGACAAACTTTGCCCGCACTGGCAATCCCAACGGCCCCGGCCTGCCCCTCTGGCCTCGCTTCGACAAGACCAAAGAGTTAATCCACCTCGATAGTCCCATCACCACAACCGGAGACACCAACCGCGCCCAGTACGAATTTCTCCTCAAGCAGGAAGCTAAGTAACGCCGTCGACGGATGAGGATGCGA
The DNA here is from genome assembly GCA_035529815.1 of Occallatibacter sp. Lineage (GTDB taxonomy): Bacteria > Acidobacteriota > Terriglobia > Terriglobales > Acidobacteriaceae > Telmatobacter. Next base: position 7,363 of record DATKWA010000127.1, on the reverse strand, counting down.
GGTAAAACTGAAGCAACCGGCGCGCACAACCCAAAGCGCGCAATTGAACGGAGGGAGCAGAGACCTTCAGGTCTCTGAATCCGGCAGAGAGTTAAACGAGGCTTGAACCCCGGGCCTCAGCGCCAAAGATTGCGCGTCTGAATGTCGCCAGGATGAAAATAACTCCCACAGGAAGACTTCGCAGGACTGATTTGGATCACGCTTTTTCTACACTGCCGGAAAGCTGGAAGCAGAGAGTTACTGGCCAACCGGATGCGCAATCGCCTTGAGCGCCGCAATCACCGCTTCCGGTTCCGCGCGACCCGTCATATAGTCCACGTCGACATGAGCAAAGCGAATCATGCCGCTCGTATCGATGACATACGTTGCTGGAACTGGAAGTTGATAGGAGTCCTCGCCGTTACGGACTGTGATGTCGGTGTTCGAGGTGGCCTTGGAAAACTCGTTCAGTTCCCGGCCCCTCTGGATGACAATGCCGAATTGCCGCGCGACTTCATTGCCGAAGTCGCTGAGCACCGGATAGGCCAGCCCGTTCTTCTCCGTGGCCACAATTCCGTGATCCGGCTTCTCCGGCGAAATCGCAATCAGAGTCGCGCCCAGCTGCTCCATCATCGGTAAAGCTAATTGCAATGCGCGCAGCTCGATGTTGCAGTAAGGGCACCACTCACCGCGGTAAAAACTAATCACCACCGGTCCTTGCGCCAGCAGCGCGCTGAGCGAAACCGGATCGCCGTAAGCGTCCGGCAGTGTGAACGACGGCGCCAACTCTCCAACCTTCAGTGCGGCATTGATCGCGCCCGATGCCCGTACGCGCTCCAGGTCACGGGCTATGATGTCGAACTTCTCACCCAGCCTTTCCTGGGCTTTGGCCTTAAACTCCGCAGCTTCCTCATTCATGGTCATTGCATCCTCCTCAGATTGCCGATCGCCCAATGCCCAAATTCTCGCTCCCTGGGTTAGCCCGCGAAGCCACCCCGCGTGCCGATAATTACACCTAACGGGCGCATACTACCCATGTGGGCCCCAATCAACTCCGTCCCGAGGCCCGAAAAGGGGGTACCCCCCCACCCCCCCCTTCTGTCAATCGCACCGATTATGGTGCAGCACGTCCTATAACTAACAACGAATCAATAAGATAAAAATGCCGCCCAATAACTAAATAGTAATATTGTCGACGAAAAATGACGAAATTATGCGAGTTTAGGGGCCATTTTCAGCCCTCCAACGCCACTTTTTGGGGGTCTGCAACGTAATTTCGCGCGGACGTCCGCGCCGTCCTTAAACGCCCACAGGAAACGGCTTCGGGCTCGACTCGTCGGTGTTGGCGCCGCTGCCCGAGCGCCAGCGTTCGAACCGGCCCTGCAACAGGCTCATCAGCCCCGTATACCAATAGCCAATCACGAACAGAATCAAGAACGGAGCCGTAAAGTAATTCTGGTTCGAGAACGTGTAGACAATCGCCCCAAAGAAGTAGCAGCCCAGCAGAAGCTCAATCCACGGAGTCAGCTTCAGCCGCTTGCGGTATTTCGCCGCCTGCGATTTCTCGCCCTTCTTCGCCACGCGGTACTTGGGCGTACGGACAAAGGCGCTCTTGATCCCGAAAATCGCCTCCATCACCGCCTTGGAGTTGGTCACAGTCAGCCCGATGCCTAGAGCCATCAGGAACGGCAGATAAAGGAAAGTCCTCTTCCATTTCTTGGGGAACAGTTCGCGCTCCGCCGCCAGATAAAACACCGCGATCGAGAAGGTGGATGCGGTGAACAGCGGAAAGTCGATCAGCAGCATCTGGAACCAGCCCTGATAGAAGCGAACAATCATGGCAGGAATCAAAAAAGCCGTCATCACGATCATCAGCGGATAGCTGAGGTTCGCCGTCAGGTGCTGCACGGCCTCCCACTTCTTACGCTTCGAGATCTTCGACTTGAACACCCGCGGCAGAATCTTGATCGAAGTCTGGATCAGGCCCTTGGCCCAGCGCGCCTGCTGCGTCTTGAAGGCCGTCATCTCAATCGGCAACTCCGCCGGACACACGACGTCCGGCAGATACTTGAATCTCCAGCCGGCAAGCTGCGAGCGGTAGCTCAGGTCCGTATCTTCCGTCAGCGTGTCGTGCTGCCAGCCGCCACCGTCGGAGATCGCTTTGATCCGCCACATGCCCGCAGTGCCGTTGAAATTGAAAAATTCCCCCGAACGGCAGCGCGAGCCCTGCTCGATCACAAAGTGTGCATCCAGAAGAATAGCCTCAATCTGGGTCAACGTGCTGTAGTCGCGATTCAAATGCTCCCACCGCGTCTGCACCATCCCAATCTCAAGCTCCGCAAAGTGGTGCACCACCTTCATCAGCCAGTCGGTTGGGGGCACAAAGTCGGCGTCGAAGATAGCCACGTACTCGCCCTTTGCAACTTTCAGGCCGGCATCCAGAGCTCCGGCTTTGTAGCCAGTCCGGTCCGTGCGATGAATGTAAAAAATCGGATGACCCAGAGCCGCGTAACGGGCCACAATGGCGGCGGCCACCTCGCACGTCTCGTCCGTCGAGTCGTCCAGTACCTGAATGTCGAGCTTCTCCCGCGGATACTCCATCGCGCAGACCGCTTCGATCAGACGGTCGATCACGAACTGTTCATTGAAGATTGGCAGTTGCACCGTGATGCGCGGCAACTCGTCGAAGTGCTGCGGCGGGTCCGGGTTGTAGTTCTTGCGATCCCTGTAATACACGTAGCACATCGTGTAGCGATGAATGCCATAAAACGACAGGCCAATCATCACCGCAAAATACGGAAACAGCATCGCCGCGTCAAACCAGTTCCAGTGGTAAAGACCCTTGAACGTCTGATCGATGAACTGAGTTTTGATGTAGTGGCGCAGGCCGTTCTGGGAGGCAAAATCCAGCCACACCGAAACCTGGGCCGGTAGTCCGCCGAGTGGGCCGGCAGCAGAAGTCAGTCGGGTCACAAGCTCGGCAAACAGGGCAGGCCTCCGGGTTCTGGATAACGTTTATTGTATGCGATGCAGCGGCTTTGGGCGTTGCATCGCTTGACGCCGGCAAGGGAATCCGTCTGCCGGGGCCTCCCGAGTCGCAGCCACTCACCTTGAGCGGGTTTCAGGCAGTTGATCGTCCCTGTCCTGTTCGCGTACTGTCATGTAACAGTTGGAGACAGTTCGCCATGAGCGCACCAGCCGTATCGTCCATCGTTGCCGCCCCCGGCGGAAGTTTTCTCCTTGAAACGCGATCTCCCTCCCAGATATTCACTCCCGAAGACCTGAACGAAGAGCAGCGTCAGATTGCGGCCACGGCGACCCGCTTCGCCCGTGAAGAAATCCAGCCGGCAATCGCCGCCATTGAGGGGAAAGAGCCAGGCGTGCTCCCCGGAATCATGCGGAAGGCCGCCGAAATGGGCTTCGCGGCCGTAGAAATTCCAGAGGAGTACGGAGGCATGGGGCTCGATAAGGTCAGCGCCACGCTGATTACAGATCACATCTCCGTGCTGGCCAGCTTCTCCACCGCCTTCGGAGCCCACACCGGAATCGGCACCCTGCCGCTGGTCTGGTACGGCACCGAGGAGCAGAAGCAGCGGTACCTGCCAAAATTGGCGAGCTGCGAATGGATCGGTGCCTACGCATTGTCGGAGGCCAGCTCCGGGTCAGACGCCATGAACATTCGCACCCGCGCCGTACTCTCAGCCGACGGCTCCCACTACATCCTCAACGGCGAAAAGCAGTGGATCACAAACTGCGCCATCGCAGGTATCTACACCGTATTCGCCAAAATCGTCGACCCCTCCACCGGCGAAGAGAAATTCTCCGCCTTCCTAATCGAGAGGCCCACCCCCGGTCTAAATATCGGCCAAGAAGAACACAAGATGGGAATTCGCGGTTCATCCACCTGTCCGCTAATACTGACCGACTGCAGGGTGCCTGCCGTGAATCTTCTCGGTGAAGCAGGCAAGGGGCACCACATCGCCTTCAACGTGCTCAATGTGGGGAGGTTCAAGTTGGGAGTGGCGTGCATTGGGGGGGGGAGGCATGCGCTTGCGCATATGGTTCGCTACGCCAAGGAGCGGCGTGCCTTTGGCAAGGCGATTACGGAGTTCGGGCTGATCCAGCGGAAGATCTCCGACTCGGCTATGCGGCTCTATGCGGCTGAAAGCATGGTGTACCGGACGGCGGGGATGATGGATGCCAGTTTTGCGGATGGATCTGGTGGAGAGCAGGAGAACCCGGCGCGCGAGACGCAGAGGCGCATTGAGGAGTATGCGATCGAGTGCTCCATTGTGAAGGTGTATGCATCGGAGATGCTGAGCGTGGTGGCGGATGAACTGGTGGCCACGATGGGCGGATACGGGTATGTGGAGGAGTATCCGGCGGAGCGGTGTTACCGGGATGCGCGCATCAACCGCATCTTCGAGGGGACCAATGAGATCAACCGGCTGATTATCACCGGGTGGATGATGAAGCGGGCTATGAGCGGGAAACTGCCGCTGATGGCAGCCATCAAGCGGGTGATGGATGAGGTAATGGAGCCGCCCTCCTTCGACGTGGCGACGGAAGCCCATGAGCCGCTGGCGCGTGAGTCCACCGTGTTGGAGGCGGTGAAGAAGATGGCCTTGTTTGCGGCCGGTGTGGCGAGCCAGCGGTTCATGACGGGGCTGCAGGACGAGCAGGAGGTAATGGCGGACCTGGCCGACATGATCACGCAGGTGTATGCGCTGGAGTCAGCGCTGGTGCGGGCGCGGAAACTGGCCGCTGCGCGGAAGAGCACGGCGGAAACGGCCGCGGCGATGACGGGTCTGCTGGCGGACGAGACAATGGGGCTGGCCGAGCAGGCTGCACGAAGAGTGCTGGCAGCCTGCGGCGAGGGAGATATGCTGCGGACGCAGCTGGCGATTCTGCGGCGCCTAGCGCGCTTTACTCCCGGAAACGCTGTCGCGATGAGCCGGACCGTGGCGAAAGCAGCGATTGCTCTGGAGAAGTATCCGCTTTAGGCGAGGAACCTGCCGCGATGCCGACGGACTTCAGGGCAGTTCCTTCACCTTGAAATCTTTGAACTCGATTTGATAGCCCTCAGACTCGAGGCCGATGTAGCCCTTCTCAAGGCCGACGTGAATGGTGTTGACGACCATGCCGTTGACGGCGAGGGTGCAGGTGTCGCCCACGCAGCGGATGTCGTAGACGTTCCATTGTCCGGCGGGCTTGACGCGGTTCTCCTTCATTTCCTTTTGCAGGTTGTAGTGCTGCGTCTTGCCGTCGACCTGAGTCACGCCAAAGATGTAACCGCCGCCGGGCGAAGTCTGCGCCTGGTTCCAGATGGAGCCGTCTTCGTTGTTGCGGAAGAAGACGCCGCTGTTGTATTTGGGTGTGCCGGGCAGCGGCGTAAAGCGCCACTTGACGTGGAAGGTGAAGTTGCCCAGTTCGCGGTTGAAGCGGAGCCAGTCGTGGCCGCCGTTTCCATCGCAGAGGATCTCGCGCTTGGCCGCATCGATATGCCATTGGGCGATCTGGCTGACGGGGTTTGTGGGCGGAATGGCGATGCGCGTCCATTGCGCCTGAGCATCGGCTGGAAACAGGTTGACGGTCTGCGCGGATGCGGGCAGCGCGGCGACGAGGCAGAGGACTCCTAGCCCGAGCGGAGCGAACTGGTCAAGAAGAGCGGAAATTTTCATATGGATTGGATTCCTTTCAGCAGGCGACCGCAGTTTGCAGCCTTGCCGGCGCGCTTGAATTTTACGCTCCTAACAGCCCCGTAGACCCCAATCAACCCCAATTTTGGAGCGAAAACTCGTCAAAAAACGTCGAAATTCGCAGGGTAGATTACTATTTAGTAATATTTTATGGTATATATCATGTTTATTATCAGTTAGTTGAAAAAATCATGCACCATAATCAGTGCACTTTACAAGGAGGGGGGGTGGGGGGTGCGCCGATTTTGAGGCTCGGATGAGGGCTCGATGAGGGCCTGATAGGGATAGTATGCGCCTGGCGGGAGTAATTTTCGGCAAAAGGGATAAGGCGGGGACTAGGTGTGAGGTTTCCATGGAGGACCGTCTGCGAAAGGTTTAGCAGGGCATCAAAATTGGGCGAAACAGGGGCGATTTGGGCTGTTTTTGGGCAAAAAACAGGGCAAATTGCGCATGGGGTCTGAGGGCTGATTTTGCGTCTAAGTTGATTGATATCTGCTGGTTATCTTCTTGGCTTGATTGTTTTTGCAGCACAGAATGGCGGTTTTTTCCGTTCTGGCCTGGGTTGGCAAGTGATTTGGTTTCATAGGTTTGACGGAAACGTGATTTTTTGTGTGGCGGTGGTGCATCGTTTTGATCGTCTACCGGCGGTCGGCGTTCTACTCTCCCATGTCTCAAAAGCGAGACACGGGCCACCCAGACTTTTGTGGGGAGGGGTCAGATCCGGGCCACCCGCGATTGGCGCAAAATGCGCGTCAATCTCCGCTCAGATGGGATGACGACTTAATTGTTGATGCGAACTTCAGATTCGGGACCCTAGCGAGCGGTGTAATGGCCGTCCTCAGGGTCTGTCTTTCTGGCGGAGTTCGAGGGCCGTGTTTGCCGCCATCAGTGCGGAGCGGTTGAGGCCTGCGCGATAACGGCGCTGGGCTTCTTCTTCGGCGATTTCGGCTGCCCGGGCAGGATCGGCATCGAAGAATGCAGCCGCTTTTTCGTCGAAAGTGGTTATGGCCTCGGACACAGATGGCAACCCTTGGGGAAATGCGCGGCGAATTCTGGCCAACTCGGCGAGCAGTTGCGGTGCATCCGCACCTTGCGGGTTTGCGGCGAGCGCCGCGGCAGCATAGGCCTCGGCAGCGACCAATCCGTAGGGCAGCACCGGGCCGACCGCGCGCCCCATGATCCACTCGGCGTGGCGCAGCAGTTGCGCGGATGGGACCGCAGGGACCTCGCTTCTTGGGGCTTCCGCAGTGGTCGCGCGGGCGGCTGCCTGCTGCAACTGGTCTTGAAGTTCCGCGACGCGCGCTTGAAGAGTTTTGAGCTGCGAGTTGGCGGCGTCTTTTTCGGCTTCGAGGCCGTGCTGGCGCTGCGCGAGTTGTTCGGCAGCGGCGGCCTGCTCAAGCGCAGCCTGGCGGGCAAGGGCCATTTCGTTTTCGCCGTGGAGAGTGACCTGCTGGAGTTGCTGCTCGAGTTCGCGCGAGCGCTGCTCAAGTTCAATTTTCTGCTGGTTGAGGTCGACGAGATTAGCGTCGTGCTCGGCGTCCATTTGATGGATGCGTTGTTCGAGCTGTTCGATGGCGCTGCGATGGGCCTGCGCTTGTTCGTCAGCTTGCGCGGAGAGCTGCTGGTTGTGGATGGAGGTTTGCTGCAGTTGGCTCTCAAGCTCCTTTGAACCTTGCTGAAGGCCG
>DATKWA010000126.1:0-9398 GCA_035529815.1 Occallatibacter sp. | reverse complement strand
CGAAGGCGACATTCTGAATTTTCCGCATACGCTTCTGGATAACAACTACGTGAGCGTGCTGGCGTTTGCGGCGCTGGCGTTTTCGCTGTATTACTTTGCGCGGAAGCCGCTGAAGAAGTAAGGGGCAGTCTTTCTATTTAGAAATTTAACGAAGTGCGGAATCCCCGGCCGGGAACCTGTGGCGGGGGATTTCAACTTTTCGACTCACGCACCGCTGGAATGGCGCACCTTCGCGCTCCTGCAAATGAGCACAATCGTTGAACAGGTTCTTCGCGGCCGAGCGACTTACGGCTGGGCGCCGGGCGGGACGAGGAGGGTGAGGGAGTGGGGGACGACTTCGAGCCTGACGGGGAGTTGGCCGAGGACTTCGCCGTCGGCTTCGACGAAGAAGGAGTCTTTGGAGCCGTTGCGGGGGTGGCACTCGATGGACGGGGTTTCAATGAGCTCAACTTCGCGTTCGAATTTGTGCTGGCCGGCCAGGACAGCGAGCAGAAACAACATGTAGCGAAATCGGCTGCGGGTCTTGAAGGCGAGCAGGGTGAGTTTTCCGTTGCGCAGGCTTGCGCCGGGCGCCAGATAACGGAGAGCGCCGCCAAAAGAGCGTACGCGCACGGCGAGCAACTGTGAGACTTCGACTACGCGATCATTGGGGACGTCGCCGGCTTCGCTTGCCGGGGCAATCGCGTGGAAGAGCGGGAAGGAGTGGGTGGCCCAGATGCGGAAGGCTTCGATGATGTAGAGGATGTAGCCGAGGCGGCGTTTGAGGCGGGCGTCCATGCGCGACATGAGCAGGGCATCGGCGCCTACGCCGGCGGCGACGGTGAAATAGCGCGAGGCGGGGTTGCCGGCGGCGTCGCTATAGTGAATGCGGCCGACCGAGATTCGCGTGGGAGCGGCGGTGAGCAGGATGCGCGCGACTTTTGCGGGAGAAGCGGTGAGGCCCAAATCGGCGGCCAGGGCGTTGGCGGTTCCGAGGGGAACGACGCCGAGGGCGACGTCGGTTCCGACGAGGCTTTGCAGGACTTCGTGGACGGTGCCGTCGCCGCCGCAGGCAAGAACGGTGTCGAAGCCGCTGCGAACGGCATCGAGGGCCTGTGTGGTGGCACTGCCAGCGGCGGTGGTGACGAAGGCTTCGGCATGGACGCCGGCCTCGGCGAGGACGGAGATGGCTGCCTGAACAGCTGCCTTGCGTCGTGCGGAGTGTTGGCCTGAGGCCGGGTTATAGATCACGGCGACGCGTTGCATGGTGAGTCCTGCCTAAATCGGCTTTGCCCGAAGCCGATTCAGGCTTTAGGGGCTATCTTTCTATTTTCGCAGGCGTAGGGCACGGGAAGGCTACAACTTATGCACAATCTGCCAGATGGGATTTGCGATCGGGAAAGGTCCTGCTGTCTTTTCCTTGTTTTCCGCAGTTGGCGCGAATGTTCACAGACTGGCGGCGGCGGTGGTTGGCCTAAACTTTTCTAGATATGGCCGCGATTCCTGATATTAAGTTTGACGCCGGGTTACCGGCGAACATTGATGCCGAGAAGACAATTCTTGGCGCGATTCTGCTGGACAGCGCCGCCTACTCCGAGGCTGCGGAAAAGCTTGAGGCCGACGACTTTTCGCTGGACTCGCATCGGCGCATTTACCTGCGCATGGGCGAGCTGGTGGATGCGCAGCGCCCGGTGGATATTGTGACGCTGGCCAATGAACTGGCGCGGTACAAGGAGGTTGAGGCGGTGGGCGGAGTTGCCTACCTGGCTTCGCTGACGGAGGGTTTGCCGCGCCGACCGGTGATTGAAGAGTACATCCGGATTGTGAAGGACAAGAGCCTGCTGCGGAAGCTGATGCTGATTTGCTCGTCGGCGATTGCGCGGGCGGCAGACCAGAGCGAGGACGCGATCGGTGTGCTTGACATGACCGAGTCGCAATTGCTTGAGGTGAGCGAGAAAAGTCTTTCGCAGGGGCTGGAGCCGCTGGAAAAGATTGTCGCGAACTCTTTCGGGTCGATCGACAACCTCTACAAACAGAGCCGGGAAGTAACGGGGCTTGCGACGGATTTTACGGAACTGGACCGGTTGACGAGCGGTCTGCAGAAGGACGAGCTGATTATCATTGCGGCGCGACCGTCGATGGGCAAGACGGCCTTTGCGATCAACATTGCGCAGAACGCGGCGATCAATCACCAGGCGATTGTGGCGGTGTTCAGCCTGGAAATGAGCAAGGCGTCGCTGCTACGGCGCATGCTTGCCTCGCAGGCCTGGGTGGACCAGCAACTGCTGCAGAAGGGGTTTCTTGGTCAGGAAGAGGCGGGCAAACTGCAGAAGGCACTCGAGGAACTGGTTGAGTCGCGGATGTTCATCGACGACTCGGCTGGGATATCGCTTGCCGAGATGCGGGCCAAGGCGCGGCGGCTGAAGCAGAACGCCGGGGGATTGGACCTGGTGGTAGTGGACTACCTGCAACTGATGACGGCGACGCTTCCCTCAGGCGGACGGAAGGGGTACGAAAACCGGACGCAGGAGGTGTCGGCGATTTCGCGCGGGTTGAAGGCTCTGGCGAAGGAGCTCCACGTTCCGGTGGTTGCTCTCTCGCAGCTCTCCCGCGCCAGCGAGCGGCGGGGCGAAGACCGGCGGCCGCTGTTGAGCGATCTGCGCGAGTCGGGGTCGATTGAGCAGGATGCGGATGTGGTGGCGTTCATCCACCGTGAGGCCTACTACAACCGGACGGAAGAGCTGTCGGACGCGGAAAAGGCGAAAGCGGAGATTATCGTGGCCAAGCAGCGCAACGGCCCGACGGAGACTGTGTTCCTGAACTGGATTGGGAAGTTCACGCGGTTTGAGAACCAGGACTCTGGGCACGATGTTTAGGGCGCGCGCCGCCGTTGACGGTAGGTTCTGGCCTTCACGGCTCGTTGATGATCAATGCAACGCGGCCGGCCAGCAGGTCGCCGGGGGACTCTCCGGGATCGATCTCGACCAACTCCACCGGGAAAGCGATGTTGTGGGGCCGCAGGACCAGCCGGTTCAGGGAAAAATCTGCGTATCGCAGGGTCAGGTGTGCGCCATGGCGGACGGCGTAGACATTCTGGCGGTTTGGGCGATACGGGGCGAGCGCATTGTAGTGGCGATCGATGAGGGCGATGGCGTCGGGGAGCACCAGCGGATCCATTGCCTGGGCGTCGGACGATGGAATGCGCACAGCGACGAACCTCTGCCATGATCTGCGCGAGTTGGAGACCCTGGTATGCAGAGACTGGAGAACTCCGGCGGGCAGCCTGAGCATGGCGTGCGCGGCGGAGGGGCGGATGTGGGGCTCGAAAAGCGCCGCGGCATGGGAGACGACGGGGACTGAGCTGTTTTCATCGTCGGCCAGCGAGTCGCCTGCATATTGGGTGAGGGGAAGAAGATCGGCGGCGGTCAGATGCTGGGCCGCGAGGATTCGATCCATTGCCTCGAGCGATAGCTGGCGTCGGCAGTGGAGAAAATTGGAGAGATGCGCCTGTCCAAAGCCTGTCTGGCGAGCGAGCAGGGAGACACTGAGGGTCCCGCGCTTTATCCTGCGCAGCATCTCCAGGCGTAGACGTTCGTGCATCTGGCTAAAGTTCATTTGTGGATAATTCGCCACCAGCAATGGGAATGACGGCTCTTCAGTTTCCCCAGGAAAAGTCGTAATGGCCAGTTCGCCTTCATTTTCGGCGCTTTGGTATTGATTGGGAAGCGCTGGAACGCAAAACCATGTGAGGGCGTTGACGCAAGGGATACATATTCCTAGATTGGTATTACTTCATCTCGCTTTGGCTTATAGGAATTTTCCAGGAAATGGTTCTTTGGCACGGTGTTGAGCAGGCTGCGGCCTTGTCTTGATCGTCGGCTTATGAACCTCCTTTGGGTAACGTGCGTTTTGTTGGAGAGTTACCCGGAGGAAATGTTTCCTGCCCCAAGTTTTCCCCATCGCGCCTGGCACGATGGAATGTGGGGAGGCCAAGGCGTGAAATTCCAGGATCTGCGCGCTATGAGCATGACAAAAAACAAGCGAGCGAAGGCGGCAATCCCCCATCAGGACGTGAGAATCCTGAGTTGCCCTGCCTGGTTCTCTTTACCCCGCGGAACAACCGAAAACAAAAAAGTCCGTCGGGAGAAGGCCCAAATACGGAGAAATAGTCATGGAATTGCGCGTGCAAATCAAAATTTGCGAAGGGTGCGGCTGTCTTTGGTACCGTGCCCAGACACATGAAAGTGTTTATTGCCGAGGGTGTGAAGTAAAACTGCAGGATTTTCCATCTCCAGAAAGCCGGAAGCGGCGTGGGCGTCCAGCCCGCAAGCCGCATGCAAGGGTCTGGAAGGCCGTTGAAGCAGTAGGAGGGACGCGATGAGCGCAGCCCTTCAGTTGGCAACCGTTTGGGGAGCAAGCAGTCCGCAGGTAGAGTGGCAGGAAGAACGGAGGAGTTGGAAGCAGAAGCCGGCAGCACGACCGGCGATCAGTCCGGCGAAATCACCAGCGAAAGAACCGCTGGTGAGCCTGGCCTTTTATCGGAAGCACACGGAGAGCATGTTGCGGCGCTATCTGTATGCCTCGATGCAGGTGGGCCGGGCCCCGTCGATTCTTGGCGATCCAGTGGGGCGGGGTTGGGTATCGAGCCGACCGATCCGCACCTTTGAGGACGCAGTGATCTTCGTCCTCGATCTGGAAAGGTGCCTAGAGAAGCTTGGTTCTCTGGACCGGCAACTGCTGAGCCGGATTGTGCTTCAGGAGTACACTCAGGCCGAAGCAGCGACGCTTCTGGGTATGAGCGTACGCGCTGTTTCCTACAAGTTCTCCCAGGCGCTGGACAACCTGACGGAGAAGTTGTTGGCAAGCGGCCTGCTGGTTCTCCCGGACTAGTTCACTGGAGTGCTGAACGAATCAAAGAAGGGGGGCGATTGAAATCGCTTCCCTTTTTTGATTGGGTGCGATGGACGGAATGGCGCTTTGTGGATATGGTGGACAATGTGAAATTTAGGTGTGTCGGACGGTGCTTTGCAATTCGCACACGAGGAGCTGGCCGAATGAGTTCGATGCCTTATCGCTTTGTGTTTGTTCTTTTGGTGGCTGCAAGCGCTGTGTCTGCGCAGCAACCTGCGCCGCACCCGACGACGGCGGCGGAGGCTCCGCAGCGGGACACGAGCTATATCGACGCTGACGGGACAGCGCATGTGACGCGGGTGGTTCCGGTGCCGCAGACGATCAGCGCGGAGGCACAAAAAGTGCTGGCTCGCGCTGTGCCAGACGAGGGTCCGCCGGAAACGCTGGCTGAGCGACGCGCTCACACGGACGCCTACACGGCCGGAGCGCGCGTGGCCTGGAGCGCGGTGTGCCCCAATACGCTTGTGGAAGAGGAAATGGCTGGGGTTCCGGTGCGGATTGTGACGCCGGAGGGAATGCCTGAAGCAAACCGGGACAAGGTGCTGATGAACCTGCATGGCGGCGGGTTCAACTCTGATTCGGGATCGTATGCGGAATCGATTCCGATTGCCGGCTATACCAAGATGAAGGTGGTGGCGGTGCTTTACCGACTTGCGCCGGAGCATCCGTTTCCGGCCGCAGTGGATGACTCGATTGCGGTTTACAAGGAACTGCTGAAGACCTACAAGCCGGATCACATAGTAATCTACGGAACTTCTGCCGGCGCGATTTTGACCGCTGAAGTTGCGGTGAGGCTGAAGCAGTTGGGCTTGCCGATGCCGGCGGCGCTGGGTATCTTCAGCGGTATGGGCGACTTTGCGCGCGCGGGAGACTCGGAGTCGATGTATGCGTTGCGGGGGCTTTCGGGCCATCTTGATCCGCCACGTCCTGGTACGCATGACGCCGAGTATGTGGGCGCCACCGATCCGCGCGATCCGGTGCTTTCGCCTATTTACGCCGATCTGCATGGGCTGCCACCGACGTTGTTTGTGACCAGCGGGCGTGACCTGCTGCTGAGCGGCACGGCGAATCTGCACCGGGCGTATCTGCGGGCTGGCGTGGACGCTCGGTTGGTGGTGTTTGACGCACTGACGCACGCGTTCTGGTACGACCCCAAATTGCCCGAGGCTCTGGAGGCCAATCACATGATGGCTGACTTCTTTGTGCAGCAACTGAACAAGTGAAAGGCCGCCTGGGTTAAGGCGGCCTAATCAACTTGCTGACCGAGCGGAGCTATTCGACAGCGTTTCGCGCAATGGTGTCGCGGTACCAGGCTGCGCTGAGTTTGGGAGTGCGCTTTTCGGTTTTGAAATCCACGTAATGAATTCCGAAACGCTTGCTGTAACCGTCGGCCCACTCGAAATTGTCCATCAGGCTCCAGAGGAAGTAGCCCTTTATTGGGTAACCTTCGGCGGCGGCTCGTTGGACGTTGGCGATGTGGTTGCGGAGATACATGACTCGGTCGGTGTCTTCGATGTGGCCGGCGGCATTGGGAACGTCGTCGGAAGAGCAGCCATTCTCTGTGATGAAGATTGCAGGCGGATGCCAGAGGTCGGTGACGTTGCGGATGGTCCAGTAGGTGCACTCCGGGGTGATCTCAATCCAGGGCGAGGTCATGTGCGGGTATGAGGCTGGACGGGGCAGGATGGCATAGCCCTGTGCGGAGCTGTCGGCTTCCACATAGTCGGCGGTGTAGACGTTGAGGCCGACAAAGTCGAGCTTGCTGCCGATGGCTTCCATGTCTCCCGGCTCGATTTTGGGGGCGTTGGCTCCCTCGCGCTCCAGATAGCTTGCAGGGTAGTGGCCCTCCATGAGGGGGGCGAGGAAGGGCGCTGCGCCGTCGCGGGTGGCTTTGCGGGCAGCTTCAATGTTTTCCGGGGTTTCAATAGCGGGGACGTAGACGTTGGTGTTTTCCGCGAGGCCGACCTGGGTTCCGCTCGGGGTGTTGGCGCGGATGGCCTGAACACCGAGTCCGTGGGCGAGAATGCCGTGGTGGCGAATTTGATTGACCTGGGCGGGGGGCAGCATGAGGCCGGGGGCAAAGCTGCCATTTTTATAGCCGTTGTCCGTGAAGCAGACGAACTCGTTGGTGGTCATCCAATGGTGGACGCGGTCGGAGAGGCGTTTGGTGACATAGGCGGCGTAGTCGGCAAAGGCTTTGGATGTGTCGCGCGATTGCCATCCGCCTACACGGGACTGCAGGGCCTGGGGCAGATCCCAGTGGAAGAGGGTGATGTAGGGAGTGATGCTGTTGGCGAGCAACTCGTCGACGACGCGGTTGTAGTAGTCGAGGCCCTTGGGGTTGGGCTGGCCGGTTCCGCTGGGAAAGATGCGCGACCAGGAGATGGAGAAGCGGTAAGTGGCCACGCCTAAATTCTTGAGGAGCTGAATGTCTTCCCTGTAGAGGTGATATGAGTCGTCGGCTACGTCGCCGGTCTCGCCGTTGTAGGTTTTGCCGGGGGTGTGGGAGAAGGTGTCCCATACGGAAGGGCCGCGGCCGTCTTCGCTTGCTGCGCCTTCGATCTGGTAGGCGGCAGTGGCGCATCCCCAGAGGAAGCCCTGAGGCAACTCGCGGCTAATGGGATGGAGTTGGGCGAGGGCGAGTTTGGGGAGGGCCAGGGTGGCAGCGGTTGCGGCTATGCCGGCGCCAAATTGACGGCGGGTGAGGTTCTTCATGATGGCGGATACCTTTCAAATGCTCCAGGCAAAATCGGCCGGGCTGGACGGGGAGAAATTTGGCCCCGAGTTTTCTGCGCCGGCGCGATCAATTGAGGATTATAGCGGGTTGGATGGTCCTGGGCGAGCGGCTCGTGGCTCCGTCGAGAGAAAGATTACTGCGTTCCAGCTGCCGGGGCGGGTTTATCCGGCGCTAAGTACTCAAACGATTTTGCTTATGGTGGCTTGTCTTCTGTCTTTAAGCGAAGGTGCGATTCAAAGATGAGGTCTAGTGGCGTCGCGTGGGGTGAGCGATTTGTCTAGAGTGATTTGGCGGACGCAAGCTCTACGATGAACCTGGTGCCCTGGCCGACTACGCTCTCTACTGCTATTTTCCCGCCGTGCTGCTTGACGATTTGGGATGCGATCGAAAGACCGAGGCCGGCGCCACCCTCGGCACGCGAGCGCACTTTGTCTGCCCGCCAGAAACGATCGAAGATGTGGGGCAGAGCGGACTGCTCAATGCCGATGCCGGTATCGGCAACCGTGATTCTGACAGAACGATCTGTCTGGTCGAGTGAAACGTTGATTGTTCCCGCCTCGGTGTACTTGATGGCGTTATCGATGAGGATCAGGAAGAGACGGCGCAGGTCGGAGCTTTCGCCCAGGACGGGGGCTTCGCGACTGGGGAGAGCAGAGGCGACTTTGATTCCTTTGGCATTGACTTGGCACGCGAATTCGGTGCAAAGCTCGCGAAGAATTTCTGCAATGTCGACAGGAGCCAGCGTTGCACTTGCTCGAAGTGCGTCTCCCCGTGCCAGGGCGAGCAGATCGTCCACCAGTTGGGACATGCGCCGCGCCTCTCGTACAACCTTGCGCAACACTTCCGTCAACTCTTCGCGGGAACGCTCGCGGCGAAGAGAGACGTCTCCAGCCGTGATGATGAGGGCCAGCGGGGCGCGGAGTTCGTGAGAGGCATCGGCGGTGAATCGCTCGATGGAACGAAACCCGGTCTCGATGCGCGCAAGCATGGCGTTGAGCGTTCGTGCCAGTCGGGCGAGTTCATCTTCAGTGGGGGGAACCTGAAGGCGGGTGGTGAGATCGGCAGGGTCGATGGCTTCGGCCTGGTTTCTAATTTGCTCGACGGGAGCCAGGGCGCGGCGGCTGATCCAGTAGCCGGCGGAAGTGGTGAGGAGCAGGGCGAGCGGGACGAAGACAGCGAGATAAAGGCTGTACTCGCGCAGTGCGTTGAGCGTGTCGCGCAGCGGCTCGGCAATATGGACCGTGAGGCCGACGCCGTCGACGACAAGATGCTTGCTGGCAACTCTTACCGGCCAGCCGCTGTGGCCGGCAGTGCGGAGAGAGAGGGCTCCGTCAGGGCTGGCAGGCGGAATGACTGGAACCGAGTGCGACCGGAGCACGTCTGATTCATACAGGATGTTTGACTGGTCGTCTGTGATCTGCACGAACATGCCGACAACCGACGAGTCGGACGAGTTGGAAAATGCCTTCGTGATCTGCTCGCGATTCTTGAGCGAGTGGCTTTGGATGAACGGGACAACGCTGGCAATTCTGTAGCCAAGATCTCGGTCGATGGCGTGGAACATGCTCGCG
Organism: Occallatibacter sp.; assembly: GCA_035529815.1. Lineage (GTDB taxonomy): Bacteria > Acidobacteriota > Terriglobia > Terriglobales > Acidobacteriaceae > Telmatobacter. The sequence continues at coordinate 200 of DATKWA010000126.1, read as the reverse complement.
CGCATGGCGAACCAACTACCGCCAGCCAAAATGGCGACGACAATTGCTAGGCTGAGGAAGTACCAGGCAGTGAGTCGAAGTTGAATGGTCAGGCTCTTCAATCTGATCCTTCCCGGATGCTGTATCCGACACCGCGCTCGGTATGGAGAAGTCGAGGCAGGCCTGGGCGATCCACTTTGGAGCGCAGGAAACGCATGAAA
>DATKWA010000125.1:0-14004 GCA_035529815.1 Occallatibacter sp. | reverse complement strand
CGACCTCAAAACCTTCCCCACCCACAGCCAGATCACCGAAGTGGCCTGCGAAGAAGGTTGGTCTTACATCGCCGAGTGGATCGGAACCCCGCTCTCCAACGTCCTCAACGCCGTCGGCATCCTCCCCCAGGCCCGCTATGTCGTCTACCGCGCCTTCCAACCCGACTGGTGGGACAGCCTCGACCGCACCGAAGCTCTCCACCCCCAAACCTTCCTCACCCTCGGCATGAACGACGCCGACCTCCCCGTCCCCTTCGGCGGCCCCCTCCGCCTCCGCGTCCCCCGCCAGCTAGGCTACAAAAGCGTAAAATTCCTCACCAAAATCACCGCCACCGACTCCCTCAAACACTTCGGCAAAGGCCTCGGCTCCGCCTCCCCCGAATTCGGCTACTCCTGGTACGCCGGCATCTGAGATCACAGGGGCATTAAACAGGGGCCGGGTGCCCCACCCTTTAGTTTTTCAAACTCTCCTCCCACCCAAACACTGAGGGTGCCCCATCCTTGCGGCTTCTTTCTGCCGCGAGGGTGGGATACGACAATCTCCGCTCCCGCACGAACGTCTTAGAATTCATCTGTCATGCCCAAGGGTCTCGTCCGGTACCAGGAATGTGGCGTCTTTCACTTCGTCACCTTCAGTTGTTACCGAAGACAGCCGTTTCTGGCCGCTACCAACGCATACCCGGTCTTCGAACGCGAGCTCGAACACGTTCGCAAGTGCTTCGGCCTTGTCGTTGCCGGATACGTACTCATGCCTGAGCACGTCCACCTGCTTTTGGGCGAGCCAATCACTTCAACCCTTTCCGTCGCCCTGCAGGTGTTGAAGCAAGAGTCTTCGCGAAGGTTGAAAAAAAACGGAGCAGCCCAGTTCTGGCAGCGACGCTATTACGACTTCAATGTTCATTCAGAAATCAAGCGCGTCGAGAAGCTGCAATACATGCACCGAAACCCTGTGCGGCGCGGACTGGTCGAAAAACCAGAAGAATGGCCATGGTCCAGCTTCGTACACTACGCAACCGGAGCAGTCGGAACAGTAGAGGTCGAATCGGAATGGACCGCGCAACGACGTGAAGCGAACAGAATGTTGGGGAGGGGCTCAGCAGAACCCATCCCTCGGGTTTCCAAAAACTTCCCCAGGACAAAACTCTGAGGGCTACCGCTTGTAGACGATCAAGACCTCGCACCACCGCCACGCCGAAACAGCGCACCAAACCACCACCCCGCCGCCAAAAGAAAAATCACGTTTCCGTCAAACCTATGAAACCAAATCACTTACCAGCACAAGCCAAAACGCAAGAAATCGTTATTCTGTCCTCGAAAAACAACCCGATTTAGAGGATAACCAGCAGATATCAATCAGCTTACACGCAAAATCAGCCCTAAAACCCCATGCACATTTCACCCTGTTTTTTGCCCAAAAACAGCCAAAATCGCCCCCTTTTCGCCCAATTTCGACACCCCGCCAAACCTTCCGTCCGGGTCCTCAGATCTGGATTTTCAAACCTCGGAGACGACGAACTCCGATTCGGCATCCTGACCCCGGATCCCTGATCCCTGACCCCTGTCTTGCATACAATTACCCCCACCCAGCGCATACTACCTATGCGATCCCTGCGGCCAGGCACCTGATCCCTGACCCCTGACCCCTGATCCCTGCCCTACCCCCCACCCCCCCTCCCCGTCAATTGCACCGATTATGGTGCAGTCAAACAATAACAACCCCATAATCATAGAGTTACAGACACATATCTATTACTAACCAGTAAACAACCCCGCCGATTCCGACGTTTTTCGACGAAAAATGAGCCTTTTTTCGCCCCAAAAGGCAGGCTAAACGCACTTTTGCGCGCGCCCGCAATCGAGCCTTCGAAGCCTCTGATCTGGAAATTTTAGAGATGATTTTCTAGCGGCTGGAACCAGCCTTAGGAGCCTGCAACCCAAGCTCGCGCATCGCGATCTGCAAATCCGCCCACGCTTCCTTCTTCTGCCTCGGATCGCGCAGCAAATACGCCGGATGGTAGGTCACAATCAGTTGCATCCCGCGAAACGGATGAACCCGCCCGCGCAGCCCAGCAAGCGGCTGTCTGTGCCCCAGCAGATACGTCGCCGCCGTCGCGCCCAGCGCCACCAGCACCTGCGGCCGCACAACATCGATCTGCCTGAACAGAAACGGCGAGCAAGTATTCGCCTCTTCCGGCTCAGGCGTCCGATTCCCAGGCGGCCTGCACTTCACCACGTTCGCAATGTAGACCTCTTCGCGCTTCAGTCCCATCGCCGCAATCATGTTGTTCAGCAATTGCCCCGCGCGCCCCACAAACGGCAGCCCCTGCGCATCCTCATCCGCGCCCGGCCCTTCACCAACAAACATCAACCGCGCATTCGCGTCGCCATCGCCAAACACCAGCTTGTTACGCCCCGTGTGCAGCGCGCACCGCGTACAGTCGCCCATCTCGTCGCGAATCATCTGGAGCGCCGCAGCGCGATCAGCCGCCGGCACGGCGGCTGCAACTTCAGGAGCGGCAGGGAAAGGCTTGCGAGGTGGAATGGGCTGATCCTCCAGGAATGTTTCTGTCTGCAACCGCTGCGACTCGTCCTGCTCAGCCTCAGCTACCAGCGCCGCAACCGGCTCCTCAACCGCAACCGCCGCCTCGGCATTTAAATCGACAGGCCGCCGATAGAACTCAGTAAGCCCCAGGTCGCGATAAAAACGAACCCGTTCCACCAAAGCATCGCGGGTTGCCGAATCGAGCTGTCTCGCCAATGCGCCTACTCCACAATCAGTTGCCGCCGACCCTGCGGAGCGGCCTCGCTCAACACCCGGTCCTGCCGCAATTTCCGGTCTTCGTCCCCATCCAGTTCCACCACCAGCGACCGTGGGCGTCGCAACGCAACAATCTCATCCAGAATCCGATCGGCGAGCTGCCGCTTTGGCATCTCCTCAAGCTCAATCGACTTGGTCGCAGTCAGAAACGTGGCCGCGTTCGTATCCGCCTCAATCCCCACGCCGTCCGCCGTCACGTCGTTCACCACAATCGCATCCGCGCCCTTGCGCAGCAGTTTCGCCCGGCCATTCTCCATCCGGTTCTCGGTTTCGGCCGCAAATCCAACGATCAGTTGCCCTGCCCGTCGCCGCCGCACCACCTCGGCCAGAATATCCTCGGTCGGAGCCAGTTCCAGCGTCATGGGCCCGGTCCGCTTCAGCTTCTGCTCGCTCACCACCACAGGCCGGTAATCCGCCACCGCAGCCGCTTTCACCACCAGCGTAGCCTCGGCCATCCGCTCCAGCACCGCCGCCCGCATCTCGTCGGCCGTCGTGACCTTCACCATCTCGCAATTCGCTGGAGGGTACAGAGCCGTCGGCCCACTGATCAGAATCACCCTCGCCCCGCGGCTCTGCGCCGCCTCGGCCAGCGCATAGCCCATCTTCCCGCTCGATCGGTTGCCCAGGAACCGCACCGGGTCCAGCGCCTCGCGCGTCCCCCCGGCCGTCACCATCACAACCTCCCCAGCCAGATCGTGCCGCCGTCCCAGTGCTCCAAGCACCGCGTCCGCGATCGCATCCGGCTCCGCCATCCGGCCCAATCCCACCATGCCGCAAGCCAGCTCACCCGTCCCCGGCTCCACAACCCGGACACCCCGCTGCCGCAATATCTCCAGGTTTGCCTGCGTCGCCGGATGGTTCCACATGTTCACGTTCATTGCCGGAGCAACCAGTACCGGCGCCGTCGTAGCCAGGTACATCGTAGTCAGGAAGTCGTCAGCAATCCCGTGGGCAAACTTGGCCAGAATGTTAGCCGTCGCCGGGGCCACCACCAGCGCCTCGGCCCATTGCGCCTCGCCGATGTGCTCAATCCCACCCTGCTCACCGCCAGCCCCTTCCCCCACCCCATCGTCCCACAACCCACGAATCACCCCATGCCCAGTCAGCGCTGCGAACGTAAGCGGCTGCACAAATTTGCACGCCGCTGCGGTCATCACCACGTGCACTTCCAGTGCCTGCCGTTGCAGTGAACGCACCAGCTCCGCAGCCTTGTACGCAGCAATCCCACCCGACACGCCCACCGTCACTCTCATGGCTTGATTGTAGATCAGATGTCAGTTTTTAGTGATCTGCAGTAGCGGCCTTACAATGAACCGGAGGTTCTTGCAACTCCACGGATGCACGGTAGCCCCCAAAAGACAACACTTCCCCACAGCACAAAGATCCCCACTCACGAAGACAAGCGGAAAGGAACAATCTAGCTTAGAAGAATCGGAACCGCCGGGCCCTCCACTAGGGGCTTCACCACATCAACCTCGGTCTTGACATACGCAATCTTACCGGCGTCGATCTCGTCCTGGGCAATACGGCAAGCCTTGGTAGACTGGCTGTTAATCAAAGCGTGGGAGCCACTCTGCAACTGGCGAGCGCGACGCGCAGCGACTAGAACCTTGCGGTAGTTCGAATCGAAGCTGGTCTCAATCGTCATCGAATTCCTCCTCGAAGTTCAGTTCCTGCTGGCGAGAGTCGCCAATGATGCCGAACGCCTCTAGCACAGGCTTCAGCCGCTCCTGCGTGTTCGCTTGCAGGCACGCTGCTGCGACCTCTAACACCCGCCGTGAGCGGTAGGCAATCGCCTCGCCATTGCGGTAAAACCGCTCAGCCAATACGATCGCTTCCAGTTGCGCTACCGCCCGATCCAGAATGTCGTTGACAAGAATATAGCTGTACTCGCGAAAATTCTCAATCTCTTTGCTCGCCTCGCTCAACCTGCCGTAGAGCTCCGCCTCGTTCACCACGCCCTCGGCGCGGCTGCGGTTCCGCAACCGCGTACGAAGCACTTTCGGATTTGGCGGCAGAACAAAAATGCTCACGGCCTCAGGCATTTTGGCGCGCACCTGCGCCGCCCCCTGCACATCGATGTCGAGCAGCAAATCGTGCCCTGCAACGCGCGCCTCTTCGAGCGATGCACGCGCCGTCCCGTAGAAGTTCCCGAAAACTTCTGCATGTTCGAGAAACATATCAGCCCCCACCATACGTTCAAACTCCTCGCGGGTGGTGAAGTGGTACTCCCGTCCGTCTTCCTCTGAGCCACGCGGAGCGCGCGTAGTCCATGAGATCGCAAAACCCACGCCGCTAAGTTGCTTGCGTAATTCGCTCACAAGCGTACTCTTACCTGAGCCCGAAGGCGCCGAAATAATAAAAAGAATTCCTGCCACGATTCGATCTTTCTTCAGGCCGCATCTTCCGGCCGCTGTAACTGGTTATTACTCCACATTCTGAATCTGTTCGCGAGCTTTCTCGATCTCTGCCTTCATGGCAAGCCCAAGTTCCGTAATACGTGTGCCGTTCCCACCCACACCACCAGTCTTTGAAAGTAGCGTGTTTGCTTCGCGGTTCATTTCCTGAAGCAGGAAGTCCAGCTTTTTCCCTACCTCGCCGCCACCGGCCAGCAGTTCGCGAAAATGCCCGATGTGCGTCGTCATGCGCGTCAACTCTTCTGCAATATCGCTCCGCTCCACCAGCACGGCCACTTCTTCAAGCAGCCGCTGCCTGTTAAATTCCGTTCCTGTCGCCGCCAGCAGCCGCTGAGTCAGCTTCTCCTGGTGGCGCTCCTCAATTTCCGGACGCAACTCGGCAATACTCTCGGTTGCCTCAGCAAGCCGGTCAAGTGTGCCCAGCAGAATCCCTTCCAGAGCCTCACCCTCGCGCGCCCGCATTGTCTTCAGTCCATCCAGCAACTGCCCTACCTGCTGCCTTACGCTCTCCGCCAATGCGGCCAGGTCGTCTTCTCCCCTGCTCTCCGCCTGTAAAGCGCCCGGCATACGCAGCGCGACGTTCAAGTCCGGGTCTCCCTTCAGCCCGTGCTCCTTCTGTGCCGCGACGAAAGAAGCAATGTAGCCCGAAACCAGCTCGCGATTGTAACCTGCAATCTGCTGCGCGGACCGATCTACGGAAAGCACAAGATCCACGTGGCCGCGCACAAGATTATCCTTCAAAACCTTGCGCAGCTCCATCTCCAGCGCATCCATGCCGGACGGGAGACGCAACTGGACATCCAAAAAGCGGTGATTGACGCTCTTCACAGTCAGCGTATAGCTAAGCTGGCTTTCCTCGCGAACGGGTACGCGCACTTGAACCCGCGCAAACCCGGTCATCGAATAAATCGACATGATTACGTACTCCCATGTCCGGCAGCGGCCGTCGGCTCGCACCCTGGCAAGTAGTGCATCAGCACCTCCGGGACCGGCGGCTCGGTCTCCGGCTGATCGATGAACTGCAATTGATAAAGCCTTTGATAGATCGGGGAGGTGTTCAACAACTCCTCATGCGCGCCAATCGCCGTAATGCGCCCATCCTCAAGCACCGCTATCCTATTTGCACGGCGTACGGTCGAAAGCCGATGCGCAATCACCATCACCGTACGCCCATGCATCAAGTTGGCCAGTGCTTTCTGCACCAGCGACTCGCTCTCCGAATCCAGCGCCGAGGTAGCCTCGTCCAGAATCAGAATCGGCGAGTCCTTCAAGATGGCCCGCGCAATCGCCAGCCGCTGGCGTTCGCCCCCCGAAAGCCGAAAACCCTTCTCCCCTATCACCGTATCGTAGCCCTGCGGCATGCGCATGATGAAGTCATGGGCCAGCGCATTGCGCGCCGCCTCCTCCACAACGGCAATCTTCACATCCGGCTGTCCGTACGCAATGTTGTTGCGCACTGTATCGTTAAATAGAATCGTCTCCTGCGTTACCTGCGCAACCTGCCGCCGAAGCGACGCCAGCGTCAGATAGCGAATGTCATTACCGTCAATCTGAATCGAGCCCATACTGACATCGAAGAACCGGGGAATTAGGTTGACCAGCGTCGACTTTCCTGCGCCGCTCGGGCCCACTAGTGCCAGCACCTCGCCGGCCCGTACCTCAAGATCTATGTCGTGCAGTATCTGGTACTCGCCTTCTTCGGTCGAATAGGAAAAGCCCACGTTCTGAAAATGAATCGATCTCTGAAACTGTTTCAACGTGACTGCGTGAGGCCGTTCCTTCACGTCGTCTTCCGTATCAAAGTAGGCAAAGATTGACGATGAGGCACCCATCGCCTGCTGGAAGCTATTGTAGAAATACGCAAACTTACGCACCGGATCGTAGAGCTTGAACAGCAGAATGATAAACGCGCCGAAAAGCCCCATGGTCATCTTGCCGTGGAGAATCTGCTCGCGTCCAATGAACAAAAACATGGCAATAGCCACCGCGCCAATCGAATCCATCAAAGGGGAACTGATGGACTGAATGCGCACATTGCGCAGATTGGCACGAAACAACCGCCGGGCAGCGGTCTTGAAGCGCAGGATCTCCCACAACTCAGTGTTGAACGCCTTCACGATTCGATTGCCGGTGACGGTCTCATGCAGTATGTTCTGAATCTCTGCCAGCTTGTCCTGCCCGGTACGGGTGCGCGTTCGAACCTCCCTGCCAATCTTGCGCGCGGAAGTGATCACCACGGGAATAAATAGGACCAGAGCCCAGCTCAATTCCCCGCCCAGCCGGATGACGAGAACCAGCCCGACTACAAAGGTGAAGAACTGCTGAAGAAACTCGCCAATGACAGAACTAACCGCGCTCTGCACCTTGTCAACGTCGTTGATGAGCGTCGAAAGAATCGTTCCAGTGGCGTGTTTGTGAAAAAAGCTGGATGAACGACGCAGCGTCGCTTCGTAGAGATGATTCCGCAGGTCGGTGATCGTTCCGAACCCGGCGTAGTTCACTAGGTAGGTTCCGAGATAATCGCAAAGCCCCTTGGCAAGCGTGGAAATCACGAGCGCAATGGCAACTACGTTCCACGCGTTGTGCTGATGCATGAAATGAGGAATAAGGAGCCTGAGATCGAAATGCCACTGGCTGTTGGGAAGGCCAAGAACAATAGGTCCCTCCGGCGCGTCGGGCCTCAATACTTGGTCGAAGATTGGCTGCAGAAGCAGAACACGAAAAGTATCAAGAATCCCGACTGCCGCCAGCAGCAGCACACCCGGCAGCCACTGCAGTGTATAAGGAAGCCCGTAGCGCACAAGGCGCAAAAACTTTTTCATGAGGGTTGGCCCATCCACCCTGCGCCGAATTCCCGAGATCGTCCCGGATGAGTGCAAAACTCCATCCAAACATTGTAGCCGGGCCTAACCAATTACAGTATCCCGTAATGAGTCAGTTTGAAGCGTACAGGCCTTAGCCGGCGCATAAACCTGGCAGTAAGAGTAGGAGCCTCACCCCTAAGGAAAGACTGAATACGGAGGACATGCGGTCATAACACAGCCTAATATGCCTTCAGACCTACAATCGCCTTCAAGATTGTCTCCGGCTGCGGCAATATCGCATCCTCAAGCACTGGCTGGTACGCCACAAAGGTGTCCATCGATCCCACCCGCTTCACCGGCGCATCCAGATCTTCAAAGAGCTCGTCAGCGATGCGCGCCGCAATCTCTGCGCCGTAGCCCCAACTCAGCATATCTTCATGAGCCACAATCACTCGGCTCGTCTTCCGCACCGAAGTTGCAATCGCCTCCCAGTCGTATGGATTCAATGTCCGCAGGTCGAGAATCTCGACATCGATCCCGTGTTCGCGCTGCGCCCGCTCCGCTGCCTGCATCGCCCGCGGCACCACTGCGCCGTAGGTCACAAGAGTAATGTGCGTGCCCGGCCTCGCAATCTTCGCCTTGCCGAACGGAATCGCAAACTCAGGCCCCGGATAAGGCGCGCGACCGTAAGTTTCACGGTACAGCCGCTTGTGCTCCAGGAACAGCACCGGATCGTCGCAGCGAATCGCCGTGCGCAACAACCCGTTCGCATCCAGCGCATTCGAGGGAAACACCACCCGTAGCCCCGGAATATGCGTAAAAATGCTCTCGCCGCTCTGCGAGTGGTAAATGGAACCGCCTGTCAGATACCCGCCAATAGGAACGCGAATCACGGCAGGCGATGCCCATCCACCATCGGACCGCCAGCGCATTAGCGCCAGCTCATTGCGTATCTGGTGCATGGCTGGCCAAATGTAGTCGAAGAACTGAATTTCCACCACCGGCTTCATGCCGCGCACTGCATAACCCACCGCCCTGCCAACAATGTTGGCCTCAGCCAGCGGCGAATTGAACACCCGCTCCGAGCCAAACTCAGTCTGAAGGCCGGCCGTAATTTTGAAAACGCCCCCTTTTCCCTTGACCTCGGCCAGCGCCTGTTCCCGGCTCGCGTCGGCCACATCCTCACCGTAAACCACAATCCGCGGATCGCGGCGCATCTCATCGTGGAGGCATGCGTTGATCAGGTCCGCCATGGTGCGCGGATCGCTGCCCTTGGCACTCCCAGCCTTGCCTCCTCCAGTTCCACCCGGTGCGTCTGCAAGTTCGCGTTCGAACGCCGAACCCGTTGGGTCAAGATCCTCGGAGTAGACATGTTTGGTGATTCCCTGCACAGTAGGCAGCGGCGCTTGGAGCGCACGCTCCGCAGCCTCTGCCGCCAAATGGTCTTGCGCATGCTCCAGTTCGTTGATCTCAGCTTCCGTCAGAATTCCTTCGCGCAGAAGGCGCATCTGCATCTTTGCGATCGGATCGCGCAATGCATCGGCCTCGCGCTCTGCCGCCGAGCGGTAAAGCTTGTCGTCGTCCGAGAGCGAATGGGAATGCGTACGCACGCAATGGCCGTGCACAAACGCTGGCCCAAGCCCCGCCCGGCAATGCGCAGCGGCCGCCTGGAAGACCCGCAGGCAAGCCTCCGCATCAGTGCCGTCCACCTCTGCAAAGTAGAAGTTGGGGAAATTCGCAACCAGCTTGGAAATATTTCCGCCCGGCGTATTCACCTCGACAGGAACGCTGATCGCGTAGCCGTTGTCTTCCACGCAGAAAATCACCGGCAGCTTCTGATTTGAGGCAGTGTTCATTGCCTCCCAAAACTCGCCCTCCGAGGTCGATCCCTCGCCAACGCACGTCAGAACTACCTCGTCGCCCTGGAAGGTCACCTCGCGAAACGCGCGGTAGTCGCCGACAGCGCCCGAGGACGCGGGCTTCGCCGCCGCATCGGGATGCCTGCCAAAGTAGCGCCCGGCCTCAGCGCAGCCCACGGCATGAAGAAGCTGCGTCGCCGTAGCGGAAGACGTGCTCACAATGTGGAGTGCGCGGCTGCTCCAGTGCGTCGGCATCTGCCGCCCCCCGCTCGATGGATCGGTGGCCGCGCCAACAGCCTGAAGCATCATCGCTTCGGGCGTTAACCCAAGCGTCAGGCACAAAGCGCGGTCACGATAGTAAGGGAAGAACCAGTCGTAGCCCGCCCGTAGCGCCAAGCCTGCGCCTACCTGCAGCGCCTCGTGCCCAGCTGCAGAAAGTTGAAAAAAGGTCTTCTGCTGCCGCTTCAGCAAAATCTCGCGATCGTCCAGACGGCGAGATAGATACATCAACCGATAGATCTCGACCAACTGCTGACCGCTCAAGCTGCCAGAAGCTTCAGCCAATTCGGGTATGCGAGCACCGGAAACTGCCAATCCCATCCTTGTCACTCCCAGTTTTCGTGATGCAGAGAAAGCCTCGTCTGATTGTAACAACCCGGCGCCTTCAATTTCCTACCCATCCGGTCCAGCCCGAGCCTGCCCTACCCGTCAGAATCCTTCCAAACCCAACCCTCCGCAAACGCTCATTGGCGAGAATAAGGAGGAAGAAGCACCGGGCCTGGATACACAGGCACTCCATTCAACGAAGTTCTCATCTTATCCCTTACTTGGTGCGCAAGCTTTTCAATCTCGGCAAGCGTCCGCAACTGTTCCGGGGTAAGCACACTGGGATTCGTCCGGATAATCTCAGCATTCAACTCAGTCACCAGTTTGAGAAGCTTTCCCGTGTCCTCTACTATCGCCTTGTGTTGCGCAACACCAAATTGGCGTAACCGCCTCGCTTCGAATCCTGGGTCTCCCACGTCGCCGGCCATGCTCCCGTCAATATTCACCTGCGGCGTTTGCATTCGGCGGTTCGTGGACTGCCCGCCGCTGGAGGCGCTTTGGCCTCGGCACGGCACTGCCACAAGCAGCGCCAGCCAAAGCGCCTGCGTCGCGACAGTTCCGCTCCGTACCGCCCACGACCGGATGGATCCCGACCTTGGCGCATCCACTGCGGATTTCCTCGCGGCCGCGTTCATTTCATCCTCATCCTGTGCGGAAGTTGTTCGATCGCGCGCGCCCTGCGAACTACCGTCACCGACAGCGTGTCCTTGGTCGTCTCATCCATTTCCGTCTTCAGGCTTACAGGCAAATTCAACAGGCTCGCGACCTGTTCGGCAATCAGATTCTTCCGTTCGTCAATGGCAGAAGCTTGAGCGTCCTGTTTCGTCTGCGATTCCGGTGCCGGCCCGTGTGCGCTCACGCCTTGCATCGACTTTACAGTAGTTTGCAGCTCCCTCTCGGCCAGCGACCACGCTAGTCCCCGGTCTTCGTGCAGCCCGGACGGGGCAGGCAGTGCGATGACAAACGGGCACATGAACAGACTGACCCGCAATGCCTTCATCCGCAACTCGCAGAATTGCTCAGTTGTACCGATGGGATACGCTTCCACAGAAAACCTCCACATCGTGCCATGAGCGTGCCGAAAGCAGCCAAAGGGTCCGGCTATTCATCCGCACAGTCTAGTCTAGAAGAATGAGATTTGGCATGTGCATCTTTCCATTTTTGCTTGCGTCAACATCCGCACTGTTTGCTCAGGGCAATTTCATGGGTCGTGTATTCGATGAATGGACGATCGACACCCAGGAATTCATCCACGTCAAGCTGCCCCATCTGATCGTCATTGCCGCCATCGCCTTTCTGCTCAACTGGTTGCTGCGGTCCATCACCCTGCGCATGACCCGAGTGGCAGAGCGCCATGCAGCCGGACCGAGCCGCATCGCCCAGGTCAAGACCCTGGCCGGAGTTATCCGAACCACAGGCCTCGCCATCATCGGCCTGATTGTGGGAATGCAAGTGCTCGGCGCCGTAGGCATCAACATCGGCCCCGTTCTGGCTTCAGCCGGCGTCGCCGGAGTAGCCATAGGCTTGGCCGCGCAGAACATAGTCAAGGACGTGCTCAACGGCATCCTCATTCTCATCGAGGACCAGTTCAGTGTTGGAGACACGGTGCGCATCGCCGGCATTTCCGGAGTAGTGGAAGCCATGACTCTACGCAAAACCACTGTTCGCGATGGCGACGGCACCCTCTATGTCATCCCCAACTCGCAGATCACCACCGTCGCCAACCTCAGCGTCGGATACTCGGTCGCAACGGTCAACGTCAGTGTAGACTTCTCCGCTAATCCCGACGAAGTCGTCAAACTGCTGACGACAATCGCCACAGACGTGCGCAACAGCCAAGAGTTTCGCCAACTATTTATCGCCGATCCGCAGATTCTTGGCGTCGATTCCATCAAAGGATCTGAACTGATCTTCCCTGTTGTATTCAAGACTCTGGCCACAAAACAGTACGGCCCCATCCGCGAGTTCCGACGCCGTGTCCGCCTCGCTCTTGAAGAACATCACCTGTTGCCCGGCCACCCCTACAGAGTCTCCAACGCCTTTGGAGAAGAGGCCGAAAACGAAGCCCACAAGCCAATCTCCGCGAAGACGCCAGACTCTGATCCCACCCTAATCAAGACAGCGGAGAGCAATCCCTTGAGCGGTAATTAGTTAGTACGCAGTTTGTCGGTCCACAAGAGCCGAATGCCTATCGGCGCATTTGGAGTCCCTCGAAGTAACCTTCAGCCAGCCAATTCGCTCTTGCGGCCACAGGAAAAATAAATATGCCAAAACTGGTTTTTCTAGACTAGACTGTGCGCACGAGTGGCCGTAACCCGCCGTGGCATGCCAAGAACCGCCGGGCGCGTGATGGAGGTCATCCATGAAAATGCGTCGCATGGAGAATATGAGGCGGGTTTGCCTGCTACGAACCAAGGGGTTACGGGTCTGCCTGTTTCTCGCGGTCCTTGCCTTCGCGATGGCATCGCGCCCCGGAGAGTGGACGAGCTTCGCTCAATCGCCAGAATCGCCGACTGGAGCGCAGCCGGCTGAAGGAAACGCCGCTAGCGGAACAAAAGTACAGGAAGCTTCGCCGGATAAGCCGGCAAAGCAGGAGGTCAACAACGCCGCCGTTGACCCACAGAAAAAGCAACTTGCTGACGACAGCGCCAATCTCTTAAGACTGGCGAACAGCCTCAAGGCTGCGGTAGACAAGACCACACAGGACACACTGTCAATAGTGGTCGTTCGCCAAGCCGAAGAGATTGAGAAACTCGCCCACAAGATGAGAAAAAAATGAAATCTGCAGAGATGAAGCTCATTGAGGATGAATTGCAGCTTCAATGCGTGCGAGCTTCAGCCGCAAGGCCGAGGCATGGCGTGGTCCCGGTGCTTTGTCTTGTCCTGTTCGTGGCACTGCCGTGCGGGCTTGCTATGGCACAGTCATCGTCGGAGGACACCGGAACCGGACGATTGTCCAGCAACCCACTGCGATATGAGAAATCGAATGTCGACCCCAGTAAGAACGAAGACGCGCCCGATCCAGTCGAACAGCAAAGGCGATTGCAACAGCTTAACGCCGCAATGCACAAATCGATTGTTTCAGACACGGACAAGTTGCTGCGGCTGGTAAAGGAGCTGACTGCCGAAATCGCGAGCACAAACCCCGCTTCGCTCACTCCCGATCAGCTTCACAAGGTTGCCGCAATTGAGAAACTTGCGCGCAGTGTGAAAGACGATATGAGGACATCAATGCAGGGAACCGCGCCCCTGATGGACGCTCAGCCTGATATAACGCGAATCTCCCGCTGAAAGCGCCGCTCCTCTTACAAGTTGCCGAGCGCATCTCTTTGTTCTCGTCGCCAAGGTCGAAATTCTGGGGCTAGCCGTAATACTGTTCACTTAGATAAATTTGTGGCATTCTGTATGCGGCAAGAACAGGAGGCCACAGGTGGCGCGTACGGTTGCGGAACTCCCTCCGGGTGCCCGGATCACGGACTACATCAGCCTTGGCGTAATAA
>DATKWA010000124.1:0-58376 GCA_035529815.1 Occallatibacter sp. | reverse complement strand
GGATGAGCCAAAATACGTTCTCCAACTGTGGAAAAAATCTGCAAGCGCTAGATTAGTCGCTGCCTGTGAAGCCTGCACTGTGGTATTTTTGCAACACTATGAGGACGGTAGGCCACCATCCGAGCCGGAGAGTCCGGACGGAAGATTGACTTAAGTCGCCTATAATCAGGAATTATGTGCTTTTGTGCACGGTGTTCGTTGCCTGGCTGCCGCCGGTTGGAAGAAGGGTTCATTTATGCAAACGGAAGCCGATTCTGCAGTACCCATGCGCGCTCTGCTGGCCGGGGCGCGGCGCAAACAGGCTGAGATGCTGGGCCTGATGCAGCAACTGGTGGCGGCTGAGTCGCCGAGCGACGAGAAGGCCGCGGTGGACGCATGCGTTGGGCTGGTGGCGGCCCGAGCCAGGGCTTTGGGCGGGCGCGTCAAGCTGCATCGCCAGCGCGCGTTTGGCGATGTGCTGGAGGCGCGGTTCGGGCCGAAGTCCACGATCGGGTCGAAGCAGCCGGTTCTGCTGCTTGGGCATCTGGACACGGTGTGGCCGCTGGGCACGCTGAAGACGATGCCTTGCCGCCTGAGTGACGGGCGGCTGTTTGGCCCTGGGACGCTGGACATGAAGGCGGGCGTGGCGATGGCGCTGACGGCGCTGGAGATGCTGGCGGAGAGCGGATCGCTTGGCAGGGAGATTGTGCTGCTGTTGAACACGGACGAGGAAGTGGGCAGTCCGGTTTCGCGGCCGATTACCGAACGGCTGGCTGGCGAGTGCGCCGCGGTCTACGTACTTGAACCAGCGCAAGGACTGGCCTGCAAGACGGCCCGCAAGGGGACCGGCAATTGGCGGATTGATGTGCGCGGTGTGGCGGCGCATGCGGGCGTGGATTTTGAAAAAGGCGCGAGCGCGTTGCTGGAGCTGGCGCGCGTGGTGGAGACGGTGAGCGGCTGGACCGATCTGAAGCGCGGCCTTACGGTGAACGTGGGCCTGGCGGGCGGTGGGACAAGGACCAATGTGGTTCCGGCCGAGGCCTGGCTGGAGGTGGACGTACGCATTGCGCGCAGGGCGGACGGGCCACGCATCAAGCGCAAATTTGCGGGGCTGAAGCCGGTGGACAAGCGTTGTTTGTTAACGGTGATGGGAGGCATCAACCGGCCCCCGCTGGAGCGGCGGCGCGGAACGGTGCGTCTCTATCACAGGGCGAGGGCGCTGGCCGCGGAGCTGGGCTTTGTGCTGGAGGAGGCTTCGACCGGGGGAGCCTCGGACGGGAATCTTACGGCTGCGCTGGGCGTGCCGACGCTGGATGGGCTGGGCGCGGTGGGAGAAGGCGCTCATGCCTGGCATGAGTCGATTGTGGTGGAACACCTGGCACCGCGCACTGCGCTGCTGGCGGGATTGCTGGCGGGGTGAGGGTGCGGTTTACGTGGTCGCCGTGCGCGGTTGAACTTGTTGAACACTTTTGATGAAACGACAATGGAGATGGACGAGACGATGAGACGGATTGCTTTGATTTTATTGATGACGGCGGGCACAGCGGCCCTGAGCGCACAAACCACAGCCAAGCCAGCAACACACGCGGCTCATACCGCCAGGGCGGCGGCAAGCTCCTCAGCGGTCAAGCTGCCCGCCGGTGTGCCCCCGGCGAAGGGACCTGTGAAGGTCGCTTTCTCGCTGCGCTACCAGGACATCACGATTGGCACTGGCGCTCTGGCCGAGCCGAACAAGATTTACAAGGTGCAGTACACGGGCTGGTTTGGGGCCAACGGGCGCGCGGACGATGGACAGAAGTTCGACTCGTCGTATGACCACCGTGAGCCGTTGCTGGGCGAGGACGGCAAGCCGGAGATGGGCGAAGACGGCAAGCCGAAGCTGGGACCATCAATGCCGTTCAGCTTTCCGCAGGGCTTTGGGCGGCTGATTCCGGGGTGGGATGAGGGTTTTGCCGGGATGCGGATCGGCGGCAAGCGGCGGCTGTTCATTCCGTGGGAACTGGCCTACGGTGCGTCGGGAAGGCCGGGCCCGGACGCGGCGCATCCGGGCATTCCGGCGAAGTCGAACTTGATCTTCGATGTGGAGCTACTGGACGTGACGGACTTGCAGATGCCTCCGAATCATGCAGGCGCCGGTGGGGCAATGAGGATGCCGGCTGGGCATCCGACGGTTACTATTCCCGCTCCGGCAACGCATGGAACTCCTGCGCAACCCAAGTGACGTTGGTTTTAGGGCGCGATCAGGCAGCGTGTTCTCAGGCTGCGCTGGAGGGCAACTCTGGCGTGGCGGCGATCAACTGGCGGGTATAGGCTTCGCGGGGATGAGCGCAGAGGGCTTCGGCTTCGCCGATTTCGACGAGTTTCCCGCGCTCCATGACCGCAATGCGAGTGCTTAGATAGCGCACCAGCGGCATGGAGTGGGAGATGAAGAGGTAGGTCAGCGCGTGTTCGCGCTGCAGGTCGCGGAGCAGATTGACGATCTGCGCGCCCACACTGACATCGAGGGCCGAGACGGGCTCGTCGAGAATGAGAAGCCGGGGACGAAGGGCCAGGGCGCGAGCAATGTTGATGCGCTGTCGCTGGCCGCCGGAAAACTCGTGGGGATGACGGGCGAGGGCTGACTCGTCGAGTCCGACCTCGGCAAGCAGTTCGATAGCTTTCGAGCGCAGAGCGTCGCGGCGCTTGCGGGGGCCGATTGCGAGGCCGGCGTCGCGGTGATGGATGACCAGCGGTTCGGTCACGATCTCCAGCACATTCATGCGTGGATTGAGGGCGGCGTAGGGGTCCTGAAAGACGGGTTGCATCTGGCGGCGGAGGCGGTGCAACTCGGCGGACGAGGCGCGCGCGATGTCGATGCCGTCGACGAGAATGGCGCCGCCGGTGGGCGGGACGAGGCCGAGGATCATGCGCGCAACGGTTGTTTTGCCGGAGCCGGATTCGCCGGCCAGGCCCAGGGTTTCGCCGGCTTCGATGGAGAAGGAGACGCTGTCAACAACGGTTTCGAGTTCTGTGCGCAGGCCGGCGCGGCGGGGGTAGCTCTTCGAGACCGAGTTTACCTGGACCAGCGGCATGGGTCGATGGTAAACGGTGCCGCGCGCGCCTGCTCGTTTTGGCCAGTCGTTTGGGGTTAAAGAGTTCGGTGGTGGGCTACCGAGGTTAGAGTGGATGCAGGGGCGGCGGGCACAGTCCTGTGAAAATCGGGCTAATCGGCCTTTTCCTCTCTGAGTGCAAATGATTTACGAGAAATTTTCCAAAACCGTGCTACACTCTAACCAACTGTAGAATTCGATCTGAAGTACTTGCCTGTTCCGGTTACCGCCTGCACGCAACACTTCCACATTGCATTCGCGGTAAATCAGTAAGTATGAGGAGCAACACAATGGAACAAGGCACAGTCAAGTGGTTCAACGATGCCAAGGGTTTTGGATTTCTTAGCCGTGAAAACGGAGAGGACGTCTTCGTTCATCACACCGCCATCCAGTCGAACGGTTTCCGTTCGCTGCAGGAAGGCCAGCGCGTTCAGTTCAATGTGACCAAGGGTCCCAAGGGCTGGCAGGCAGAGAACGTTCAGGTTGTCTAAGGGATAACCCCGAGCAATCAGTACGCGATTTAAAAAAGAGGGACGGCAAATCGGCCGTCCCTCTTTTTGCGTTTGTCTCTCATTTTGCGTTTATCGAGGCGCGAGAAAGCGGTTGCGAAAACGCCAAAATTAGGCGGGTTGCAGCCAGCAACTCGGCGTTGAATGCGCAATCGCCTGCTCTTCCTCGGTCATGTCCACGGAAACGTCGGCGAAGAGTGGAGTGCTTAAATAGCGCTCGCCCGTGTCGGGCAGCATGCACAGAATCGTCGATCCCTTGGGAGCCTCGGCGGCCACGCGCAGCGCCCCGGCGAACGTGCCTCCGGAACTGATGCCGACGAAGATTCCTTCCTTGCGCGCCAGTTCCTTGCTGCAGCGCATTGCATCCGCATTGGAAATGGACAGAATCTGGCTGATGACGTTCATATTTACCGCGTCTCCGGCGAGTTTTGCGATAAAGTCGGGGCTCCAGCCCTGCATTGGGTGCGGCTTCCACGACGGATGTCCTGCAGCGGCCGAGCCGTCCCGCTTTCTTTTCTGCGCCACTCCGCTGGAGAGCATGGGCGCGTCCTCCGGTTCGCAGACCACAATCTTCGTCTCGGGGCGTTTTTTGGAGAGCACCCGTGCTACTCCTTTCAGCGTGCCGCCGGTGCCGAATCCCGTGACCCAGTAGTCCAGCCGCTCGCCTTTGAAGTCCCGGAGAATTTCTTTGGCCGTGGTGCGCGAGTGCATGGCGGCGTTGGCCTCGTTCTCAAACTGGCGCGTATAAAACCACCCATGCTTCTTGGCCAGCTCGATGGTTTTCTCGACCATGCCGACGGCCCTGGCCGAGGCCGGCGTGACGATGACCTTCGCTCCGAGGAATCGCATCAGCTTGCGCCGCTCGATGCTGAAGCTCTCGGCCATGGTTACTACCAGCGGATAGCCTTTTTGCGCGCACACCATGGCCAGGCCAATTCCCGTATTCCCGCTGGTTGCTTCGATGACGGTTTGTCCCGGCTTGAGGCGTCCCTTGCGTTCCGCATCTTCAATTACGCCCAGGGCAAGGCGGTCCTTGACGGAGCCGAGCGGATTGAAAGCTTCGATCTTGACAAAGAGGTTCACGTCGGGTGGCGCGAGCTTGTTGATTCTCACCACAGGGGTATTGCCGACGGTCTCCAGGATGCTGGCATACTTGTGTCCCATGAACTCCACCTCCAGTGCGAGCCATTCTACGCAACACGACCGGCAACTAGACAGCAAAAAGGCTCGCAGTGTGGAATAAAATCTCCACGAGGTTGCCATGAACAGGGAAGAACGAGTTGAAAAACGCGAATCACCGCTGGCCATGGGCTCAGAGGAATTTCGGACGCTGGGTTACCAACTTGTTGACCGGATTGCCGGCTTCCTTGACTCGCTTCCGCAGCGGCCTGTCACGCGCGGAGAATCGCCTTCCGAAGTGCGCCAGGCGCTTGAAGCGGAATGTTCGCTGCCGCAGACGGGCACAGACCCTGCGCCGTTGCTCGACCGTGCCGCCGACCTGCTCTTCGAGCACTCGTTATTCAATGGGCATCCGCGCTTCTGGGGCTACGTGACTTCGTCTGCTGCGCCGATTGGCGCGCTGGGAGATCTGCTTGCCTCGGCGGTCAATCCCAACGCGGGCGCATGGCTGTTGTCGCCGATGGCCAGCGAGATCGAAGCGCAGACTATCCGCTGGATTGCGGAGATGCTAAGTTATCCGGTGAACTGCGGCGGGCTGTTCGTGAGCGGTGGCAACATGGCTAACTTTGTTTGCTTTCTTGCGGCGCGACAGGCGAAGGCCGGCTGGGAGGTGCGCAAGACAGGGATGGCTGGGGCACGGCTGCGCGCCTACTGTTCAAAGGAAACGCACACGTGGATTCAGAAGGCAGCGGACATTGCTGGGCTGGGGACGGACTCGATTCGATGGATCGCCGTGGACGATGAACTGCGGATGGATCTGGCGGCGCTGAGAGAACAAATTGCGCAGGATAGTGCGGCGGGCGACAGGCCGTTCATGGTGGTTGGCAATGCGGGGACGGTCAGTACGGGGGCCGTTGATCCGCTGCCGGAGTTGGCCGCGCTGTGTCGCGAGTTCAATCTCTGGTTTCATGTGGATGGAGCCTATGGTGGGTTTGCTGCGGTTCTGCCCGATGCGCCGGCGGCGATGGCGGGGCTCGGCGAGGCGGACTCGGTGGCCGTTGATCCGCACAAGTGGCTCTATGCGCCGCTGGAGGCAGGTTGCGCGCTGGTGCGGGATCTGGATAAATTGCGCGATGCGTTTTCGTACCACCCCGCCTACTACCATTTTGGCGATGAGGCGACGAATTACTTCGATCTCGGGCCGCAGAATTCGCGGGGATTTCGCGCGCTCAAGGTGTGGCTCGCACTGCAGCAGGTGGGTCGCTCGGGCTACGAGCAGATGATCTCGGACGATTGCCGCCTGGCCCGCGCACTCTTTGAACGCATTGCGCAATACCCTGAGCTGGAACCGCTTACCCACGGTTTGAGCATTACGACGTTCCGCTATGTGCCGGCCGATCTCGGCGGCGACAATGGCAGCGGCGGGGGCGGCGAGCAGACGGAGGCCTATCTGGATAGGTTGAATCTCGAGCTGCTGACGCGACTGCAATCGAGCGGCGAAGCCTATCTCTCGAATGCAGTCATCCGCGGAAAATTTGCCTTGCGCGCCTGCATCGTGAACTTCCGTACTTCTCTGGCGGATATTGAAGCTCTGCCGCAGATTGTGGTGCGCATCGGGAAGGAACTGGATTCGGCGCTGCGGGCAGAGTCTCTTTCTCCGGAGCCAGTGTGAGCTACCGTCTTAACGCTTTTCCAATGAAACAGATCAATTGTGGACAACAGACGAGCAATTACAGGACGGGCCTTGGTTCGCATTGATGGATAGCCCTGCTTGCAGTGTGATTCAATAGTAAGGATGGCAATTGCACGGAGAGATACGGTGCGTGGGCGGTGGTTGGCGGCTACGCGGAAGGTGCGCGAGCTGCGCATGGTGACGAGCGCGCTGGCTTCGACCTCGCACCCGGTGCTTGCGCAGATTGTGCCGGCGCGGTTCTGCAACCTGAGCTGCGCGTATTGCAATGAGTACGACAAGGTTTCTGAGCCGGTGGCGCTGGACGAGATGTACCGGCGGATCGATCACCTGGGACGGCTGGGAACGGCGATGATCGGCATCTCGGGCGGGGAGCCGCTGACGCATCCGCAACTGGACGAGATTATTGTGCGCATGCGGCGGACGGGCGCGATTGCCGGGATGATTACGAACGGCTACCTGCTGAATGTGGAGCGGATCGAGCGGCTGAACGCGGCTGGTCTGGACCACATGCAGATCTCCATCGATAATCTGGTTCCCGACGATGTGTCGATGAAGAGCCTGAAGGTGCTGGACAAGAAGCTCGAGATGCTGGCGGAACACGCCGAGTTCCACATCAACATTAATTCGGTGGTGGGCGGAGGGTTCCGCGACCCGAACGATGCGCTGGTGATCGGCAGGCGGGCGGTTGAGCTGGGGTTCACGTCGACGATCGGGATTATCCACGACGGGGACGGGCAACTGAAACCGCTGAAGCCGAATGAGGCCAAGGTGTATCGCGAGATGAGCCAGTGGAAGAAGGTGAACTACTCGCGGTTTGACGATTTTCAGGCGGCGATTGTGGATGGGAAGCCGAATAATTGGCGTTGCCGCGCCGGGTCGCGCTACCTGTACATCTGCGAGGATGGCCTCGTGCACTACTGCTCGCAGCAGCGCGGGTATCCTGGCGTTCCGCTGGGCGATTACACGACTGCGGACGTGAAGCGGGAGTTTTTGACGGCGAAAAGCTGCTCGCCGAATTGCACGATCGGATGCGTGCACAAGATAAGCTACATCGACCACTGGCGTGCGCCGCAGACCTCGACCGTTTCGCCGGGAGGCCACGGAGCCGAGGCGCTGGTGCAGATAGAGAAGGCAGCTATTAGCTCTTAGCTTTCAGCTTTTTCGCTGGGGATCGGGCTTCAGGACTCAAAAACAGCAACTCTGACGCCCGGGCTGGATTGCGCGGCCGCGGGCGCTGGGCCGGGTCCCGTAAAATGGTTGTGCAACGATATTTGAGTTCAGGACTCTCCAGAATGACTTCTGCATTGAAATCGTCACTTGTGACTTCGCTTGAAGCGGCCGCCTCTAAGGCTGGCCTTGTACTCGTGTCTACCACGCAGGGCGCGGACTTTCACGGCCGGCCGACGGCGGTGTTTGAGCTTGGCCTGCCCGGCGAGGCTGCGGGCGGGCGGAAGCTGAGACTGGAACTGAGCGACGCCTTCGAGTTCGACAAGCCGGACCTGCTGCCGACGATTACGGCGCACCTGGCCGGCGAGGCCAAGCGGCTGCGCAATCCGCGGCCGGAGTGCTACGTGACGCTGGCTGGGTTGCCGGTGGCGTTTGGGCAGTTCCAGTGGCCATTCCACCAATCGACATCGGGGGCGGACACGTTTATTGTGCATGGCGAGATGCACCTGGCCGATGGCGGCGCGCACAACCTGCATGCGAAGCTGGCGGCGGCTGTGACGCAGACCTTTGCCGAGATTGTGCCGGCGATGGAACAGCCCTATGCGGAGACGTTTGTGTACAACGCAGTACGCAAGACGGTGGATCTGGGACAGTTGGAGTTTGTGAAGTCGGGCAACCGCCAGCCGGTGCCGGTGACAACGCGCTTCTACAGCCGGTGGGGAAAGAAGTTTGTGTTTACCGATACCGACGACGCCGAGCGGCTGCGCTATCTGTTGAGCAAGGTCTATTGGCTTTCTGGCGTGCTGGGCGAGGGCAAGCCGGTGTGGATTGCCGATCCGCGCGACGCGCAGTACCTGAATACGACCGAGCAGGACCTGGTGCGCATGGCAGGCCACGAGGCAGGCGAGGGGCTGATGGCACTGGATGGAGAATTTGCCGCGGCTACGCCGGCGCTGATGGCGCGGGCGGCGGAGTATCAGGCGGCGCTCGAAGCGGCTCTGGATTTTACGAAGCCGAAGTTTAATGAGTCGATGCGTTCGGGACAAGCGAATATGTAATGGCGCGGCTCACGGAGCGAGCGTTACAACGCTCCTCCGCAACCGGAGCAGAAGCGCGCGTCCGGCGGGTTGGTGAGGTGGCAGCGCGGGCAGGCGTTGAGGGTGCTGGGCTGCGTGCCTGCAGCGGGCGGCACGTTCGCTGTTCCTCCATTCACGGTTCCAGTGAAGGGCTGGCCCCAGATGGGCGGCTGAATGCCAAGCGCTGCGGCGATGCCCGCGGCCTGAATGGCGTTGAACTCGCGGACGCGGCCGGGCATGAAGAAGCACTCGATGATGCCGAGCAAGCCCGGGATCGTGGTCCAGCAGAAAAAAAGATAAAGAACGCCCAGGCCGGTGCGGCGCAGATAAAAGTGGTGCACACCGAAGCTGCCCAGGAACAAGGCGAGCAGGATGCCGACGACTTCATCGCGGCGGACCATATCATACTGCTGATAGAAGATGGCTTGCGGATTGGGATAGGCGTAGGTGCTCATGGGGGTTCTCCTTGCTCATGCCTATGAAGAGGTACGCAGCCTGCCGGGGCCTGGTTCCCTGCAATTGCTCACATGGATTGTGCCATGCAGTGCGGACACTGCGACAGATTTTCGGCATGGGTAGAACGACATTTCAGTTGCGCTTGATCGAAGCGGCCGCACTTGAGAGGATTTCTTTCTTGAGAGAAGAAGAGGCCTCGCATAATTTCGGAAACGGTGCGTAATGAGCAGAGTCGCCCCGGAGTTCCGAACGCGCTCTGCAATCGAATCCATCATGACCAGCGAGAAACCATGGGCGGCGCTGCGGGCTGAGCGCTCAGGCGTGAGCGGAAGTGGAGGCAGCGGAAAAAAGCTGACTTAACAGCCGGTCAGGAAGCACTGAGCAGGTTTATCCTTTGGTGAATGCCGAAGACTCTGTCTGTGGTGCTGATTACGCTGAACGAGGCGGCCAACCTTCCGCTCACGCTTGCGAGCGTGAGCTGGGCGCAGGAGATTGTGGTCGTGGACTCGGGTTCGACGGATGCCACCGTTGAGATTGCGCGGAAGGCCGGAGCGCGAGTCTTCGAGACGCCATGGAAGGGATTTGCGGCGCAGAAAAACTGGGCCATTGCGCAAGCAACCTGCGACTGGGTTCTGTCGCTTGATGCGGACGAAGAGGTAAGCGCGGAACTTGGGTTTGAGATTCAGGCGCTGCTCGAGAGCGAGCCGGCGTTCGCGGCGTATCTGATTCCGCGGCTCAATCATTTTCTGGGCAGGCCACTGCGGCACGGCGGCTATTGGCCCGACCCCAAGCTGAGGCTCTTCCGCAGCGGTGCGGCGCGGTTTGCGGTGCGGCTGGTGCACGAGACGATGGAGACGAGCGGACCGGTGGGGACGCTGCACGGCGCACTGCTGCACCATTGCTATCGAACGCTTGAAGACTACGTTGAGCACATGAACCGCTACAGTTCAGCCGGCGCGCGGATGCTGGTTGATACCGGCCGCGCGCCGCGGACTTGGCCTGCACTGGTCTGGGACGCGCTGCTGAATCCGACGGCGACGTTTGCTTATAACTATTTTTTGCGGCTCGGATTTCTGGATGGGCGCGAGGGGCTGATTCAGCACTTGAACCACTCGGTCTATATCCACTGGAAATATGTGAAGGCGTGGCAGGCGACGAAGGGCAAGAAGTCATAACCGGTGATGGCCGTGCCTCGCGATGAAGTTGATCATCCGCAACAACAGAAGCAGCACAAAGAGCGCCACAATCACGGCCAGAAGCAGCTTCGGTTTGCGCGGTTTCGATTTGAGCGCCCTTGTTTCGCGTGTCATGAACGTGCACCGGACGCAAGTGGACTTTGCGCCAAGCTGGCGGCTAGACGCCTACCGCCAGCGTCGGCTTCGATCCCCACATGCCGTACCAGGCGATATAGAGATAGCAGAGCATGGGCAGAACGAAGGCGTGCTGAATGCCCACCATGTCGGCGAGAGCGCCGATCAGGTATGGAATGACGGCTCCGCCGACGACGGCGGTCATGATGAGGCCCGAACCCTTGCCCGTCATCGGTCCCAGGCCGGCGATGCCAAGGGTAAAGATGTTGGGGAACAGGATGGAGTTGAAGAATCCGCAGAGCACGAGCGCCCAGATGGCTGTTTGTCCGCTTGTAACCATAGAAACGCCCAGCAGCGCTGCGCCGCAGAATCCGAACAGGCCGACCAGTTTGCCGGACTGCACTTTGGTGAGAATCCAGGAACCGAGCAGCCTGCCGACGAGCGCACCGGCCCAATAGAGCGAGACCAGAAACGACGCAGTTTTGAGCGAGCTCATTCCCTGGGACTTGAAGTAGTTGACTGCGATCGAGGCCAGGCCTACCTCTACGCCCACGTAGAGAAAGATGCCGACCGCGCCGAGTACCGTGTGCCGGTATTTGAAGATGCTGTTGCTTCTGGCCAACTCGCCTTCACCAGTGGCGTGGGGCGGCTGGTCGATATGCGGCAGATGCATGAAGGCTACGCCGAGGCCCAACAGCAGGAGGCCACCAGCGATCAACAGATAAGGAATGCGCACCGTGTCGGCAATCTGGGCTGGGGAAGCCAATTTGGCGGGATCGGCAAGGATGAAGGCGCCTGCAATGATGGGAGCGATGGTGGCGCCGATGGAGTTGAAGGCCTGCGCGAGGGTGAGACGCACCGGAGCGCTGTGCTCTGGCCCCAGGATGGCCACATAGGGGTTGGCCGAGGTTTGCAGGCCAGTGACGCCTGCGCCCACAATGAACACGGCGGCGAGGAACAGCGGGAAATTCACGAGCATCGCGGCCGGAATGAACAACAGGCAGCCGACCACCTGAATAAAGAGCGACACCACCATGGTCCGCTTGTAACCGATGGTCTCAATCAGTTTGGACGTGGGCGAGGAAAAGACGAAGTAGGCCAGGAAGAACGCCGACTCCGCGAGCATTGCCCACGCGTAGTTAAGACTGAAGATTGAGCGGAGGTGAGGCACGAGCGCCATATTCAGGGTGGTGATGAACCCGAAGATGAAAAACAGCGCGGTGACGATGATGAACGGAATCAGGTAGCCGGGCGAGGTGAGCGCGGCCGACGGCTTGGATTGATCTGCCATAAAAAGTGAGTCTCCACTTCCAAACTGCGAGTTGGGTGTACTCCTGAATTCAGGCTTGAGGCTGCACACAACACTATACGGCAAGCCGTACGGGTGAAAAGGGGATGCCGGTAGGGCAACCACGGCCGCGCTACCAGGCAACCGCCATTTTCCGCTATGCTCATGAGAAAGCAAGGAGAAATTAATGGCCATCGCAACGCCAAGCCCAGCCAAATTACAGAAGATTCTGGCCGCCCTGGAGGGAAACTGGCAGGCCGAGATGGAGGGCTACCACACCTACAACGCCCTAGCCGACCGCGACGCAGAGCCAGTGCGCGCACAGGTGCTGCGGCACCTGGCTGCGGCCGAACTGGAGCACGCGACGTTGTGGGCCGAGCGCATCAAGGAATTGGGCGGGCCCGAGCCCGAGTATCGCGGCAGCCCCGGCGGCGAAGCCGATTCGCTGGCCAACCGCGCCGGCGGCATCCGCATGGCGCTGCGCCGGCTGGAAATTGAGGAAAGCCGCCATATTGCGAACTACGGCGAGCAACTCAAAGCCCTTGGCGACGAGGGGTCCATGGCGATTCTCGACCACGTGATCGAGGACGAAAAAGATCACTACCGCGAGTTGGGGTCGCTGTTGCGCGGCCACTACACGGCACCGGCCGGAGCGCCCAAAATTGAAGCCAAGGCGGTTCTGGAAGAGATGCTGGCCAAACGAAACAACGGCCGCAAGCAGCCTGGCGCGTGGATCGGCGACGCGATTTACGGCGTGAACGACGGGCTTGGCGCGATCTTCGGCATCGTCTCTGGCGTTTCGGGCGCAACGGCCGGCGAAGCCAAGTACGTTCTTCTTGCGGGCATCTCCGGCATGATCGCCTCCGCCCTTTCCATGGGTTCGGGGGCGTATCTCGCCGCCAAGAGCGAGCGCGAAATTTACGAGGCAGAGGTGGCGAGAGAGCGCGAAGCCATCGCGATGAATGGACCCGAAGCGCGCGAACTGCTCTCGCTCTACTACCAGGTGAAGGGCCTGCCCGAGGCCGACGCCCTGAACATGGTGAGCCACATTGCCAACGACCCCGATCAACTGCTGCGCGCCTTGTCCAGCGAGCGGCTCGGCTCATCGGAAGAGTCGCTCTCGAACCCCATGGTTTCGGCCTTGTCCGGCGCGCTCTCGACCGCCGTCGGCGCCGTCATCCCCATCATCCCGTTCTTCTTCATGCAGGGCCTGGACGCCGTCATCGCAGCGGCGGTCATCTCCCTTATCGCCCATTTCGCTGTTGGCGCCGCCAAGTCGCTCATCACTGTGCGCTCGTGGTGGTCGTCGGGCTTCGAGATGACCGTAGTCGGCGCACTGGAAGGCGCGGTTACGTACGGCATCGGCATCATGCTCGGCAAGGGCGGTATGTAATAGGCGGCCTGATCCCACTGGGCGCCGCATCGCGCCGCCCGCGCGGATTTGCCGCCGTTACAGCGATCATTATTACGGTGAGCGCGTAGGTTTTTCTGATGGGACTGACAGGGACGCCGCTCTGTGCATGCCTGGTCGGCGATCCCGGTGCCTGGGCGCGAGCAGAGCCAAGGCCGCCGTGCGCAAAAGGGGCCAGCATTTACAATCGAAGG
Organism: Occallatibacter sp.; assembly: GCA_035529815.1. Taxonomy (GTDB): domain Bacteria; phylum Acidobacteriota; class Terriglobia; order Terriglobales; family Acidobacteriaceae; genus Telmatobacter. The sequence goes on along the minus strand of DATKWA010000124.1, from coordinate 45,085 downwards.
GTGCAGCCAGAAGTGTCTTCAGAAATCATCCTCGCCGAGAATGTGACCAAGGTTTACGAGGCGGGCAAGCTTCAAGTAACCGCGGTGCGCGGCGTCTCGATGTCGGTTGCGAAGGGCGAGTTTGTCGCTGTTGTCGGACCCTCAGGCTCGGGCAAGTCCACGCTGTTTTACCTGCTGGGCGGGCTGACGCGGGCTACCAGCGGGCGCGTCATCATTGACGGTGTGGACTTTGCCACCCTCGACGACGGCGAGCGGACCAAGCTGCGCAAACATCGCATCGGCTTTGTCTTCCAGAAGTTCAACCTGCTGCCCACGCTCTCGGCCATGGGCAATATCGAGGTCGCGTACACGATCAGCGGGCGCAAGGAGCCGATGGATCTCAAGTACCTTGACCACCTGAGCGATATGCTCTCGATCCAGGGGCGGCTGAAGCACCGGCCGTCGGAACTGAGTGGCGGCGAGCAGCAGCGGGTGGCGATTGCGCGGGCGTTGATTACGCACCCGGCGATCGTGCTGGCCGACGAGCCCACCGGCAACCTGGACACGAAAAACTCCGACGCGGTGCTGCACATGCTGATGCGCTCAAACCGCGAACTGGGCCAGACGACGCTGATGATCACGCACAATCCTGAGGCGGCCTCCGTGGCCAGCCGCATTCTGTATATGCGCGACGGCCAGATTGTGGGCGAGGAAAAGGGTTCGCGGGCTGGCGAGGCGCTGCCGGTTGTGGCCTCGGCGCAGCCTGCGTAAAGCATTCCAGGAAGGCGGCAATTCAAGGCCGCAAATAGAGGACGGGGCGCGGTTTGACCCAGTATCGGCGGCCCGGTATACTCGAAATTGCAATAACGCGGGAGTAGCTCAGTGGTAGAGCATCGCCTTGCCAAGGCGAGGGTCGCGAGTTCAAATCTCGTCTCCCGCTCCAAACCGCCCTCCGGATTAAACCGGATTGGCTACGGCGGTTAGGGGCCCAGCGCGTCAAATAGACAGCCCTGCCAAGGCGCGGTACCCAAGTGGTAAGGGAGAGGTCTGCAAAACCTTTATGCGCCGGTTCGATCCCGGCCCGCGCCTCCAAACCTTTCAACAACTTACAGCAATATAGATTCATTCAAGAGACTCCGCTGTTGTGGAGATTTTTGTTGGGAACCTTAACAGCGTGGTTGCCTTGAGCCGCAACGTGCATGCTGTCCCAGCCGTTCTGAAGTTTTTTCATCCAGATCGGCGGTTTCGCACTGGCGCTGCCTCTAATCCTGTGCTCCTGCCTGGGATGACTGGCAGACTCTGCGGGGGTAACTACTGAAGTAATTTCCGTGCCCGCCGTGCAATTTTCATGCCTGTTCACGTCAAAAAGTGCTACGCTGTGTCATAATAAGAAAAATATCGCCAGAATAAAATCACTTAGCTGCAATATTTTTGTATTTTTACTTCTCTCCAGTCTGCTCAGCGATTCAACAATCAAGGATTGTCAGCGTTAGCATTGGCGCGGCTCTTGAAGTGTGATTTCAACCTCGCCCTTCCGGTGGAAGAGTAGAGGCAGAAGTCGTTTTTTGCGCCTGCCGGCAAGGCCCTGTTTTGAACCGCTCAACTCACGGGAGCAGGTACGACTTTGAGCAAGAAGCGGCTGGATTCATGGAAGGCAATTGCCGATTTTCTGAACCGGAGCCTGAGGACAGTACAGCGGTGGCATGAGTGCAACGGGCTGCCTGTACATCGCTTTGGCGGTCACAAGGGCTCGGTTTTCGCTTACGAAGAAGAGATCGAACACTGGCTTACCGGCCTTGCCCAGACGCCAGGAAAAGGGCAAGGGCGAGCATACGAGGCGATTGAGCCGGGCGAGCGGCGCTCAAGGGACTTGACCGCGACAGCCGATGGCATGTGGGAGACCCGTTCGGAGAGAAACATCCAGACGATCGCCGACCTTTACCGCCGGGCGATCGATGACGATGCGCGGAATGCTGTCGCACTCAGCGGCCTGGCCAACGCCCTGGTCTTCTGCACGCTGAACGAAATCATGGATGGCTCGATGGCCTATCCGGGCGCAATCGAAGCGTTGCGGCGGATACCGCAACGCGATCGCGAGCCTCTGGACGCCAAGTGCCCACGAGCCTGGATCGATATGCTGTACCACCGCAACTGGCTGCAGGCGCGAGTTGGGTTCGAAGAGGTTGTGAACAAGCGGCCCTCGTCGTTTGCCCTGGCCGGCCTGGCCGCAATACATGTTGCCGAAGGCAGGATGCAGGAGGCGCTCCAGCGCGGCTGGGAGGCTTGGAGGCTTAGTCCGCTGGTTCCCTCGCTGGGCGCATTTTTTTGCTGGATTGTTTACCTGAGCGGAGACTTTCATCAGGTTCTGGACCTGATTGCGCAGATAAGGGCCGGGGGCGGAGACGGAAACCTTGTGACTACAGTCGAAGCGCTGGTCCTGATTCAAGATGGCTCCCTTGAAGCTAATCTGGACCGGCTGGAGAAGGCCGCGGCCAGGTTCCCTCAGAACCATACGCTGCAGGGGACTCTTGGTTATGCCTACGGAATTTTGGGCGAGACAAGCAAAGCATGGAGCACGCACGCATACCTGACGCGCTTCGCGGAGACAAACCGAAAAAGCAATGGGTACGCGCTCGCCATCGCATCCATCGGGCTCAGCGGCAGCCACGCAGTGATTTCGTGGCTGGACACAGCCTATGCCGAGGGAACGTTTTGGAGTCTTGGATTCGGCTTTGATCCGATGCTGCGGATATTCAAAGGCGACCCTCGCTTCGAGCGCCTGGTAAGCAAGATCGGCGTCGCGGCTCCGGTTCGCGCGGAGGCAGTTTTTCCGGGACGTGTGTCTGATCCGTTTCTGGAATGCGCGCTGGTTGGAGAGAATCCCTGAGGCCTCGGCTGGAACGAATGAGAGCACGTGTTTCCACGCCCTGGCGGCAGCAAAGTAGTTCCCGGACCGGATGCACGATGCAGATTTGAATTCCCACGCTGGAAGCGTGGCACGCGGCGATAGACAGCGAGGGTAACATTGACCGGTCTTCCAAGGCACTACGACTGAGGAGATCGAGGGTAAGGCGAAATTGGGAGAGAGAAATGCCTGGAAGTTCGCGGCCTTCTAATAGCGACACGGTGTATCGAATCCGGCGCCATATTCTGTCGCATTGCCTGGATCTGGCGGCATTTTTCTGCTCCTCGATTGTGGCGTTCGGACTGCAGTTCGACGGCACGCTGTCGGCGGGATTGAAGCATCCGATGCTGATTGCCACGTGCGTCTGGGCGGTTCTTCAGTCGGTGGCCTTTCTAGTGTTCCGGGTCAGTTGGGGGCATTGGCGGTATACCTCCACTTACGACGCGGCGCGTCTGCTGCTGGCCTGTTCGGCGGGGTCGATCGCAAGCGGTTTGGTCCTTTCTTTCCTGCCGGGGACATCGGGAATTCCGCATTCGGTGTACGTTCTCCAGTGGATGATTGCCTGCCTGCTGACCCTGGGTGGAAGGCTTGCCGTGCGCGCGGCAGTGAGCATGAGATTGCTGCGTCATGCCGAGGGCACGCTGACACGAACGCTGATCTACGGCGCCGGCAGCGCAGCGTCCGCTCTGGTTCTGGAACTGCGGCACAACGACACTCTGAAGTGTGACGTGATTGGCTTGATCGATGACGAGCCGCGCAATGCAAACCTGAACCTGCACGGAATAAGAGTGCTGGGAACAGGAGAGAACCTGAGAGAGATAGTACGGAAGTACGATATCGAGAAAATCCTGATCGCAATCCCATCGGTCACCGGACAGCAGTTGGTGCGCATTCTTGAGCACGTCCTTGATGCGCAGGTGGAATACAAGATGGTGCCCAGTCTGGGAGAACTGGTTCAGGGCGCAGAGTTGGGCAAGCAAGTGAGAGATGTCGCTGTCGAGGACCTTTTGGGCAGGCAGCCCGTGCGTCTGAATCAGAAGGCCATTCGCGAGCGCATTCAAGGGAAGGTCGTGATGGTTACTGGCGCCGCGGGCTCAATCGGGTCGGAAATCTGCCGCCAGATAGCCCCATTCGAGCCGCTTGCGCTGATCGGCTTCGATGTGGCGGAGACCCCGCTCTTCCAAATTGACAGGGAGTTACGGAAGGACTTCCCGAGCCTGACGTTTCACTCGGAGATCGGCGATATTATGCGTCCCGATTCACTGCGGCGCGTCATGCAGAAGTTCCGGCCTGCGATCGTCTATCACGCCGCGGCCTACAAGCATGTCCCGATGATGGAGCGGCACGTGTTTGCGGCCGTCGAGAACAACATCTTAGGTACCTGGCACGTGGCCGCCGCGGCAGTCAGGCATGGAGTCGAAGACTTTGTCATGATCTCGACCGATAAGGCGGTGCGGCCGACAAGCATCATGGGCACCACCAAGCGAATTGCGGAACTGGTGATCCGGGCCATGCAGCAGGAGATGGGCACCAAATTCGTGGCGGTGCGTTTTGGCAACGTGCTGGGAAGCAATGGCAGTGTGGTTCCCATCTTCAAGGAGCAGATTGCCGCGGGCGGTCCGGTGACGGTGACTCATCCGGAGATGGCACGGTATTTCATGACCATTCCGGAGGCGTCCCAGTTGGTCTTGCAGGCTTTTTCTATGGGCAAGGGCGGAGAAGTGTTCGTACTCGACATGGGTGATCCCGTGAAGATTGTCGATCTGGCGAGAAACCTGATCCTGCTCTCTGGCCTGCGGCCGGACCGGGACGTAAAGGTTCAGTTTTCCGGCGTGCGTCCCGGTGAAAAGCTGTTCGAAGAATTGAACCTGCAGGACGAGTGTCTGATGCCGACATCTCACAACAAGATCAAGAGTTATATATCGCCTTCCGACGTAACCCCAGGACAAATCGGGGCGCGCCTGCAGGAGCTAAAACGCATTGTGGAAACACAGGATATAGAGGGCCTCGCACTTCTCCTCAAGGAAATGATCCCGGACTACCAGCCCACCTCGCAGCCCCTGAATGATGCGTTGGTGGCTGCGTCCAATCGTGCTGGGAAGATGATCGGCCCGGAGCTTCCATTGCACGCCAACAGATCGCTAGATGCACGCCTGGCGCATTCGGTTCCCATACCCTGAAGTTCGCGTGGAAATGAATTGTGTCCCGGCCAGGCGAGCAACTGCTCGATTGTGATGAGATCGGAAAGGACCACCAATGTCGGACTGTGAGATGGCTCGCGAACCTCGAAGTGACTTCTCCGCCGATTTGCGGGAAGTTAGACGTTGGAGCCTGAATACAGCCTCGCCGTCCGCACGCTTGACCCGCGGCAGTGCGGTCAAGAGACTTACGGACCGGGCGGGGGCTTCTTTCGGCCTGCTCGTTAGCGCTCCGGTGCTGTTAATCGTGGCTCTCGCTATCTGGATCTTCGATGGATGGCCAATTCTCTACCGTGGCAAGCGCGTAGGCCGTTTTGGAGCACCCTTCTACATGGTGAAATTCCGATCCATGGTTCCCGGCTCGGACTTGCGAGGCGGCGCCGCGATTCAGCGCGAAGATCCCAGAATCACCGGATTGGGGAGACTGCTGCGCGCAACCAAACTGGATGAGCTTCCGCAGTTGTACAACGTGTTCAGGGGGGATATGAGCCTGGTTGGCCCGCGCCCTGAGTTGTGGCGTTACGCGAGTACCTTTCAGGGCGAAAGACAGCGGATTCTCGATATTCGTCCGGGGCTCACGGATTGGGCGACCTTGGTTAACTTCGATGAGTTCCGATTACTCTCCAGCCTCGCCAGCCCGGATCGGGAGTATGTTCAGAGAATTCGCCCGGTAAAAGTCGCACTTCAATTGAAGTACCTTCGGGAGATGAACTGGCGGATCGATGCCCGTATCATGCTCTACACCGCGATCAAACTGGCAGTCCGCAACTGGTTACCGGCCGAGCTGCGCAAATTCAGGCAGGACCTGAAAGGTTCGCTTCTGGAAGCATCGAAGGAAGAGCGCTAGTTGCGTGCGGCGTCATTCTGCTTTTTGAATGAAACCAAGAATGCGATGAAGCGGCGGCATGATCGCAAGGCGGGCAGTCGCGGAGTAGAGATGAGCATACACAAAGAGCCCCGGCCGTGGCCGGGGCTCTTTGTGTATTCGAGAAGAACTCTGCATTACATTGCAGGCATGAAATTGGGAGCCATCTGCCGGCCATTCATCGCGAGCAGTTCCGCAGTCCGTGCGGTCATCTCGGTGTACACCGCCGCCGCGCGGGTCACATTCACGCCGATGCCTTCGTTCATCTGGCTCAACGCATACCTGGTGAGGGCACTGAGAACGCATACCCGAATTTGCATTGCATCGCTGCGCAGGGTGGCGAGCAGTTCAGGGTCAACCGATTCGCCGTTGCGCGCTGCATAGTCGGCCATCTCCAGCATCACGCCGGCATTCTCATACATTGTCCAGAGCCCGTGAGCGCCTCGAATCAGCCGCCACTTTTCTTCCGGCGTCACGTTCAGATTGCCATTCCAAATGGATTGATCGCCCAGACTGCGGGTCATACTATTCAGTCGCAACCGGGCCACAAGGGAATCCCATGATTGCGCATTGCGGCGTTGCAGGCCAGACTTCCATCCGTAAAAGCTAATGGCCAGACCAACAATGGCGGCAATTTGAACCAGTGAAAAAATCATCGATCTTCCTCAGGGAAAGAGATGTGCAATTCAGGGGGCCCAGTTCAAGCCTGGAGTTCGTACCGCTGATGGGGAGACCTAAAACCTTTAACCTACGTACGATAAGCGAGTGAACCAATCCGATCAATGACACTTTTGGGGTAGGAACTGTCGGTCAGGATTTATTGCCGCACTCTACCTGAAAAATGCAACCGATTCTGCCGGTTATAAGATTGAGGAATATGACGGATTTGCGCGAAAGGTCGGTGGATCGCAAGGATGACGCCGTGATAAATGCCATCATCCCCCAGGGACTTGGCCGGGAACAACTGTTAATTTCGGGGCTATCGGGCCGCCGGTGCGTCGCCAGGTCGCCTCTCCGCACATGGGCCTGCAACGATCAGCCATGACCAAAGTACCAGCGGATACTGAATTTGTCTTCCTATTCAATTAGCTTTCGTAAAAAGGACACAGCAATGACCGATATTGATTCCACTGAACTTGTGCAGCAGTTTGCAAGCGATAACTATGCGGGCATCTGTCCCGAGGCGTTGCGCGCCGTCGAAGATGCCAATCAGGGCCACGTTGCGTCATATGGAGACGACCCTTGGACGACCAGAGCTTCAAATGCCTTTCGCGAACTCTTCGAGACCGAATGCGATGTATATTTTGTATTCAATGGTACCGCCGCGAACTCGCTTGCGCTGGCGTCGCTATGCCAGTCCTACCACGGCGTGATCTGTTGCGAGCAGGCGCATGTTGAAACCGATGAGTGCGGCGCGCCGGAGTTTTTCTCCAACGGATCGAAACTGCTTGTGGCTCCCAGTGCCGACGGCAAACTTACGCCCGCCGGAATCCACGAACTCGCAACCAAGCGCCAGGATATTCACTATCCCAAGCCGCATGCCGTCACGCTTTCGCAATCGACCGAGACGGGCCGCGTGTATTCGCTGGCGGAGTTAGGGGCCATCGCGGATGAATGCAAGACGCACGGGCTCTCTCTGCATATGGATGGCGCGCGCTTCGCCAATGCCTGCGCGAGCCTGGGCTCTACGCCAGCGGAAATGACGTGGAAGAGCGGCGTGGATGTGTTGTGTTTCGGTGGTACCAAGAATGGCATGGCCGTGGGAGAGGCTGTTCTTTTTTTCGATCGCAAACTGTCCACCGATTTTGACTACCGCTGTAAGCAGGCCGGACAACTGGCTTCGAAGATGCGCTTCCTCTCCGCACCGTGGGTGGGCATGCTCGAAAGCGGTGCATGGCTGCGCAACGCGGCGCACGCCAATCGATGCGCGCGCTACTTTGCCGAGCAAATTGCGGACATCCCGGGCGTGCGGCTCGCCGGGCCTGTCGAGGCCAATACGGCATTTCTTGACGCGACGGAAGATGTGCTGAGCCGGATTCGCGAGCGCGGATGGAAGTTCTATACCTTCATTGGCGGCGCGGCGCGCATTATGTTTGCGTGGGACACGGATCTGGCGCGTGTCGACGCGTTCTGCCGCGATTTGAAAGAGTGCGCCTCACTGGCTCAAGAAGGCTAAGTGCGGTGGTAAGTCCTGGTGCATTTGTGAATTAAATTATGCCCACCAAATGCCGCTAGCAGCGAGTTAGTCTGAATGCATCTAGTTAGTCTGCCTGCCATACTGAAGCACTGAATAACTCCTCCTCACTCGCATGCGAAGCTATTCGCATTTGCAAACCAATCTGCATGCGTCTATCGTAAGTTACGGCGAGTAACTTATTCTGGGCTGCGAGTCAGCTACGCCAAGATTCGAAAAAGTGGCTTGGACCAAGGAGGAATGATGGGAGTAGCAGAAATTCTGGCATCCGTCGATCGTGAGATTGCCCAGTTGCAACAGGCGCGCGCGTTGCTGAGCGGAATGGCCGCGGTTGAACCCAAAAAGAAGGCGGGCAGACCCCGGAAGGCAGCGGTGGCAGTTACACCGACTGCGCAAAAGCCCGCGAAGAAAGCTGCAAAGAAAAGGAAGAAGAGAAATCTCTCTCCTGAAGGCCGCAAGCGCATCGCCGAGGCTGTCAAGCGCCGCTGGGAAGCGCAGAAGAAAGCCGCCGGCACAAAGTAGGTTGCTATAGGTGGAAGTCTGAGTCGGCGTAGGCGCTCACCTGTGCCGACTCAAACTTCAGGCTTATGGAGTTACCCATTGGCCTGAGCGCGCGGAGCTAAAGACGGCTTCAATCACAGCCATATTCCCAATGGAGTCTTCCAGCGGCACGGGAACCTCGGTGTTTTCGCGCACTGCCTTGGCAAATGTCTCACCCTGCAGCGTGTATTGATCGCACGCCGAAAACGTCTCCGTCGTGATTCCGCTTCCGGTCAAGTCGCCACTGCTGTCGATGAAAAGGCGCGTGGGCCGGTCTGGGAAAGTATTGAAGGGGATCTCCACTTCGATGCGTCCGCGTGTGCCGAGAAAGTGGATGCGCTGGTACGGAATCAACTGCGTGCTGCACGTAAAGATTGAGTGGCCGCTAGTAAACTCCAGAATCCCCGAGGCGAGGCGGTCTGTGCCCATCACCGGATCGTGGTCCAGAGTCGCGACCACGCGCTTCGGCTCCTGCTTGAACGCATAGCGCGAGGCATGGATGAGATAGCATCCAATGTCATAAACCCCACCGCCGCCGCTATCCATTCTGTTACGGATGTTATCCGGGTTGACGTTGAAGTAGCTGAAGAATCCTGTGATTGAGCGCAGTTCTCCGATGCGCCCCTCATCGAGCAATTCGCGCAGGCGGAGCCACTGCGGAGCGCTGCGGATCATGAAGGCTTCACAGATTTTCACTCCGGTGCGGGCGCGAACATCGAGCAGCGTCTTGGCCTCAGCGACTGTAAGGCTGATAGGTTTTTCGCACAGCACATGCTTGCCGGCTTCGGCAGCTTTGATTGTCCAGGGCACGTGCAATGGATTGGGCAGCGGGTTGTAGATGGCGTCGACATTGGGGTCGGCAAGCAGCTCTTCATACGAGCCGTAGGCCGTGGGAATATCGAGAGCCGCCGCCGCGGCTTGAGCTTTGGCCAGGTCGCGCGAGGCAATCGCAACCACAGTGGTGTTTTCTCCCTTTTGCATGGCGGGGAGAACCTTCTTGAGACCGATATTTGCGGTGCTGAGTACACCCCAGCGGAGTTTGGTGGACATGGGGAAATAATACAGCCAGAGAGCGGGCTCAGATTGCCTTCCTGCCCTTTCCACGGCCCCAAACGGTACACTAGATAAGGACGCTTCCCTCCTGGACTTCGCCGTGCAGCCGCTCCTCTCAAACCTGAATCCCGAACAGCGCGCCGCCGTTGAAACCACCGAGGGGCCGCTACTTATCCTTGCTGGCGCGGGCTCCGGCAAAACCCGCGTCATCACCAGCCGCATCGCCTGGCTCATTGAGGAAAAAGGTGTCGCTCCCGATGCGATTCTGGCCGTCACCTTTACCAACAAGGCCGCCAGTGAGATGGGCGAGCGTGTCAATACGCTGCTGGGCCACGCCTCGCTGGCCAAGCCCCTGATCGCGACCTTCCACTCGCTCTGCGTGCGCATGTTGCGGCGCGACATTGAGGCCCTGAAGGTGGGCAACGAGGGCCTCACCCGCTCCTTTGCCATCTTTGACGAGAACGATCAGCAGGGAATTGTCAAGCAGATCATGCGCCGCATGGGACTCGACACCAAGCAACTGACGCCGCGCACGGTGCTGGGCCGCATCAGTTGGGCCAAGAACCACATGGTCGATCCGCAGGAGTATTACCTGGCCTCGAAGGACCCCAACAGCGAACGCATTGCCCACATCTTCAAGGGTTACCAGGCCGAGCTGCGCAAGAACAACGCTCTCGATTTCGACGATCTGCTGCTCGAAGCAGTGCGCCTGCTTAAGGTCTCAAGCGAAGCCCGCGAGCACTACCAGCGCCGCTACCGCTATCTGCTTGTGGACGAGTACCAGGACACGAACCGCCCGCAATACGAGCTCATGAAGCTGCTGGCCGGCGAGCGGAAAAACGTCTGCGCCGTCGGCGACGAGGACCAGAGCATTTATTCCTGGCGCGGCGCCGATATCCGAAACATTCTTGAATTTGAAAAGGATTTCCCCAACGCCCGCATCGTTCGCCTTGAGCAGAACTACCGCTCCACGCAGGTCATTCTCGAGGCAGCCGGCGCCGTGGTTGCTAACAATCTCCGCCGCAAGGGCAAGACGCTGTGGACCGACCGGCAGGGCGGCGCGCTCATTGGCTACTACGAGGCGCCGGACGGCGAAAACGAAGCCCTCTTCATTGCCGACCGCATTCAGGCCTTCCTGCGCCAGCAAACGAACTCGTCGGAGACACAAGACCCGGCGGCGGCAGGGCATTGCGCTGTGCTGTACCGCACCAACTCGCAGTCGCGACTTGTGGAAGAGGCTCTGCGGCGCTACAACATCAGCTACACCATGGTGGGCGGCTTCAGCTTTTATGAGCGCGCCGAGATCCGGGACATGCTTGGCTACCTGCGGCTGGTCCGCAATCCGCACGACTCCATGGCGCTGCAACGCGTGATCAACACCCCGACGCGCGGCATTGGCAAAACCACTCTGGAAACGCTGGAGCGGCTGGCTCTGGAGACCGGCCAGTCTACCTGGGACGCTCTCGGCGCGGCTATCAGAAATCAACTGCTCTCGGCGCGCGCGCTGATGGCCATCGAAACCTTTCGCCAGGTCATTGTTGACGCCCAGGCCATGATGGATCCCGACTTTGCCGGCAAGCTTTCCGGCGATGCAGCTGAAAGCGAAGACGCCGACACGGGCTTCGAGTATGGTGCTACGACTACGGAGACCGTCAGCCCCGATGCAGCCAGCGCCGACTCTGCCACAAACTTTGACTTCGGCGGTAGCGCGGACCAGATTCCGCTGCTCGATGCCTCCAACTTCTCTCCATTCCCCGCGAAGTCCAAGCGCCCCTTTCTGGTAATGCCGAAGAAGGCAGGCGCAGAATCTGAACCGGCAGAGAGCCACGATGCAGAAGCAACGCCAGCCTTCCGCGCCCCCGGCGACGCCGCAACACTGCCCGAGTTGATCCGTTTCCTCATTGACCGTACCGGCTACATCAAGGCGCTTGAGACCGAGGGATCGCCGGAGGCCTTCAGCCGCATTGAGAACCTGAAGGAACTAGCGAATGCGGCCCACGATGCGGAGGTGCGCGGCGAGACACTTGCCGAATTTCTGGACCACGCGGCACTAGCGTCCGACAGCGATCAGTACGACCCTGACGCCCGCGTTACGCTGATGACGCTGCACGCCGCCAAGGGCCTGGAGTTTCCGCTGGTGTTTCTTGCGGGCCTCGAGGAGGGCCTGTTTCCGCACTCGCGTACGCTCTCCAATCCCGAGGAACTCGAAGAAGAGCGCCGCCTCTGCTACGTCGGCATGACGCGTGCCATGAACTCGCTCATCCTCACGCGCGCGCACTACCGCCGCCGCTACGGCAACGACGCGCCGGAGCAGAGCATTCCTTCGCGTTTTCTCGAAGAGGTTCCGAGCCAGTTGATCGAGAACCTGGGCGGCCGCAGCCCGGCCTGGTCCACGCCCGCTTACGGCTCTGGCTACGGTAGTGGCCGGCGCCGAGCAGCCTCCGGGGACTTCGACGGCGAGAAGCACTACAACTACGAAGACGAGAGCCAGGAGGCTTACAACCCCGCCGCCGGCAAGAAGAGTTCCAGATCAAAGCCCTTCGTGGCCTCGTGGATGACGCCGAGAGGTTCTTCCGGCAACGAATCCAGCCAAAAGAGCAGGAGTGCGGAAGCGCCGGGAGTGCAAGACCCGACGCCCACCAAGCCGGACTCGATTGATAATATTGCACGCTTCTTTGGCGGCAAGGCGGGCATCGTCAAGCCGGGTGCGCTGGCGCGTCCGGCCATGGACATTCCCGAGCCGCGCGGTGCGGCGGATCTGAAGAAAGGCCAGCGCGTGCGCCACTCCAAGTATGGCGAAGGCACGGTGCTGATGCGCGAAGGCGACGGCGAAGACGCCAAGCTGACCGTGATGTTCAATCGCCACGGCATGAAGAAGCTGATGGAAAAGTTCGCCAACCTGCAGAAAATCTAGCTGCCCTGACTGGTGCGCTTTCGCAAAACCCAGGTCGTCATGCAGCGGTAGTCCTGCACGATGGTTGTCTTGAGGGGATCGACCAGAACAGCATCCAGTTCCTCTGCCAGTTCAAGCAGCATGTCCTCATCGACGAGGAACCACTCAGAGCCGTCGCCCACTCGATAGATATTCGCGCGAATCGGCTCGAAGTCCATGCCGATGCGCGAACCAAGGCGGCAGAAAAGCATGCCGCCGGGACGCAGCACGCGCCATAGCTCCGACAACTGCGCGCGGAACTGGTCGGCGTCGCGCGAGAAGTGAAGCACAGAATTGCACAGCACTACATCGGCAAGTCCATCCGGAAATGGCATCTTCTCAATCCGGCCAACCTGAAAATTCTCCGTCGGCAATCCGGTTGAGAGCGAGGCAGAGAGCTGTCGCACGTGATCGACCGCTGCCTGATCCGCGTCGAGCGCAAAGACCACACAGCCCTCGCGGAGCAGATGTACCAGATTGCGCCCGAAGCCGCATCCGGCATCCAGCACGCGCATACCGCCGGTGATATTTCCGCGCAGAATCTGATCGAAGACATAAATATCGATCTGGCCGAACTGTTCCTGAACGGTGAGTGGCACTCTGCCTCCGGGGCGCATCTGCTTCTATTGTTGCGGCTGGGTTGGAGCTGTCGGAAACTGCGTTCCATCCGACGGGCCATCCAGATGCACGATGTGAACGCTTGCCTGCGTTTCCGGAACCGTGCCGTCGTTCACCTGAACCTCCACCGGCCTGCCAAGAACGAGGAGCCGCTGCACAGCCTTGCCGCGACCGGGCACAATCACCCGCTGGGTTACAGTGTTGGTGTCTGACTTTACCGTCACCGGAACTTCCGCGGCCGCATAGCCCGCGTTCGAAATGTTGACCGCGACCAGCCAGTTGCCGGCCTGCGCGGCAGCGGGAAAGACACTGTCAACCGTCAGGTCGGGCAGGCCCTTGTCCGCGTCCACCCAGTCGGCAAAGAACCAGGAGAGATCGCGGCGGGTGCTGGCCTGCTCAAGCAGTTTCTCGAAAGTGCCGGGACCTCGGTCGCGCAGATAACCCAGGCTGACATCATCGCTGGGATTGTAGGCACGCAGCGCGGCTGATAGAGCGGCGTCGCCGACAACATCGCGAAGCATCCAGAAAACATACGTGGCCTTGGTGCGATAGTAGACGGGAGAAATGGCGAGGGCCAGCGGCTGTCCTGCGCTGACGCCGGGGCTCGACGGCTCGGCCAGCGCCAGCGCCGGGCGCGAGGCCTCAAGCTCTTCGAGCGCGCGCGTGCGGCCATGCTGCTTTTCAACCCACAGAGTGCCCATGAAGTGCGCCACGCCCTCTGAAAGCCATGCGCGCGGAGACTGCATCCACGCGTGCGTCAGCGCGTGGGCCAGTATGTTCTGCAACTGCTCAGGCGGTTGTTCGCGAATCGACGTAGCCAACATGGCGCCGGTTTCAAATGGCGTGTCTTCCGGATCGGGCAGATCGAGAATCGTGAGCTGCGCGCGGGGCCGCTGCCCAAGCCAGCCCTGCAAGAACGGCGTGACCGTGGCGATGGCCGTGGTCCACGACTCTACCGCTGGCTCGTCAATGGGCAGAGTCCACAGAGTGGTGTTGAGGGCGGCATGAGAGGCGCGCGCAGCAACAAAAAGACTGGGAGCCTCAAAGCCGAGTGTCGAGTTTTCGACCATGGCCGTGGCCACACCGTCGATTTCCTGACCCACGCTGTCGACATTGGTAACGGTCAGCGGAGCCGGATGCCCGTTGATGAGCGCGACGCTGGGCGTGTGGCCGTGCGGAAACTCGACCGTGAGCCGCATGCGGAAATGCGCGCCGGCCATGCGCAGCTTGTGCTCGCCCATCTCATCGAACAGGCGCGCGCCGTCGCCGAGAAGCACGGGCACGCTCGAAACGGGATACCAGACCACGTTGCCGAAACCGCGCAGTCCGGTAAACGGCACGCTGATTCCATCCCAGTCGGAGCGGAGCGCAATGTCTTTCGGCGTCCCGATCACGAGCAATCGCTGAGCAGATTGCGCGATGGCGCCGGCGTAAGTCACGTCGAGCTGAATGCTCTGGCCGGGGTCGAGCGGAGTGGTCAGCGGAACTGCGGCTTCGTGCAACTGGCCTGTGTGGTCGGTGTCGGAGTTGAGCGTCGCTACGGGAGCGGCTACGTCGCGGCCCAGAATGCGAATGCGATCCCAGTTGAGCGAGGAAGAAATCTGCAGCGGAATGTGGGCCAACGGCGTCTTGCCGTCGTTGCGCACAGTCAGCAGCGCGCGAACAGCAATCTGTTGCGCGGCGGTGTGCAGATGCACATCCATGTCGAAAGCGAGAAACGTTACTGCTTGGCGCTCTGCATCGGTCGCCGTGGGCGCGCTGGCAAGCTGCGGCGCAACCGGGCTGGCCTGCGTGGTTGTGTCGCCGCTTTCATCGGTGGAGCGGGAGAAAATGATTTTGCCTGCGGGCTGGGCGGACTGGGCCGATGGGGGCAGCGTTGGGGGTGGCGGCGGCGGCAGATCGTGACTCTGCGCTCTCAAAGGTGTGCCGGAGAGCGAGGCGGCAAACGCGATCAGAAAGCCTGTCCGCGCGAAGGAAAACTTCATGAGCCTAAGCCTTTCTGTTTGCGTGGTTTTGACGCAGCTGCGGCGGAAGCGGGAGCAGCGCGGCCGGCGGTACGGCGCTGGCGGAAGGCCTCGTAGAGCACCACCGCTCCGGCGGCGGAAACATTGAGCGAACTTACGCCGCCGGCCATGGGAATGCGCAGCAGATGGTCGCAGGTGCGGCGAACCAGATCGTGCAGTCCCGCGCCCTCACGGCCCAGCACCAGAACGCAGTCGCCGGTCAGGTCGAACTGGTCGTAGTCGGAGGTTCCGCGCTCGTCGAGCCCGATGATCCAGAAATTCCGGTGCTTCAATTCTTCCAGAGCCCGGACAAGGTTGACGACGCGCGCAATCCGCAGATGCTCGGAGGCTCCCGCGCTCGCCTTTACCGCCACCGGGCTCAGCGGTGCGGAACGGCGCTCGGTCAGCACCACTCCATCCACGCCCGCTCCGTCTGCAACGCGCAGCAGAGCGCCCAAATTCTGCGGATCTTCAACGCCGTCCAGCGCCAGCAATAACCGCGCCGCGCCGGCTTTCGCGCCCGGCTCTGGGTCAAAAAGATCTTCGATCGAAAGCGACTCCTGGGGCCGCACATAGGCCACCACGCCTTGATGCGAGGGCGTTTGCGCCACAATGTTCAACTGCTCGCGCGACTCCTGTCGCACGCGCACGCCGGCCTCGCGGCACTGCGCCATCAGCCGCTCCATGCGCGGATCGTCGCGTTCCCGCGCCACCAGCACGTGGTCAAACCGCCGCCGTCCCGCCTTCAGCGCCTCTTCCACCGCATGCAGACCGTACAGAACTTCCATGATGGATAGTGTAGAAGATGCAGGCAGATCGACGACCCTCGGATTCCCGCTCCGGCCGAGGCGTCGTCTCCGGCTCGCAGGCAATCGGCACATGGAAACGTCGATCCATGGTTCTTGATGGATCGTGTTCAGGCCTGCATACTGAGGCTGGCTAAGGGAGCGATGAACAAGTCTGCCGCAAAGTCATTTACCGCAGTGCTGGAGCCGCTTCGCAATGGGCTGGGGTGGGTTATTGCGCGGATTCCCTTCGATATCGAAAAGGCATGGCCAGAGCGTAATCGGATGCGGGTTCGCGGAGAGATCGAGGGATTCCCGTTTCGCACATCGCTGTTCGCCGAAACGAGGGGCGGCAGGCATTTTCTGCTGGTGAACAAGAAGATGCAGGCCGGCGCCAAAGCCCGTGTCGGCGCAAAGGTGTGCGTCAGACTTGAGCCAGATCTGGAGGAGCGGCCAACCCTGATTCCGCCCGAGCTCGACAAGGCACTCAAGGGCGACCGGAAGCTGCGGAAATGGTTCGACGCCATGAGCCCGTCGATGCGCCGGGAGATCGGCAAATGGGTGGGCGACGCCAAGGGCGCTGACACGCGCCTGAAGCGGGCAGAAAAGATGGCCGAGCGGCTGATGCAGGCCATGGAAGGGGAGGAAGAACCGCCGCCGGTGCTGCGGGCGGCCTTCCAGCGCCAGCCCAGGGCGCAGGAGGGCTGGAACGCTCTCACGCCCACCCAGCGGCGCAATCATCTGATGGGGATCTTCTATTACGAGACCGTGGAGGCGCGGGAACGCAGGGCGGGCAAAGCCATTGACGATGCGCTGCGGGCGGCGGAGAAGAGCGCCTCAAATCGAAAATAATTAGCTTTTCAGTGTCCCGAGCTCATTTTTAGTACTTCCAGGCTCGATTTTGTCGTCTAATCGATTGAGATGAGCAGTAAATCCCAATCGGCTTTGAGTGCATTCTTTTCGCCAGTCGCTGCTACGGCGGCGGAGGAACAGGTTCGCCAGGAGACGCTGGCCATATCGGCGGGGCTAAAACGCCAGGACGCCGGGCTGTTGGACGAGTTGATTGTCCGATACCAGCACCGGCTGCTGCGCTACCTGCTGTATTTGACCGGCAACCGCGAGCAGGCGGAGGACCTTTTCCAGGAAGTGTGGATGCGCGTCCTTGTGCGCGGGTCGCAATTCAACGGCAAGGCGCGGTTTGAGACGTGGCTCTTTACTATCGCGCGCAATCTCCTCATCGACTTGCGGCGGAAGCGGACCATGAGCAGCCTGGACGAGCTCTTCGAGACCGGAGGCGACGACGACCGGCCGATGGCGTTCGAGATTACCGACGGCGCCCCGACGCCGTTCGACCATTTTTCAAACCTTGAAGACCGCGAAAAGATTGCCTCCGCGCTGCTGGAACTCGATACGCTGCACCGCGAGGTGCTCGTGCTGCGCTTCCACGAGGAGTTGTCGCTCGAAGAGATCGCAAAGGTGACGCGGTCTCCTCTTTCCACCGTAAAATCAAGACTTTACCGGGGTATGGCCATGATCAGGCCCAAGATTGAACGCGCCCGCGCGCACTTCCAGGAGGCCAGGTGAAGACCGGAGAACTGGGTGCCTTGAGCGCGGCGGGACCGCCACGAGTTGGCGTTAAGGATGGCGACAGCCAGGATCTGCTTTCGGCGCTGGCCGGCAATCAGGCTGGACGCGACCGCGCCGTGGCCCACAATACACGCCGCGTGGTGATGGCCTCGCTCGGCGTATTGCAGGACCAGAAGGCGGGGCGCAAGCGGGGCCGGGCCGTCGCTCTGGCCTCGATTCTGCTGGTGATTCTTGCGCTGGGCCCGTTTGTCTGGCACGTTGCCGACGATCTGATCGGCGGCGAAATGATCGGTGACGTGGCTACGGAATGCAGCCTCTGGGTATGCATCCTGTGCGCAGCGCTGGTGGCGGCGGCGCTGGTGGCCGGCTGGTCGCGGAACAAGTCCTAGACCACACAAGCCCTGGACCAAACGAAATTTGGACCAAACTAAGTGCATTTTGCTGCATGTGAAGCAACTTCCTTCTCCCTTCCTCCGTCCACCCCAATAAGG
Organism: Occallatibacter sp.; assembly: GCA_035529815.1. Lineage (GTDB taxonomy): Bacteria > Acidobacteriota > Terriglobia > Terriglobales > Acidobacteriaceae > Telmatobacter. Next base: position 26,935 of record DATKWA010000124.1, on the reverse strand, counting down.
GCTCATTCTAAGATTGAACCTAGAGAAAGCTCCTCTGGGGGAGGGATTGCCTATGCGTGATCCGCAATCCATAGCAGTGAATGACGACGAACGGATGATTCCGGTCTGGTCGATCGTGGTCGCCGGCGTGGCATTTGTGCTGGTCGAGTACTACTTCTGGATTATTGCGCCCGAGCAGCGCCACCACGCGCCGCCGCCCATCGGTTTCCGCATCTACTTCAATCTGTCCTGGGGCATCGTCATCGCACTCTACTTTCTGATGCTGGGCTACATCAGCAAAGATTCGCCGCGGCGGGGCATGAGCACCCGGTTCTGGATGCTGGTGTGCTTCGTGATGCCGGGCGGCATTGGGGCGGTAATTTATTTTCTGCTGCGCCAGCCGGAGGTAACCCGCTGCCTGGCCTGCGGCACCCATGTGCAGAGTGACTTCCATTTCTGTCCGCAGTGCAACTACCAGCTTCAGGCAAGCTGCGGCAACTGCTTCCGCACCGTGCGCACAACGGACCAGTACTGCACCCGCTGCGGCCACGAGCTGGCCAAGGACCAGAGGCCGGCAAGGCTGCACATGCTGGGCGATTAGTTTCTCCAGGTCGGGGCCCCTATTGACCCGGCCCGACTGGCTTCCTACAATCGAACTTCCCCATGTCGATCTCCGCCCTCATCATCGACGACGAAAAACTGGCCCGCGAAGAGCTCAGATACCTGCTTGATTCCGTGGGCGGCGTGGAAATTGTCGGCCAGGGAGCTAACGGCATCGAGGCCGTCGCGCTGATTGAAGAACTCCATCCCGATCTCGTATTCCTCGATGTCCAGATGCCTGGACTCGATGGATTCGCCGTTATCAGGAAGCTTACCGAGCGCGCTCCCAGCGCGGATGCCAGGCCGCTGCCGCAGATCGTCTTTGCCACCGCCTACGACCAGTACGCCGTTCGCGCCTTCGACGTAAACGCAGTGGATTATCTGCTGAAGCCTTTCGACCGTAACCGCGTGCTCGAGGCGGTACAGCGGGCGCGTGGCCGCATCGCCGGGGGCGGCGCAGCAACTGCGGCGGGCCCGGGCGTGGTTGCCGATGCCCCAATTGAGTCACAGCTTGAAGCGCTGCTGCGCCTGCTCAAGCATCCCAACGAAGCTGAGCGTTCGCCTCAGCCGGCCAAAGTGGTGGTTCTGGCGCAGAACAGGCTGTTGCTGGTAAACCAGGCCGATATCTGCTTCGCCGCCATCGAGGAGGGCGTCATTCGCATCGTCACCCACACCTTCGAGGGGCAATCCAAGTGCCGCACACTCGAAGAGTTGCTCGAACAGCTTGACCCGGCGCACTTCTGGCGTGCCCACCGCGGCTTTGTCGTGAACATCGACCACATCCGCGAGGTGGTGCCGTGGTTCAAGTCGAGCTACCAGCTGCGCATGAACGACAAAGCCCAGACTGAGATTCCCGTAAGCCGCACGCAAACCAAGCGTCTTAGGGAACTGTTCAATCTCTAGAGCCTGTTATGAACTTTCCCGCGGGCGGCGTTGCGAGAGAAAATTGGGTCAGACGAGGCGAAGGACGAAGACTTTGGCTATTCCAAGGCAAGGACGACAACGAAGTATGGCCCAATTTTTGCCGCAACCCGAAGGGCTGGGGCCAATTTTCCCGATTTCGGCGTCCCTCGTCGCTAACAGACGTCCAGTCTGCGTCGCTCCTCACTCCTTGAACTCGGAAAAATTGGCCCCCAGCGCCGCCCACGGGAAAGTTCATAACAGGCTCTAGGACCTCTACCTTGCCCTACAGATTCTGAGCTGTGCATTTGACTCCGGGACGCCTGCGCAAGCGAAAGCCCTGAGATCTTCGGATTATCCCTGATGGGCGAACTCCAAATCGGCGGTCCTGTTCAGCTCAAATCTGCATATGACGAAATCTTCACGGAATCTGCCGATTACGCAGTGCGTTTAGGCGCGTCCATCGAACGTCGGTCTTCTCTGTTCCAAAGCTCGAATCGCTCATGGACAGTTCCTTTCCCTTGCCGGCGGAACAATGAACTTCCCTGGAGATCGAATGGGTTCAAGAGTTTTCCCCCAAGAAGCCCTCAGACGCGCTCGCTTGCGGATAAGCGATGGAAAGCAATTCTGGTTCTGCACCCTGGCGATGGTCGCTGTCGCAGGATGTGCGCCAATGATCCTGGCAGCTCAACAAGCGACCAGCCTGGAGCACAAGGATGGACTCCCCGACGCGCCGGGCATGAGCGCGCCCTCCGACACATCCAGTCCATCCGTGGCCGGCACAAGGGCCTCAGCCACGATCTTTGGAACGGTGCTGAGTGCGAATGGGGCAGAGGTTCAGGGTGCGCGTGTGGTGTTGAACTGTTCCAGCGGAGCAGATAAACGCATCGTGGAATCGGGAACCGATGGAGAATTCAAGTTTACCGGATTGCCATCTGGCAACTGCAAGGTGGCGGTCAGCGGACCGGGCTGGGGAACATTTGTTTCTCCAAACATACATCTCAGTGCGGGAAGCTTTCACATTCTTCCTCAAGTCATTCTGCCGGTGTCAGAATCCGCCACGGTGAGGGTTTCAGCAGACCCTGAGCAATTAGCCGAAGAGCAGGTCCAGATTGCTGAACAGCAGCGTGTTATGGGCGTGTTTCCCAATTTTTACAGCAGCTACGACTGGAATGCGCCGCCCATGGGTCCACGGCAGAAGTTCAAGTTGACCCTTCGGTCTGTGTCGGACCCCGTTACGTTCCTCGGAGTTGCCGTGGTCGCGGGGATCGAGCAGGGAAACAATAACTATGCAGGGTACGGACAAGGCATGCAGGGTTATTCCAAACGATACGCGGCTGCATATGCCAACGATTTCCTGGGAAGGATGCTGAGCCAGGCAGTATTCCCATCAATCTTCCATCAGGACCCTCGCTACTTTTACAAGGGAAATGGAAGTGCGGGCTCCCGAGCTCTTTACGCCATCAGCGCCGCAGTCATGACGCGAGGCGACAATAAGCGTTGGCAGCCGAACTATTCCTACATCCTAGGGAGCTTCGCGACGGGGGGGCTCTCAAACCTCTATTACCCGCCCGCCGACCGCGGTTTCACGCTGACCATGGCAAATGGGCTGATTGATATCGCGAACCATGCAGGAACCAATCTGCTGAGAGAATTTGTGTTGAAGAGGTTCACATCAAGGTCGTCCGAAGAGACAAGCCAAGAGCCGCAACGGAATTCAACCGCAGTTCGTGCGGCGATGGAGGCTCGATCCCCGGCGGTGCGGAGGAGCGGCCATGAAACGCGCTGACGCCACCGCAATAGGCGGATTTTCTGCCAGGCAAATCAGTCGTATCTCTCGAAGACAATCTGCTTGCGGTGCCAGCCGTAGCCGGTCAGTTGCTCGCGCACGCTGGAGACCATGAAGTTCAGTCCGCAAATGTAGGCGTAGATGTCGAAGCGCAGATCTTTGCGCGGAATCGCCGGATCGACGGCGGGTTGTTGCAGGGGCTGTCCCAGTTGCGCGGCGCGCTCCGCGATGATCTTGCCCACTTGCACCTGCACGTGGCCGCGCAAGCCGGTCCAGCTATCCTGCGCGCGGCTCAGCGTGGGCAGGTAATGGAAATTGGGCTTGCGCGCCGCCAGCGCCTCGAACTCGTCGCGATAGTAAATGTCGGTCTCATAGCGGGTGCCGTAGACCAGCCAGATCTGCTTGCCGTTGCTGCGGTCGGGGCCGGCATCCGGCCCGCTCTCAGGAGGAAACAGCCACTGAACAAAGGCGCGCATGGGCGCAATCCCGGTTCCCGTCGCCACCAGAATGGAGTCGGTGATCGGCTCCTGAAGGACAAATTGGCCGTGCGGTCCGTAAATCTGCATCGAGTCGCCAACAGGAAGATCGGGCAGGTCCGCCAGGCGATTGGAGAAAAAACCCTTCTTCACCCGATTCACGCACAGCTCAAAGCGGTTGCCGTGCGCCGCCGAGGCAAAAGAATAAGCGCGCGTCTGCTCCTTGCCGTCGTCGTCCTCCGCGACGGCAGAAACAAATTGACCAGCTTCAAAGGGAAAGCTCTCCAACTCGTCGATGACAAATTCAAAGTGGTAGCATTGCGCCACTTCGGAGATGCAGTCTTTTCGCGAAAGACGTGCAGTATAAAGCTCACGTGCCAAGATATTTCTCGCTTTGCATGGACAATCGGGCCGCGTGGCGGCCACAAAACGATTATAGGTTGCGCAAAAGTCGAAGCGCAGCGCGGCCAGTGTGCTGCTGTTTTTCCGTTCGCCAGCTCGTAATGGAAATTCTGGTGGACCCGGAGGGATTTGAATCCGCAGCCCAGTGGATTATGGATTTCTTCAGGAATCAGCCTGGGATCTACCTGTCTTTTGCATTTGCCCGCCGCCCACCCGTGCTTTGGCGCCTCTCCACTTTAATGATCCGAAGATCCGGTGCGCCTACGCGCCGGTCAACTCTGACTGCTCGCCGCTCTACCAGCGATTCCCCGGACGTGGGCAGAACTATCGGTGTGGAAGCGGGAGCCGGCGTTGCGTAGACCGACGTACGCTCTCGCGTCAGAGTGGCGGCGGCCTCTGCATACATTTGCGCGGAAAAAGGGGCCGATGGGCCAGCGCTGCTCGTAAGCAATCCATTCAGAACAGGAAATGCAACCCGCTCCTTTTCCACAAAGTCCACGCCCTCGGCCGTAAGCGAGAAGCAGGCGTTGTCTGACTTGGTTACAAGGTGCTTCTTCACCAGATACCACAGGGTGAATTCCAGGTAATCACGGGGGAACCCCATGCGTTCTTCGATCTCGGCAAGTTTAACCTCGGGCATATCCGAATGAGTGCGCCGCCTATAGTAGAGAACTGCCAGCACCGCCATCCGCCGGTTCAGTTCGCCTTCGAGCTGATCCATGAAGTCGACCGTTGTCGATAGCGGCTGGGGGTGCTTCTGCTTCTGTTGCGCATCGTACGTGGCGCGTCTGGTCGGATCAGACAGCATGTCATAGGCGGCCTTGATCACCTGAAACTTGGTCGCGTCGCCCGTCTTCGCGTTATCCGGGTGAAAGCGCGCAGCCAGATACTTATAGACGCGGTGGATCGTTTCACTATCGGCGTTGGGGCTTATCTGAAGGAATTCATAGTAATCAATCATCTCTTCGCGGCATCCCTTATCGCATTTGCCGCATTTTAGCCTAACCCGGAAAGGGCACGGTATCCCACGTTCGATACCATCCAGGTAGCGCAACCTGCCTGCTCAACATTTCAACACGCTCACGCGAGATTTTCGCAGACCAAGTCCAGAGATGAAGTCCTCGTTATTGCCCAGGACACTGGGATGAGACCGTCTGAGAAATTCCGGATGAGGGTCGAGAAACTGGATTTTGATAACAAACGGGCCCGGAACCCTTATGGGAAGACAGAGAAGTCACGGCGCTTCGTACCCATGTCAGAGCGGATGGCTGAGGTTCCAGCTGTTCGCTTCGCCGGGCGGAAGGAAGGTTGGGTCTTCCCTCCTGCGCGGTCCAAATCTGAACATATTGAGGCCATCGCCAAGGGCTTGCAGGCGTTGCAAACCAGAGCAGGCATCAGCGACAGCGTGGTTCTTAACTCCGCCCGGCATACCTATGGAAGCCACGCTTTGGCGTCAACAGGCAATCTATTTGCTGTTGCGGCATCATTGGGGCACGTCGATGCCAAGTCAATGGAACCGTATCAACAACACGGCTTGAGTTCATTGCGAGATGCTATCAACCGAAGGAATTGCGGTTTGCCGAAGTTTGGTCACATTCCGCCAGAAGACTCAAGATCGCAGTTTTGAATGACAGCGTAACATGATGACTCAAAATATAGTTAATGGTGGGCCCGGAGGGATTTGAACCCCCAACCAAGGGATTATGAGTCCCCTGCTCTAACCGTTGAGCTACAGGCCCCGCTTCTCAGTAACTAATTTACCTTGTACATCTTATGCCCATCGCTAAGTTGCATTCCAAAATGCTGATTCGGGGTGGGCGCCGCTTCTGGTGTCACTGATTTATTCACTTCCTTCGCCAGTCTTACACAATCTATCCGCAGTCGCCAATTCATGGGACTCAGAATGATTGAAGACGCGCATGAACTCCCGATCGCCCACAGATTGCGCGCACCCTCATGCGCCGCGCACCCCGAAATTCAGCGTTGCTTGCAGTCATCTCGAGAAGGGCTTCGGTCAAGAGGCTGAACTGGCGCTTTTCGCCGCTTGAATCCGCGGGCGAGGTGGCGGCGTTTGCTGTTTTGAGCATCCTACGGAAAAGGAGGAGATAACATTGGCTCAAAGCCGCAACTTCGCGCGCGTGAGGAGGATTCGCTGAGTGCTTCCGAAGATTGAAATCCTGAACATCGAACAGATATACGAACTCGCCGGTCACCTCACCCGCATCGTGGCAATTCTGATTGTCGCCTGGGTTTCTACTCGTCTTATTCATAGATTTCTTCCGCATCTCCGGGCGCGGATTGTCGATCAAATGATCAAGCAGCGTGGCGGAGAAGACGTTGAGCTGCAGAAGCGCGCGACAACACTTGGCGGCATCCTACGCAAAACGCTTGCGGTAATTATTTGGACAGTGGCCGTCATCATGGCCATGAAAGAAGCCGGATTTGATATCGGGCCGATCCTTGCCGGCGCCGGCGTAATTGGTGTCGCAGTGGGCTTCGGTGCTCAAAATCTCGTACACGATGTCCTCTCCGGTATGTTCATGCTTTTTGAGAATCAGATTCGTGTCAACGACGTCGCAATCCTGAACGGCACCGGTGGCCTCGTGGAGGCCATCAATATGCGAACGACCGTCCTGCGCGGTCTCGACGGCACCGTGCATGTATTCCGCAACGGAACCATCAACACTCTTTCGAACATGACGCACGGATATTCCTACTACCTCTTCGATATCGGGGTTGCTTACAAAGAGGATACTGACCACGTTGTAGGAGTCGTGAAAGGGATTGCGGACGAAATGATGAAGGAAGAGCAGTACCGGCACCTGATCCTCGCTCCCCTGGAAGTCCTGGGCGTGGATAAATTCGCCGACTCCGCGGTCGTCATTAAAGCTCGCTTCAAGACCGCCCCAATCCAGCAGTGGATAGTGGGAAGGGAGATGAATCGCCGGATCAAGAAGAAGTTTGACGAGCTAGGCATTGAGATTCCATTTCCACACACGAGCATCTATTTCGGCGAAGCCAGCAAACCGTTCCAGTTGCAGTCACAGTCTCCGGACCGCGAGCAACTAAAGGTTCTTGTTCGAGAGGTGCTGGAAGAGGCGAAGTTCGGGGAGGCGAGAGGCTGACTTTCAGGAAGTCTGCCGGAAAGTCTGAGCGGCTGCTGACAAGACGATTGCCGCTGTGTGCCAGGTCGTGAGTTCATGCAGAAAGGTCTTCGGCCGCGGGGACGAGGTTTCGTCCGCCGCCGCCGAAGACCTGGAATTGCTCTAGTCCTTCAAGGTTACGAATGTCGCCTTGTTCTGCGCCTCGATGACCAGTTGCGCAGCCAGCAGGCATTCATCCGGATCCTGCGCCAGATGCGTCCGGTTCACAATATCCGCTACAAACTGCGGGCCAAACGGCAGCGGCATCTGGTTGCAGTCGATGTACCGCGCCTGCTTGCCGTCCACAATGAACAGATTATTCCCCTGGTGCTTCACAGCCACATCGATATACTTCCTGATTTCGATATAGCCATCGGTGCCCAGGATAAACAGCCGCCCATCGCCCCACGTACCAAGTCCATCCGGCGTAAACCAGTCGAGGCGCACGTAACCGAAGCCGCGGTCGCCGCGCAGTACCATGTCGCCAAAGTCCTGAAACTTCGGCCGTTTCGGATGGCGCACATTGGCAATCTGCGACTCTACCACCTCTGCCTGCTTGCAACCGGTGTAGTACAGAAACTGATCCACCTGGTGCGAACCGATGTCGCACAGAATGCCGCCGTACTGCTCCGGATGCCAGAACCACTCCGGCCGCTGCGATCCGCCGCCCGCATCGCCGCCGTGCTGGAAAATCTGATGCGGCGCAATGTTGATCGTCTGAATCACTTTACCGATGGCGCCCTCGCGAACCAGCACACCGGCGTAGACGGCCGCCTTCACCTCCAGCAGTTCGCTGTACATGATGGCATAAATACGCTTGGTTTCGGCGATCGTCTTGCGTACCTCTGCCAGTTGTTCCAGCGTGGTTAGTCCCGGCTTGTCGGAGAGAACATCCTTGCCGTGCTTCATGGCGCGAATTGCGATTCCAGCCCGCTCCACTGGAATCTGCGACGTAAGCACCAACTGCACAGACGGGTCATTGATAATCTCGTCCTGCGTCTCCACCATCTTGACGTTGGGAAACCGCTTTTTGAAGCCGGCAATCTTGTCCGGCTCGCCACCCCAGGCCGCCACCAGTTCGCCCCCGCCGCGCGTCATGGCGCCAACCATTCCGTAAATATGATCGTGGCTCATGCCACACACCGCAAACTTGATGTGATACTTGGGCGCTTCCTCAGCCTGCATCGGGATTACCGCGTCCTCGATAATCGCGCCGGAACCACCAAGCGCCATTGCCCCTTCCGGTATGCCTGCCATCATTGCCATCGACCCCATGATTCCCGCCTGCTTCAAGAAATCGCGCCGACCACTAGAATTTCCGCTCATGTCCCCTCCAGATTTCCAGCTAAATGGTTAAGTCAAACAACAAAAACCACTTCTGCTTATCTTTGTCCAGCCGATTTAAATTACAGAGCAGAGCGATCTTCAATTTTCGTTCGCATCGATCATAACGCCGATGGCCGGGCGATGAGAATTGCCAGGATCGCGCATCGTGGGATAGTTGGCTCAGCGCATTGCAAAAGCACGAAGATGGTTTAATAGTTTGGAGTAGGGCGCAAACTCGATTCGCCGCATCGGGCAGACGCCGTGCTCAGCAGTTGTTTGTGAAGGAGAAACGCAATGAAGCGCTACGGAATGGTCATCGGTCTCAAGCCGGAGTCCGAAGAAAAATACAAGCAATATCACGCAGCCGTCTGGCCGGGCGTGCTCGATACGATCCGCAATTGCAACATCCGCAATTATTCGATCTATCTCAAAGACCACACGCTCTATGGCTACTTTGAATACCACGGCACAGACTACGCCGCCGACATGGCAAAGATGGCCGCTGACAAAACTACGCAGGAGTGGTGGGCCATCATGGAGCCCATGCAGAGCCCCATGCCAACCCGCAAAGAAGGCGAGTGGTGGTCCGCCATGGAAGAGGTCTTTCACCTGGACTGAGGCGGACGCGGGACCCGCCCTTGCTGCGGCCGTCAGCATCGGACGCCCTCTCTGCGAAAATAGAGCCTGATGCTCTCTCTGCAAAATGCCGGTAAGCGGTTCGGCCCGCGCGTACTCTTTCTTGAGGCCAACTGGCTCATCCGCAGCAAGGAAAAAACTGCCCTCGTCGGCGCCAATGGCACCGGCAAGTCTACTTTGATGAAGGTCCTTGCAGGCATCGAGTCGCTCGACTACGGCGACCTGCAGCAGACCCGCGGCATGAGCATCGGCTATCTACCGCAGGAGGGCTTGCGGCTCACCGGCCGCACCGTCTTTGAAGAATGCCTCACTGTCTTCGATAACCTGCGCGAGATGGAACACGAGATCGAGCGCCTCGGCGGACAACTCTCCGAACTCGATCACGCGGGGCCGGAGTACGAGGCCGCTGCCGAGCGCTACTCCATGCTGCAGGAGCGCTTTCACGCCCTCGACGGTTACGCGCTCGACGCCCAGGTCGGCGGCGTCCTCACCGGCCTCGGCTTTGGCAAAGAAGACTGGTCCCGCCTCACGGATGAGTTCAGCGGCGGCTGGCAGATGCGCATCGCCCTCGCCAAGCTGCTCCTCGCCAAGCCCAACCTGCTCCTGCTCGACGAGCCCACCAACCATCTCGATCTCGAAACCCGCAACTGGCTTGAGGACTACCTCCACAACTATCCCTTCGGCTACATCCTCATCTCCCACGACCGCTATTTTCTCGACGTCACCATCGACCGCACCGTCGAAATATGGAACAAGCGTCTCTCCATCTATCAGGGCAACTACAGCAAATACCTAAACCAAAAAGACGAGCGCCGCGCCCAACTCCAGGCCGCCTACCGCAACCAGCGCGAGCAGATTGAGCACCTCGAAGCCTTCATCAATCGTTTCCGCGCTCAGGCCACCAAGGCCAAACAGGTGCAGTCGCGCATCAAGGAACTGGAAAAGATCGAGCGCATCGAGATTCCCGAAGAAGAGCCTGTCATCCACTTCAAATTTCCCCAGCCACCGCCCTCCGGCCGCATGGTCGTCGAGGCCGAGGGTCTCTCGAAAAGCTACGACTCCAAGCGCGTCCTTGAGAATGTCCGTTTCGGCATCGAGCGCGGAGATCGCGTCGCGCTGGTCGGCGTCAACGGCGCTGGCAAGTCGACACTCATCAAACTTCTCACCGGCGACGAAACCCCCACCGCGGGCGTCGTAAAGCTCGGCCACAACGTCATCAGCGAATACTTCGCCCAGGACCAATACAAAGTCCTCGACGGCGACGCCCGCATGTTGGACGACATCAGCCGCGCTGCGCTCAAAGTCCCTGAAGTGGAACTGCGCTCGCTCCTCGGCTGCTTTCTCTTCCGCGGCGACGACGTCTTCAAGCCTCTCGGCGTGCTTTCCGGCGGCGAGCGCAACCGCTTTGCCCTCGCGCGCATTCTCGTTTCGCCCTCCAACTTCCTCCTTCTCGATGAGCCCACCAACCACCTCGACATGCGCGCCAAAGATGTTTTGTTGGAAGCTCTGGCGGCCTTTTCGGGTACCGTCGTCTTCGTCTCCCACGACCGCTACTTCATCGACCGCCTCGCAACGCGCGTTCTTGAAGTTGAAGGCGGCACAGTCATCAGCCACGAAGGCAATTACGAAGACTATCTCCGCTGGAAAGCCGCGCAAGCCGCCGGAGCCGGCAACAATCAAACCCCAGCCGATCAGGTTTCGGGAAATCCTTCGCGTCAACAGGCGGCGGGTTCCTCGGGAAATGCTTTGTATCACGGCACGAATTCAGTTGTGCCGAAAAGCGGCGCAAATGGTAACGGAGCTTTAGCCCCTGAAGATAGCTCGCCGGCCGGCGACCGCCCCCGCCGTCTCAATCCCATCAAGCAAAAACAAATGGAAGACCGCTGCGCCTTCCTCGAAGAAGAAGTGCCCCGCATCGAAGCCGCAATTGCCCACACCGAAGAGCAGTTGGGCGTCTACGTCTCCGCCGAAGAAACCCAGCGCCTCAGCGCCCTCGCCGAAGAACTGCGCAGCCAATTGGCCACACTGACGGCAGAGTGGGAAGAGTTGATGCTGCAACTGGAAGCGCGACCTCTGGCATAATCTGCAAACCGCGGGTACCATCGAGCTGATGGCCACAAAAGCGATCAAATCCCGCTGCACATGGGCAGAGAGCGATCCGCTGATGCGCGACTACCACGACACAGAGTGGGGCGTGCCGGAGCGCGACAGCCGTGCGCTGTGGGAACTTCTCATGCTCGAAGGATTCCAGGCGGGTCTGGCATGGATTACCGTGCTTCGCAAACGAGACGCCTTCCGCAAAGCCTTCAAGGGATTTGATCCCGCCAAGGTCGCGCGCTTTCGCGAAGCCGACATCGAGCGTCTGCTTCAGGACCCAGGCATCATTCGCTCGCGCGCCAAGATTGAAGCCACCATCCAGGCAGCTCGCATCTTCCTCGAGATGCAGAAAGCCGGCCAGGACTTCTCGTCGTTCCTGTGGGACATGGTGGGCGGCAAGCCTACCCGCACAGAAGAGCCCATCCCGGCGCAATCGCCACTCTCCGTCGAAATGTCGAAGCAATTGAAGAAACGCGGCTTTAAATTCGTTGGCCCGGTGATCGTCTACGCTTTCATGCAGGCAGCCGGCATGGTGAACGACCATGCCCCCAGCTGTTTCCGCCGTAACGTTAGTCGCCGCAAAGTGTGAACCGCTACTTCGCTTTGTATCCCCTCCACACCCACTCCAGCGCTTCCGGCAGCGTTTGCAGGCGCACACTGCGTTCCACGTGGCCGGCGTTCCGGGCGAACACAAACTGATACGGATAATGCTTCGCTGCCAGCACCTGCGCCATGTGCTCGTTGGCCACAACCCAATCGTGCATGTCGTCGCGCATCGCATTGGGATTCAGCAGGTCGCGGTCGCCCACCTCCATCCAAATACGTAAAGGTTTCCGCGGACTCTGTGGAATCAGGGCTTCGTGAAAGCCCCACGCCCCATGCGGTGTCTCGGGATTCCACGGCCACTGCTGGTTCACGTAAGTGCCCGAGTATGTGAGCACGCGGTGATACCACTCCGGGTGGTACCAGGCCATCTCCAGCGCGCATGAGCCGCCCGAACTGTTGCCTGTAGTCGCCCTTCCGTCCGGGTCGTGCGTCAACTTCACGTGTGCGTGGCTCTCCACCGCCGGCAGCACCTCGTTCTCAACAAACTCCGCATACTTGCCCGACATTGTGTCGTACTCAAGCCCTCGTTCGCTTCCTTGCGCATCGTTTCCGCCATTCTGGATCGAGATGGCCACAATCGGCGGCAGCTTGTGCTCGGCAATCAGCCCATCCAATGCAATAAACAGCAGCCGGTCCGGCCCATCGGCGCCCATAATGAAGGGCATCTCTCTCCCAGGCACATAGCCCTTGGGCACATATACGGCAACTTTCCGCTCATACGGCGCAGGATGCGTTTCAATTCCCAACAGCCGCGCCGGGTTAGCCGGATCAGGCGTTGGATGCGAATCCGCATCGCGCGCAATGCCGGGGAAATACTTGCTGTCCTCGGAGTTCATCGTGAATTCGACGACGGTCCCGTTGAGTGTGCGATTCGGGTCCGCCATTTCTGGCGCGGGCGTATGCGTAGGCCCGATGATGAAGTTTCCGTTCTCGTTCGGTTTGGGCAGGGTGCCGTCCGGCAGCTCCGTCGCCTTCACATATCCCGGCGTATGTGGGTCGCGTGTGGGCATCGGCGGTCGCGGTGGACGCACAATTGTTGGAGGCGCAGCAGCGGCCTGGCTCACGGCGAGCGGAGCAGTGACAAAGATGCTGGCGAACAGGAAGAGAGAGAATCGGGCGGAAATCTTCATCCAGACATTGTGCGCCATTCGCCTTGTGGGACGAAAGAGTATCCAACCCCTATAGATCTCTTATTTTCATCGTGCATAATCAAAAGACGATGGCTCTTTTGTGGAAACCCGACAGCTGGCCCCAGCGGCTGGCGGAGTTGCAGGCGCAATCCGGCGACTTGAAAGAAGCCCCCCTGCGTCGCGACGTTCGTTCGCTTGGCATTTTGCTGGGCGAGGTATTGCGCGAGCAAGCTGGTGACGATTTATTCGCCGAAGTCGAAACCCTGCGCCAGGGCACCATCCGCCGCCGCGATGCAGAAGCCCGAGGAAACACCGAAGAAGCCGCTCGCAACGCGGCAGAAGCGTTGGAGCGCGTTCACAAGCTCCCGCCCGAACGCGCCACCCTCCTTACGCGTGCCTTTGCCTTCTACTTCGAGCTCATTAACCTTGCCGAAACCAACCACCGCAAGCGCCGTCGCATCGCCCTGCGCCTTAGCGGCGGGGCTGGCCGCCAGCGCGGCTCGCTTGCCGGCACGCTCTCGGAGATGCGCCGCGTCGGCATTACCGCCGACGAAGCCATCGACTGGCTCAAGCGCATTCTCATCGTCCCCGTCTTTACTGCCCATCCAACGGAGGTAGCGCGCCGCACGGTCATGTTCAAGCGCCGCCGCATCGGCGAATTTCTGGCGCGCCTCGACCGCATCCCCGTCCCCGAGCAGGACCTCGCCCGCCTCGAACAACTCGTCCTCGCCGAGATCACCAGCCTCTGGCAGACCGACGAAGTGCGCTCGCGTCGTCCCACCGTCTACGACGAAATCAAGATGGGTCTCGACTACTACGACGTCTCCATTTTCGAAACCCTCCCCGGCCTCTATCGCGAAATCTCCCAGGCGTTCCGCGCAGCCTACGATCTCGACATCGAGGCCCACGCGCTGCCGCAGGTGCTCCGCTTCGGCTCCTGGATCGGTGGCGACCGCGATGGAAACCCCTTTGTCACGCCCGAAGTCACGCGCGACGCCATTCAACTCGCTCGCGGCCATCTCCTCCTCTACTATCAGCGGCGGCTCGATGGGATCATCGACCTGCTCACCACCAGCGCACAGCAGCGCGCGGTGAGCGAAGCCCTGATGCAACGGCTTCAGGCCTACATTGCCCAGGTCCACACGCCAGAGGCCCAGGTGTTCGGCGCGCAATATGAGTTCGAGTACTACCGCCGTTTCATCATCTGCGTCAAAGCGCGCATCCAGCGCACGCTCGAGCAGCCGGGCCCCGCTGGCGCAGCCTTGCCGGTCATGCCTTTCACCCTTGCGCGCGGACAGGACAAGCTTGCTCAGGTTCTGCCCGTCTATGGCTCCGTTGAAGAATTTCTCGGCGACCTCGAAGTGCTGCGCAATTCGCTCGCCGCGCACGGCGGAATCCGCATCGCCCGCACGCTCATTGACCCGCTCATTCTCCAGGTGCGCACCTTTGGACTCCATCTGCACACGCTCGATATCCGCCAGCATGCTCGCGTCCTTCAGGCTGCGCTGCAGGAGGCGATCAACGACACCATGGCGCCCTCGCTGCCCAGCGGCCTCTCGGCGGATACCGCGCGCGTCCTCGAAACTTTCCGCGTGGTTGCCGAGGCCAAAAATAACGGCTCGCCCGAGGCCATTCGCCAATACGTCATCTCCGGCGCCGCAACGGTTGACGATGTGCTCGCCGTAGTTCGCCTTGCCCGCCTTGGCGGCGTCAAGGTCGAGGGCTCCGGTCGCGATCCAGGCCTCATGCCCGTTCCCCTCTTCGAATCCATCGAAGACCTGCGCAACGCTCCCGCCGTCTGCCGCGAGCTCTGGAGCCGCCCCGACTACCGCAAGCTCATCTCCACCTGGGACAACTGGCAGGAGGTCATGCTCGGCTACTCGGACTCAAACAAAGATGGCGGCATGTTGACCTCTACCTGGGAAATCTTCCGCGCCCATCGCGATCTGCACGTTGTGGCCCGCGAAGCTGGCATCAAGCTCCGCCTCTTCCACGGCCGAGGCGGCACCGTTGGCCGTGGTGGCGGGCCTACTCATCGCGCCATCTTCGCCCAGCCCATGGACTCCTTCGATGGTCAATTGCGCATCACCGAGCAGGGCGAAGTCCTCAACTTCAAATACGCCGACGAAGTCCTCGCCGAGCGCAATCTCGAACTGATGATCGCCGCCTCGCTTGACGCTCTCGCCCGCCCCAATGCGCGCGATCCCAAGGGCCACTTCACCGGCGTCCTCAAGCCTGAGTGGGAGGCTGCGCTCGACGAGTTGTCGAACCTCTCCTTCGGCTTCTACAAAGAGCACATTCTCGAAGATCCAGGCGTCCTCGCCTACTTCGAACAGTCCACACCGGTAGGCGAACTGGAAAACGCCAAGATCGGCTCACGCCCGTCGCGAAGGAACGCATCGCCGAAGCTCACCGACCTGCGCGCCATCCCCTGGGTCTTCGGCTGGACGCAATCGCGCTTGCTCGTTCCTGCCTGGTTCGGCGTCGGCTTTGCTCTTCAGGAATATCTCGCCGAAGATCTCGCTCGCCCCGGCTCGACTGACCGGCTCGCACTTCTCCAAACCATGGCCAAAGAGTTTCCGCTCTTCATCGACCTGCTGCGCAATGTGGAAATGGCGCTGGGAAAGGCGGATCTGGCCACGGCGCGACTTTACGCGCAGCTGGTCAAGGACACAAAACTCCGCGAGCGCATCTACGGTATGTTCGACGCCGAATTCCATCGCACCGTACGCGCCATTCTGGCCGTCCTTCACCAGACCGAATTACTTCAGACCAATCAGGTGCTGGCCCACTCCATCAAGCTGCGCAACCCCTACGTCGATCCCATGCACCTCATCCAGGTCGACATGCTGCGCCGCAAGCGCGCCGGCGAAGACACCCCCGAAGTCAACCGCGCCATCGCAGCCACCATCAGCGGCATCTCCGCCGGGCTCAGGAATACAGGCTGAGAATCGCTCAGGCACGGCGGCTCCATCTCGAAAAATCGAGGCTTCACCGGCTGCATTCAAGCCGCAACTTCGCGCCTTCCGATGAATTTACAACATCTTCCGCTTGCCAATCCCGCCCGCCGGGTCTACCTTACTTGTATGCATCGATGTCGCTAACTCCGTCCTGGTGAGAGTTCCGATGCAGTCGTGCGCCAACATCGCGCGCGCATTTTCCGCTTGAACGCTCTACCGTTCCCCAAAAAACATCCAAAACAAAGCCTGGGCAATAGGCCCCGGAAAAGGAGATCATCATGGCGCGCATTGCCGCGAATGTAACTGAACTCATCGGCCACACTCCCCTGGTGCGGCTCAACCGCATCGCTGCCGGTCTGCCCGCAACCGTCCTCGTCAAGCTCGAAAGCCAGAACCCCATGTCCAGCGTCAAAGACCGCATCGGCTTCGCCATGATCGATGACGCTGAAAGAAGGGGCAAGATCACGCCGGGCAAGACTGTTCTCATCGAGCCAACCAGCGGCAATACCGGAATTGCTCTCGCATTCGTAGCCGCCGTCAAGGGCTACAAGATCATTCTCACCATGCCTGAAACCATGAGCCTGGAGCGCCGCGTCACGTTGCTCGCCTTGGGTGCGGAGATCGTCCTCACTCCCGGCCCCAACGGCATGAAGGGCGCCATCGCCAAGGCCACCGAGATCCTCGCCAATACCCCCAACGGTTACATCCTTCAGCAGTTCGACAACCCCGCCAACCCAGCGATCCATCAATTTACCACTGGCCCCGAAATCTGGGACGACACCGAAGGTAAGGTGGACTTCCTCGTCTCTGGCGTAGGCACCGGCGGCACCATCACCGGCGTCTCGAACCACATCAAGCCGAAGAAGCCCTCGTTCAAAGCCATCGCTGTTGAACCCACAGATAGCCCGGTCCTCTCAGGCGGCAAGCCCGGACCCCACAAGATTCAAGGCATCGGCGCAGGCTTTGTGCCCAGCATCCTCGACACCAAGCTCATCGACGAAGTCATCCAGGTCACCAATGATGAATCTCTCGAAATGGCCCGCCGGCTGCCGCTCGAAGAAGGCCTGTTTGTCGGCATCAGTTCCGGCGCCGCCGTAGCTGCTGCTCTCAAGGTAGCGGCGCGCCCCGAGAACGCAGGGAAGCTCATTGTGGTCATCCTGCCCAGCTTCGGCGAGCGCTACCTCTCCAGCGTGCTCTTCGAACCGATTCGTCAGCAGGCGCTAGCGCTCCAGCCAGAAGCCATTACCGTCACTGCGTAATTCCGCGGTATCGCCGGCGGGGACTGTATCGTTCCGCCGGCGCTACCTGATCATGTGCCATTCACGCTTGTTCAATTGTCAGAGAATCTTGCTCGTCCTATCCTCTTCTTTGCCATGTCAATGATCGCCCGCATCCGCGAAGATATCAGCTCCGTCATGGAGCGCGACCCCGCCGCCCGCTCCCGCCTTGAGGTATTGCTCTGCTATCCAGGCCTATGGGCGGTGTGGATTCATCGCGGCTCCCATAGGCTGTGGAACGCAAAGCTGCGGCTGCCCGCGCGTGTCCTTTCGCAGATCGCTCGCTTCTTCACCGGCGTCGATATTCATCCCGGCGCGATGCTCGGCCGCAGGCTGTTCATCGATCACGCCACTGGCGTTGTAATCGGAGAAACAGCAATCGTCGGCAGCGACGTCACCATGTATCAGGGCGTCACCCTCGGCGGAACCGGCAAAGGCCACGGCAAGCGCCACCCCACCGTCCGCGATGGCGTCTTCATCGGCAACAACGCCAACATCCTCGGCAACATTACTATCGGAGAAAATTCCCGCGTCGGCGCAGGCTCCGTCGTGCTCTCTGACGTGCCGCCCAACTCAACCGTCGTCGGCGTGCCCGCACACATCATCTATCGAAACGGCGAGCGCGTGCTCATCACCGATCCCCACGACGTCAAGGATCCGCTCTCTGACGCCCTGATCGCTCTCGCCGCTCGTGTCGAAGAGCTGGAAGAGCGCCTCGGCGGCCAAGCCCGCCCTCCCGATCCCTTCGCCGCAGAAGAGGCCGAGCGCAGCGCCTACCGCGTCGACCTCGAACGCCTGCGCGCCTACGTCTCCATGGGCGAAGGAATCTGAACCCTTCGCCCATGGATTACATTCTGCCCGCTCAATGTACGTCTACCGAGCGATTTCCCTCATACTCCATGATGTGGAAGTAAGCCTCCCACCCGCTCCACGACACCGGAGCCGGCAGTTTCGCCAGTGGATCCTTCAGGTGGTTCGCGTAGTCCTGCACCAGCTCGTGCGTCCGATAGACGCCCGTCAGCCAGTCACCGCGATACCAGTTCTTCCACTTGCCATACTCCGCCGCTGTCATCGACTGTCGAATCTCATCCAGTGAATGCAGAGCCGCGGCTGCTTCCGTCTCCGCCTTCGCGTGCTGGCCGGCATCGTCGTCCTGCAGCGCGCTCGCTACATCAAACAGTGCGCGATTGCTCTCGCGGTTAATCGTGATCATGGTCAGCACTTCGGCCTGGTAATATTCGCGTCGCGCCGGATCCACTAGCTTCTCCGCCTCCACCGCGTGATTCCAAACCGCATCCCAGCGCGGCTGCGCTTCTTCGCTGTCCTTGATATCCCGCTTGAGTATCGCGCTCTCAATCTCCGCATCGGGCGCCGGCATCAGGCGTGGCATTGTCCACTTTGGCGACTGGCTCGGCACGGCAGCTACCTGGCCTTCGCTCAGATTGTTCAGAATCAGCCGCCGTATCTCGGAGTGATAGTGCTGGTCGCCATCGACCCTTGGTATCGTGCTGAAGTTCACCGGTGCCGGCGGGGCATTTCCGGCCGAGCTCAGCCGCGGCGGTCCGAATGGCGCTCGCAGCGATGGAGCCGCAAAATATTCCTTGTAAACTTTCTCCAGCGCATCGGCCGACTTAGCCCCAAACTCCTCCGTCGCCCACTTCCTGTAATAGGCGCCGTCCGCGTCCGTCGTCTCCTTCGGCTCTCCGCCCCAGCCCACTTCCATCAGCGCCCGCGTCGTCATCGCCACCGGCCGCAGGTCGCTCGTATTTACCAAAAGATACGAAGTTGCGCCTGCCTTGATGTACCGTCCCAGCTCTGACTGAATCACCGAGACCGGAACCATTTCGGAAAGCTGATTCGCCTGTCCGTTCATCATCGCCACATGGAAATACGCGCCCTGCCCGGCGGCAACCGCGCCGCCGTCTTGCATGTCGCCGTAGCCAGTGTCGGCCCACACCAGCGACACTTCCGGCGGAATCTTAAGGTAGCCCTCCTTCATCAGCCGCGCGCCTTCCTGCCACAGATCCGTCACAAACTGCGCGTTGGGATATTTAGCGCGCACAATTTTGATCTGGTCCGCGATGGCGTCGCTCACGCGCTTGCCTAGCAGCGGATCGTTATTCCGCACGCTCGGATCAAGCGATGCATAGCTCGAGTCCGACAGTCCCCGCAACCCCACGCTCCAAAGAATCTCTTCGCCGGGCTTGTACGTTGCCACCGCATTGGTCCAAGCCCGCTCCAGAATCTCCGGGTGTGTCGAAAAATTGTAGGGAACGTTCTTCGGCCAGCGCGCTACGTTCACTCCCAGCGGAATGGCGTGATGCTGGTTCACGATCAGCCCGCGCTTCGAGGCCGCCTCCACCTGCGCGTCGTCCGGAAAGATCCACGTCCCCGGTACAATCATGTTGCCCTTCAGACGCAGTGTCGTCTCAAAAATGTTGTCCCACACCTTCAGCGAAATTCCGGCGTGCTCGCCCTTGCCCGCAGGAATCCACCCCGTCAGCAGGTCCTCGTCATTGGGAAAGAAGCCGCGATACTTGAAGACCGGACTCGGATAGTTGTGCACGAAATCCTTCGGCAGCGTGATCGCCGTCCTCTTCTCCGGTTGCTTGTCCGTCCACAGATACATCGGGTCCACGCCCAGATACTTCTCTGAAAACTCGTAAATCGCAAAAATGGTTCCACGCATGTCCGCGCCGGTCAGGCACACAACGCGTTGGTGTGTCGGCCCAACTCCTGCTCCAGTGATTGAAAACGCAAAGGCCTCCGTGTCTGTTGCGGTGGCGCACTTGATCCCCTCGGGAAGATTGGGGTTCTGTGCAATCAGAATCGCCACCGGACCCGCCTTGTCCAGGCTGCTCACCAGCGTGGGCGCCTGGCCGAAGACTTTTTTGAAGTCGTTCTGTAAATCCTGCGTCGCCCGGCGCACCGGCGCCGACTCCTGCGCGCTCTCCACAATCGTAACGGTGCCTGTGATGGTGACTTTCGGCGTCTGTGCCGCGGCAGCGGGCCCAGAGGCAAGCAGCAGGATGGAGAGAGCCGCAAACGGCCCCAGCACCTTGGCAAAGAGATTCCTGAACGGGTCTACAACAACTGGCGACAACATAAATTCTCCTCTCGTAGATCAAAACTACGGAACCTGACCGGAACGGCGGAAACAAATCGGAACGGGTGAAATCAACAACGGACGACGAATGGGTGCTGAGGAAGCAGCACCGCCTCCAGCGCAACACGCCCAGCGGATCGGCCCACATTGGGCGACAGTTTGTTGGCGTCACGAATTATACGCAATGCCGCTCTTCTTGTCTTGTCGGCGAATCCGGAAAGAAGAAATCTGGTGCTTCAGCGCTGCTCGCCAATGTGCCGCCACACGCGTTCACGAAGCTCACCGCAAAAACGCTGTCAGCTATTTCGGCAACTGCGTTACATCCCAGCCGCCGCCCAGCGCGCGCACCAGCCCCACGCTGGCTACAAACTGCCGCGTGGTCAGGTCAATTGCCGTGCGCTGGTTGTCCAGCAGCGTAGTCTCCGCAGTCAGCACCTCAAGATAGCTCGTCACCCCGCCCTTGTAGCGATCGTTCGACAGGTTGAACGACTGCTGCGCCGATGCCACCGCGCGCTGTTCCGCCCCCGACTCCTGCTCCAGAATCCTCAGGCCTGACAGTTGATCTTCCACGTCGTTGAAGGCGAGAAAAACAGTGTTCCGGTAACCCGCGGCCTGTGCCTCATAGTTGTGGCGCGCCTGATCGGTCAGCGCACGGCGCTGACCGGCGTCGAACAGCAGTTGCGTGGCCTGCGCGCCCAGCGACCACAGCGAACTCGGTCCCTGAATCCACGTTCCAGGGTTGGTGCTTTCAAAGCCGCCCGCTCCGCCCAGATTGATGGTGGGATAAAAGGCGCTCACTGCAATGCCGATCTGCTCGTTGGCCGCGGCAGCCAGCCGTTCGGCAGCGGCAATGTCGGGCCGCCGTTCCAGCAGTTGCGAAGGCACGCCCACGGGCACCTTTGGCAGTGCAAGATCCAGCGGCGAAGCCGGAATGCTGAAGCTTGAAAGATCGTAGTTGGCGATCGTGCCAATCGCGTGTTCCAACTGCGCCCGCGCCACGCCAATGTCCACCAGTTGCGCGCGGACCGTCTCCAGTTGCGTGCGCGCCTGCGCCACATCGGCTTCAGTCGCCACGCCCCCCGCAAGCCTTCTCTGTGTCAGGTCCAGCTGGTGTTCCAGATCGCTGACCGTTGCCGTCAGCAGCTTGGTCTGCGCATCCAGGCCGCGCAGCTCAAAGTAGTCCGCCGCCATCTCCGCATGCAGGCTCAGGTCCACGTTCGCCATGTCCGCCGCGCTTGCCTGAGCGCCTACGCGGGCCGCTTCCACACTGCGCCGAATGCGTCCCCAGAAATCCGGCTCCCAGCTCGCCTGGCCGCCAATCGCCAGGTCGTTGTAGGTGGTGCCGCTGGTGGGCGAGGCCAGTGGCCGGTGCGCAGACTCCCGGACGCGGCTGGCGCCCAGCCCACCAGAAAGTGTCGGAAACAAATTCGCCCGCGCCGCGCTCACCTGGTCGCGCGCAGCCAGATACGTCTCCAGAGCCTGACGCAAACTCTGGTTATTCGCGGCAATGTGCTCTTCCAGACTGTTCAGTTGCGGATCATTGTAAATCTCCCACCATTTGCCACGCAGCATTCCGTCCGACGGGTTGGCAGGCTGCCAGCCGCCTCCTTTGGGATTCGGCGGCGGAGTCACAGCGGTCGCAGCGCCCGTCTCCTTGTAAGCCGCCGGAGCCTGATAGCCCGGACGCTTGTAGTTCGGACCCACCGGTTTGCACCCGGCCAGCACAAGCGAGGCCGCGAGAAGAGCCGCAAGTGGCGTGGCCAGGCCCGCAACCCGTCGTGCGAGTTCGTTCTCAGACACCCGCATCGCTACTGCCCCCCCGCATCGGAGGAGTTGTCTGGGTTCACCACCGTGACCCGCTCGCCGTCGATCAGTGAGTCAGGCGGATCCTGAATCACCTTGTCTGTCCCAACGAGGCCGCTCACAATCTGCACCGTCGCGCCATCGTCCTGCCCAATCGTGACGGGAACCAGTCGCGCCTTGGTGCCTTCACTGCTGCTCACAACAGTACCTATGCGCATACCTTCCTTGCGGAAGATCAGCGCCGCAGAGGGCACCACAAACACCGGTACCGAGGGCGGAGTCTTGAAGTGCACCTGCGCCAGAGACCCAGGCATCAGCTCGCCCTTGCGATTGTCCACGTCGATCTCAACCAGCAGCGTCCGGCTCGCCGGGTCGATCGCGTCGGCCGTCCGCACCAGCGTGCCTTGAAACACCTTCCCCGCATGTTCGGCAAAAGTCAGGTCCACCTTCATCCCCCGCTTTACGCTTTGCGAGTAGATTTGTGGCAGGTTGGTGTAAACGCGCAATGTCTGCACGGCCTGCAAGTGGAACAATTCCGTGCTTGCCGATTGTCCCGTTCCTTGCTGCGCCGCCCCCTGGTTAATCAACTGGCCAGTATCGATCGAGCGCGCCGTCACCACGCCGTCAAATGGCGCATACACTTTTTCGAACGACTGCAGTTCGCTCAGTCGCCGCACGTTTGCCTGCGCAGATCGCACCGCGCCCGCCGTTGCAGCAGCCTGATTGACGAACGTATCCGTGTCCTGGCGCGAAACGGCGTTCGACTGAACCAGCCCGCTGTAACGTTCAGCCTGGATGCGCGCGTTGTTGGCGTTGGCCTGAGCGGTAACCAAATCGGCTCGGGCCTGCGAAAGCTGCTGATCCAGTTCCGGCGTTGCGATCTCCGCCAGCAGCGCGCCCTTCTTTACTTTCGCGCCAATATCAAAGTACCAGTGGGTCACGTAGCCGCTGGTGCGCGCATAGATAGGCGAATCAGTAAACGCAGTCACGTTGCCCGGCAACACAAAACTATCCACCGGAGCGCCAGTTTTGGCCACCGCTACAGCCACAGTGGGCGGGGCCAGTTCCTGCGTGCGCTCGGCCAGAACCGTGTCCGCGTGGCTGCGGCGCAAAATGCCCAGTCCGCCCAGCACCAGGGCCACAAGCAACAGCAAGGCCACGCCAACAAGAGCTGCGCGCGGTGAAATCGCCTTCTGCTCTGGCACCATCTCGGCGCCGTCTGCCGATTGCGGGTTGTGATTCGATGCGTTTGTCATATGAAGTTACTCCGAAATCTCGTCGAATTCATCGAAAGTGGCTGTCCGCGCCGCGCCATGGGCAAGCTTGCGGTGGCGCTCGATGCGCCCGTGAACTAGTGAAAAGAACGCCGGTACAAAAAAGAGCGTAGCCACTGTCGCCAGCAGCAATCCGCCAATCACCGCGCGCCCCAGCGGCGCGTTCTGCTCGCCGCCGTCGCCCAGGCCAAGCGCCATCGGCACCATGCCAATAATCATTGCAAGTGCCGTCATCAGCACCGGGCGCAGGCGAACCAATCCCGCATTCAGTGCTGCATTGCGCGCGTCGCCCACAAGAACATCCAACTGTTCCCGTGCAAAGCTCACCACCAGAATTGAGTTGGCCGTGGCCACGCCCATGCACATAATCGCGCCCGTGAGCGCCGGAACACTAAGCCGCGTATTGGTCAGGAACAGAAACCACACAATCCCGGCCAGCGCCGCCGGCAGCGCCGAGATAATCAGAAAGGGATCAAGCCACGACTGGAAGTTCACCACGATCAGCAGGTATACCAGCAAAATCGAGAAGGCCAGCCCCGTAAGCAGTCCAAAATATGACTTCTTCATCGTGTCGCTCTGCCCGCGCAGAATAAAGTGCGACCCGCGCGGAAGATCTTTCACGTGGCGAGCCACAATCTCTTGCATCGCGCGCGTAACCGATCCCAGGTCGGTCCCCTCCACGTTGGCATAGATGTCGATCACCGGTTCAATGTCGTAGTGGGTCACCGTGCCCAGCTCCGTCCCCGGAACAATGCTGGCGATGTTGCCAAGCACCTGCACCGGTGCTGGCGTGCCCGGAGTCGGCGGAGACGCCGTCCCAACGGCGCTGGCAGCAGTTCCCGATCCTGTAATCGGCAGGCTCGCCAGTGCGGCAAGAGAGTCGATGGTGTATTGAGGCGCCTGGGTTGCCACGCTGTAAGTCACGCCGTTGCGCGGATCAAGATAGAAGCTCGGACTCGTCTGAAAGCTTCCGCTCAGCGCGATCAGCAGGCTTTGCGCAACGTTCTGCTGCGTCAGCCCAATCTCCTTGGCGCGAGTCCGGTCAACATTCACAGTCCAGTTGGGATAGTTGAAAGGCTGCTGAATATGCGCGTCGGTGGCGCCGGGTACATACCGTACCTCGTCCAGCATGCGTTCCGCCAGCGCGTGGTCTCCATAGAGATTCGGCCCAATCACCTGGATATCGATAGGCGCCGAAAGGCCGAAGTCCAGAATCTGCGTCACAATGTCCACTGGCAGCACATAGAACATCACCCCGGGATACTCCCGCGCCAGCACCCCGCGCAGTTGCTCCACATAGGCCTCTGTCGGATGGTGATCACGGCTCAACTGCACCTGGATGTCCGCATCCGAAGGTCCAATCGGAGCAGACGTCGAATACGACAGGTTCAGCGAGGAATAAGGCAGGCCGATGTTATCGAGGATCGTAACCACCTCGTTAGCCGGAATCTGCCTCCGGATCGTCTCGTCGATGTGATCGCACAAAGCCGCCGTCTCTTCAATCCGCATGCCTGTATGCGCCCGAACGTGAATCTTGAACTGCCCCGAATCCACCGCCGGGAAAAAGTCCTGGCCCAGCCAGGGAACAAGCAGTCCCACCGAGGCAACAGTAAACGCCAGAAACAGAATCAGGAATACGCCCGCGTGGTCCACGCACAGAGTCAGCAGCCGAAAGTAGCCGTGGCGAAACCGCTCAAAGCCGGACTCGAACCCCAGCTGAAAGCGCGTAAACGGATTGCGGCTCGCGTTCCGCCTGGCGGTCTGGGCGTCGTCATGTTCATGCAGCAGGTATTTGGCCATCGTCGGCACCAGCGTCCGCGAAAGCAGATAGCTGGCCAGCATTGCAAACACCACCGCCTCGGCCATGGGCACAAACAAATATCGAGCCACGCCGCTCAAAAAGAACATCGGCACAAACACAATGCAGATCGATAACGTGGAAACAAACGCAGGAACCGCGATCTGCGCCGAGCCATCCAGAATCGACTGTTCCAGCTCCTTGCCTTCCTCCAGATAGCGATTGATGTTTTCAATGGCCACTGTCGCGTCGTCCACCAGGATTCCCACCGCCAGCGCCATGCCGCCCAGGGTCATGATGTTGATCGTCTCGTGCAACGCCGAAAGCACGATCAGCGAACAGAGAATCGAAAGCGGGATCGAGACCGCAATGATCAGGGTCGACCGCCAGCTTCCCAAAAACACCAGAATCATGATCGCCGTCAGGCAGGCGGCCACAATGGCCTCCCGAACCACCCCGTCGATGGCGCCCCGCACAAAAATCGACTGGTCCGACAGTGCGCTGATCTTCAACTGCGGTGGCAGTTGGTTTTTGACTGTTTCAAGCCTTTCCCGCACCCCCCGGATGATGTCCAGCGTCGAGGCCGAGCCGGTCTTCATCACGTTCATCAGAATTGCGCGCCGGCCGTTCACGCGCACGATGTTGGTCTGCGGCGGATTCCCGTCGCGCACATGCGCCACGTCGCGGATGTAGACCACCGCGCCGTTCACCGTCTTGATGGGCAGATTGTTTAAATCGTTGACCACCGATGGAGACGAGTTGGTCTCCACCGCATACTCGAAGCGATCTATCTTCATGGTGCCGGAAGGCACAATCAGGTTCTGCGCCGAGATGGCGTTCACCACATCCACCGGAGAAAGCCCCTTGGCCTGCAATGCCGCTAGGTTTAGGTCTACCTGAATCTGGCGCTGTTTGCCGCCGTACGGAAACGGCGCTTGGGCGCCCTCGACCGTTGCCATTTGGGTGCGGATGTTGTTCGTAGCCAGGTCATTCAACTGCTGCTCGTCAAGACCCTGTCCGGAGAGCCCAAGTTGAAGCACCGGAACGCTGGAGGCGTTGTACTGGATGATGAATGGCGGCAGCGCGCCCGGAGGCAGTGAGCGCAACTGCACCTGGCTGATCGCCGTTACCTCGGCCACCGCGCTGCCAATATCCACATGCGGATGGAAGAAGATTTTGATCAAGCCCACGCCGTTCAGCGACTGCGACTCGATGTGGTCGATGTCGTTGACCGTAGTGGTCAGGGTACGCTCGCTGCTGGAGACGATCCGGTCGGCGATCTCCTGCGCTGACAGACCTTGATAGTGCCAAGCCACCGTCACCACGGGAATATCGATGTTGGGAAAGATATCCGTCGGCATCGAAAGGATGCTGTAGACACCAAGAATAAGAATCAATAGCGCGAAGACGACGAAGGTATAAGGCCGCCGCAGCGCAAGCCGGACAATCCACATAAGGCTGCTACTCGCTCCCGAGCTGGTTGAGTCGTGCTGTGTCTATCCGTGTCCTGGTGGTCGCCGGCTCAGACAGCAAAACACTGCCGACAGCACTTCAGGCCTCGTTTCGACCGGCTCGCAGGATTCCCGGGTCCAGCTGCAATCGCTGCCAGGCCCGATACAACTTACAGTTGAAA